>CAUHCL010000070.1 GCA_959604655.1 uncultured Alistipes sp. | reverse complement strand
TTCGGTAAATTCCCTTATCATGCGCCTTTACTTCTTCCCTGTTTTACGATCCTCGTCGATCTGTCGGAGCAGCTCCCTCACAGCTGTCTCCAGCTGCTCGTCGCGGCCCGTCACTATTTCCTCGGGCGAGTTGGCCACCTCGATGTCGGGCTCCAGCTGCGTGTTTTCAAGGTAGCTGCCGTCGTCGAGACGATACCCTATCACGGGTATGCCGAACACCAGCGTGGGGTCCTGCAAACGTTCCCACGACACGCTGGTCATGGTTCCCGGGACGGGCATGCCCACCACCTTGCCTATGCCCATGTGCTTGTAGACCCACGGCGTGCCGTGAGCGTTGGAGTAGTTGGCCTCGCACGTGATCATTATCGACGGTTTGTTCCATCGGCGGCTCGGCATGTCGCACGCCTCCTTGCCGCGGATCACCTGCGTCAGGTATTTCTCGCCGCTGAAAAGTATCTCTATATCCTCGTGCAGGCGGCCTCCGCCATTGAAGCGGGTGTCGATCACTATGCCGTCGCAATGGTTGTAACGGCCCAGTATCTCGGCATATACGGTACGGAAGCTCGGGTCGCCCATCGATTCTATGTGCACGTATCCTAACCGTCCGCCCGAGAGGCGCTCCACGTCGGCGGCGCGGCGCTTCACCCAGCGCTTGTAGAGCAGCGCCGAGAGCCGGCCCTGCGATATGGGCGTCACCACCTCGTCCCAGCGCGTGCCGTCGGCGGGACGGTATACCGACACCAGCGTGCGCTTGCCCGCGCGGCGGTTGAGCATGGGATAGAAATCCGCGCCGTCGGCTATGGCGCAGCCGTCGATCTTCTCCACTATGTCGCCCGCGCGCACCTGCGACGATGCGCGGTCGAAAGGTCCGCCTGCGATCACTTCGTCCACAAGCAGGCCGTCGCCCTTGCGCGAGAGGTCGAAGATAAGGCCCAGATCGGCCGTCACGTCGCCGTTAGCGTCGGCAGGACGCGAATAGCTGCATCCCGTGTGCGACACGTTCAGTTCGCCCAGCCACTCGCTGGCCATCTCGGCGAAGTCGTAGTTGTTGTCGATATGGGGCAGGAACCGAGCGTAGTTGTCGCGCAGCGCCTCCCAGTCGACACCGTGCATGGTCTCGGTATAGAAACGGCTCTTCTCCTGACGGTAGATGCGGTCGAACATGTATTCGCGTTCGGCGCGGGCGTCGAGCGTCATATCGCCGCGCACGGCTACGGCCGTCGGCGCGCCGCTGCCGCCCTTGAACTTGCTCATGCGGCCGCCAAGCAAGAACATGTTCTCCATCTTACCGTCCCACACCAGACGTCCGCCGCCGCTCGACTTCTGCAACACCTTGTTGTTGCGCTCGCGCAGGTCGAGCTGCCACAGATCGTAAGAGCCCTCGTACGACACTATATAATAAAGCGTCTCGCCGTCCTTGTTCATCGTGTAACCGCTCAGCGAACCCGACGAGGGGGTGAGGCGCACGATGCGGTCCTCGATGTTGTCGAGCTCGATCACGATCGCCTCCGCCTTGTCGGCATCGGCCTTCTCCTTGTCCTTGTCTTTCTTGTCGTCGTCGGCCTTCTTCTCCTTCTCGGCCTTGGCCTCGGCCTCCTTCGCACGCTTCTCGCCCTGCTTGTACATCTCGTACTGCTCCTTGTTCATGCGGGCGAGTTCATGCGTCTTGCGATTGAGGTAGACGATCATCACGTCCTGCAACGATCCCCACGAAGCGTGGCTGCGCATGCCGTAGCGGTCCGACGAGAAGAGCAGCGCATTGCCGCCCATCACCCACTGCGGATCGCTGTCGAAATATCCCGTATTGGTGAGGTTGAATATCTCGCCGCCCTCGGCGCTCACCAGACCCACGTCCGAATAGGGATCGTGACGGTTGCCCGTGTAGCTCAAGGCGAACCACTTGCCGTCGGGCGACCACGAGTAGTCCATGCGGCCGTCGGTCGAGTAATGGCGGCTGCCGTCGGTCACGCGGCGGGTCTTGCCCGAAGCGAGATCGAGCACCGTAAGACGGCAGCGGTCCTCCACGAATGCGAGGCTCTTGCCGTCGGGCGAGTACTGCGGGCAGGTGCGGTCCACGCCGTCGTTCTTGAACAGCGGCTTCTCTTCGATGAGCGTGGCGTTGGGGAAATCGGGATCGTCGTCGCGCACGATCTTCGCCTGGTAGATATTCCACTTGCCGTCGCGCTCCGAAGCGTATGCCAGCGTACGGTTGTCGGGCGCGAATGCGGGCGACGCCTCCGACTGCGCGGTGGCGGTTATGCGCCGCGTAGTGGCGTAATCGACCGCGGTGACGAACACCTCGCCGCGCGAAACGAATGCTATCTGCTTGCCGTCGGGCGAAACCACGGCCGAACCGCCGCCGCTCACGGCTATCTGCGCGGTCTTGTCGGCGGGCGAATCGTCCACGATCGTCACGTCCAGCTTTCGGGGCGACCCAGAGCCGCTCATGGTGTATATCTCGCCGTTATGGCCGAAGCACAGCGTGCCGTCGACCGCCGCCGAGAGGAACCGCACGGGGTGGTTCTTGAAGCGCGTCACCTGCTTGGCCTCGGCAGGGGCGTCGGCGGCGAACGACCACACGTTGAACGTGCCGTCGCGCTCGCTCAGGAAATAGACCTTCCCGTCGCCGTCGGCATACACGGGGTTGCGGTCCTCACCCGCACGGGCCGTAAGGTTGGTATGCTTCCCCGTAGCGAAGTCGTAACGCCATATGTCGCGCGTGATGGACGAGGTATGATGTTTGCGCCATATGTTCTCGCCGCCCTTCTTGTCCTGATAGAAGAACGACTTGCCGTCGCGCGTGAAGCTCACGGCCTCGGCGGGGGTGGCGAGCACGCGTTCGGGACGGCCGCCATCGACGCTCACGGCGTAAAGCTCGCTCATCGACCCTTTCGGGAACAGCGCGCTGGCGGCAGGATCGGAGATCGAGGCTCCGTAATATATCTTCTTGCCGTCGGGCGAGAAGGCATAGGGCATCTCGGCTGCCGAGTGGGTGGTAAGGCGCGTCGGAGCGCCGCCCGAGGCGGGCACCGTGAATATGTCGAAATTACCGAAGCGGTCGCAGGCATAGGCCAGGGTCTTCGAGTCGGGCGACCACACGGGAGCGTAGTCGTAGCTCTCGTCGGAGGTGATCCGCCGCGCCTCGCCGCCTGCGGCGGGCACGGTATAAATGCTGCCCTTATAGGTGAAGGCCACGGTGCGGCCGTCGGGCGAAATGGCGGGATAGCGCATCCACAGCGGCGACGCATCGGCCAAAGCGAAGGTCAGCAGCAGGAGCGACAGAACAGATAATCGTTTCATATTTACGGGTTTTTCGTCTATTATCCGACCAAGACCGATAAATTAATCGGCATTTTCGACAAAGTTAGGAAATATTTCGTAAATTTGAATAATTTTCGGTGTGCGGCGGCAGGGCGGCGCAGAGGGAACCGACTCTCGGGCCGCAGCCTGCGGAGAACGCTTGCGCACGCAAGTGAGCAGCGGGCCTCCGCGGGGCGAGGCTGCGGCCCGCACGACTCTAAAGAGTCGCAAAAACGAAAAAACAACAATAACGAAATAACTCACACACCATGTTCAGCAAGGAGGACTTATCACAGATCGAGAAACACGGACTCACCCGAGAGCGGGTCGAGCGGCAAATCGAGAATTTCCGCAACGGATTCCCCTATCTTCCCATCGTGCGCGCGGCAGCCGCAGGCGACGGCATCGAGGTGCTCGCCGAGGATGATATAGCACGCGCCGAAGCGCGCTACGACGACGAGGCGCGCCGACTCAGGGTCGTGAAGTTCGTACCCGCGTCGGGTGCCGCCACGCGAATGTTCAAGGAGCTGTTCGAGTTCGTCAATGACGGCCGCCGCGGCAAGGGGATCGACACCCTGCTGGCCAACATCGAAAAATTCGCCTTCTGGCCCGAGCTCTCGCACCACGTCAACGCCGAATCGTCGGACAAGGAGATCGTGGAGGCCATCATAAAATGCGGACTCTGCTACGGCTCGAAGCCCAAGGGTCTGGTCACGTTCCACGCCTATCCCGACGGAGGCCGCAAGGCCGTGGAGGAACACCTGGTGGAGGGCGCGGCGTACGCCCGCTCGGGCGACACGGTACATATCCACTTTACCGTCTCGGCCGAACATATGGGCGGCTTCTGGGATGTGCTGGGCGCCACGCAGCCCTACTACGAGGAACGTTTCGGCGTCAAGTACGACGTGTCGTTCTCGGTGCAGAAACCCGCCACCGACACCATAGCCGTCAATCCCGACAACACGCCGTTCCGTACCGAATCGGGCGAGCTGCTGTTCCGCCCCGCGGGTCACGGCGCGCTGATCGAGAACCTCAACGACATCGACGCCGACGTGATCTTCGTGAAGAACATCGACAACATCACCACCGACGAGCGGCGCGGCCCGACCATAAAATACAAAAAGGCCCTGGCGGGCATACTGCTGGAGCTTCAGTCGCAGGCGTTCGAATATCTGAAGGTGCTGGAGGTCGGCTGCGACGACCCGACGCCGATAGCCGAGTTCATCGAGAAGAAGCTGTGCGTGAAGCTCCCCGAGAACTACACTTCGGCCATGCTCAAACGTATACTCGACCGCCCCATGCGCGTGTGCGGCATGGTGCGCAACGAAGGCGAACCGGGCGGCGGTCCGTTCTGGGTGGCAGGCAAGGATGGCATCGAGTCGTTGCAGATAGCCGAGTCGAGCCAGATAGCGCCCGAGAATGCCGACCTGATGAAAGCGGCAAGCTATTTCAATCCCGTCGACATAGTGTGCGGCGTGAAGAACTCGCGCGGAGGCAAGTTCGACCTCACGCGATACACCGACCCCGCCACGGGCTTCATATCGTCGAAGTCGAGCGGCGGCCGCGAGCTGCGCGCCCAGGAGCTGCCCGGACTGTGGAACGGATCGATGGCCGACTGGAACACCGTTTTCGTCGAGGTTCCCGCCGAGACCTTCTCGCCCGTAAAGACGGTCCTCGACCTGCTGCGCCCCGAGCATCAGCCTATGTAGAAGGGAAAGCAGTTACGCACTTCAATGTAGAGAAGTCGTACTATCGCAAAATCAAATCCGACGGTCGTTTGCCCGCGGCCACAGGCCGCGTTTGCAGATTTGACCCACCCCTAAACTGCGTTCGGCAGGCGAGAGCAATCGCACTTGCGCAGATTGCCGAGCCGCCACAGCAGAAGCGGAATTTTGTTCCGCAATCCCCTCCTTGGAGGGGACTTCGGTCGCTACGCTCCGAAAAACAAAACGTCGGCCGTACGGAATCCGTACGGCCGACGAAAGTTAAACACCCCGCCGTCAGTTCGCGAATGTCAGCCGATCGGCGTCGGCGTCGATGCGGATCGGGCGTTCACGGTCGACCTCGCCCGCGAGAATACGTTTCGACAGGTCGTTTATCACCTCGCGCTGGATGACACGCTTCACGGGACGCGCTCCGTACATCGGGTCGTACCCCATGCGGGCCACGAGCTCCTTCGCGGCGGCGGTATACTCCAGAGCGATGCCGTTCTCGGCGAGCATGCGGCGTATGACGTTCATCTGTATGTCGACGATCTTCTCTATGTCGCTCTTGGTGAGCGGCTCGAACATCACGATCTCGTCTATTCGGTTCAGGAACTCGGGCTTGAGCTGCTGTTTCAGCATATCGATCACATCGCGCCGCGTGCGCTCCATCACCTCGTCCGACAACCGCTCGCCGTCGAAGGCGCGCGAGAAGTTCTCCTGAATGATCTGCGAACCCATGTTCGAGGTCATAATGATGATCGTGTTGCGGAAATCGACCGTGCGGCCCTTGTTGTCGGTCAGACGACCGTCGTCGAGCACCTGCAACAGGATGTTGAACACGTCGGGATGCGCCTTCTCGATCTCGTCGAGCAGCACCACCGAGTAGGGCTTGCGCCTTACCGCCTCGGTGAGCTGTCCGCCCTCGTCGTAACCGACGTATCCCGGGGGCGCTCCCACCAGACGCGACACGCTGTGACGCTCCTGGTATTCGCTCATGTCGATTCGCGTCATCATCGAATCGTCGTTGAACAGGAACTCGGCCAGTGCCTTCGCCAACTCGGTCTTGCCCACGCCCGTGGTGCCGAGGAATATGAACGATCCGATGGGCTTGCGCGCGTCGTTCAGCCCCGCGCGCGAGCGGCGCACGGCATCCGATATCACCTCTATGGCGTGCTGCTGCCCCACCACGCGCTTGTGCAGCTCGTCCTCCATGTGGAGCAGCTTCTCGCGCTCCGAGGCCAGCATGCGCTGCACGGGGATACCCGTCCACCGCGACACCACCTCGGCTATGTCCTGCGAATCGACTTCCTCCTTTATCATCGCGTCGCCGCCCGCCGAGGTCAGCCGCAGCTGCTCCTGCAAGGCGTCGATCTGCTTCTCGGCCTCGACGATCTTGCCGTAGCGTATCTCGGCCACCTTGCCGTAGTCGCCCTGACGCTCGGCCTGCTGCGCCTCGACCTTCAGATGCTCTATCGCATCCTTGTTCGACTGTATCTTCTGCAACAGATCGCGTTCGCCCTGCCACTTGGCACGCAGTGCCGACTCCTTCGATTTCATCTCCTCGATCTCGCGCGTCAGATTCTCCACGCGCTGCTCGTCGTTCTCGCGGCGTATGGCCTCGCGCTCGATTTCGAGCTGGCGGATACGGCGGTCGAGGTTGTCGATATCCTCGGGGACCGAGTTCATCTCCAGACGCAGGTGCGCCGCCGCCTCGTCGATGAGGTCGATGGCCTTGTCGGGCAGGAATCGCGAGGTGATGTAGCGGTGCGACAACTCCACGGCCGAGATGATGGCCTCGTCCTTGATGCGCACCTGATGGTGGTTCTCGTAACGCTCCTTCAATCCTCGCAGTATCGATATGGCGTCCTCGGTGGTGGGCTCGTCGACCATCACCTTCTGGAAACGGCGCTCCAGAGCCTTGTCCTGCTCGAAATATTTCTGAAACTCGTCGAGCGTCGTGGCGCCTATGGTGCGTAGCTCGCCGCGCGCCAGTGCGGGTTTGAGTATGTTGGCCGCATCCATCGCGCCGCTGCTCTTGCCCGCGCCCACCAGCGTGTGTATCTCGTCGATGAACAGGAGTATCTCGCCGTCGCTGGCTATCACCTCCTGCACGACGCCCTTCAGACGTTCCTCGAACTCGCCCTGATACTTGGCTCCCGCCACCAGAGCGCCCATGTCGAGCGAGAAGATGACCTTCGATTTCAGGTTCTCGGGCACGTCGCCGTCCACTATGCGGTGGGCTATGCCCTCGGCGATGGCGGTCTTGCCCACGCCCGCTTCACCCACCAGTATGGGGTTGTTCTTGGTGCGGCGCGACAGGATCTGCAACACGCGGCGGATCTCATCGTCGCGGCCTATGACGGGATCGAGCTTGCCGTTGCGCGCCTGCTCGTTGAGATTGATGGCATACTTGCCCAGTGCGTTGAACTCCTGCGAGGCCGTCTGCGAATCGACCGTCGAGCCGCGGCGGAAGGTGCGGATCGCCTCGACGAGCTCCTTCTCGGTGGCGCCGCTGCGCTTGAGCATGTCGGCCGCCGCGCCGCGCTCGGCCACTAAAGCCAGCAGCAGATGCTCCACCGAGGCGTATTTGTCGTTGAAATTGCGGGTGAAGTCCACGGCCTTCTGTATGACCTTCGACGTGTCGGCCGAGAAATACTGCTCGCCGTTGCCGCCCGACACGCGCGGCAGAGCCTCCGCGGCCTTGCGGACCTCTTCGCGCAGCGAACGTACGTTCACACCCACGCGGCCCAGCAGAAAGGCGGCCAGCGAGTCGTCCTCGGCCACCAGCGTGCCCAGCAGATGCACAGGCTCCACGGCCTGTTGCCCGTGCTCCCTCGCAAGCGACACCGCACCTTGCAGCGCCTCCTGCGCCTTGATCGTTAACGAATTAATGTTCATGATATTTTTGTTTTTTCGCTCATGTACAAACTAAACCTACGGAAAGAATATTCGCTTCCTACGGTCTGCGGATTGTGCCACGGCTTTCGCCGTTATTCAGATCCTACCCTCCCCTAAATACCCTCCTTGGAGGGGACTTCGGTCGCTACGCTCCGAAATGAGGTTGTTCATATAATCGCCCTTGTTTTGTCGTTTATATTCCGTGTTCACGCATCAACGTCGCAAATCCTTTGCCAAGAGGCGTAATACGACAGTTTACGCCTCGGTTGTCATACTTTGGCAGATCCCGAATGCCAATTTCAGACATTTTGACACAACCGCGTCACGACGACCGAAAAACAGATATTCCGATGCGAAAGCCTTCGCATCGGAATATCTGCAATGTATATCATTCGGCGCTACCCTTTCAGCGTGACGCTCACGCGCCCCACCTTGCCGCCCAACGGCGGCGCGAGCTTCGCCACCGTGCACTCCGTCTCCACGATCTGCGGAAACCGCCCGCGCACGGCGCGTATAATGTTTTGCGCCACCCGTTCTATCGTGCGCTGCTTCACGGCCATCTGCTCGCGCACCGTTTCATACACTGTAAGGTAGTTCACCGTCTTCTCCACGTCGTCCGCATCGGCCGCGTCGCCCAGCTCGGCGGTGATGGCCAGACGCACGTTGAATCGGTTGCCCACCTCGCGCTCCAGATCGTAGCAGCCGTGGTAGGCGCGGAACTCCATGTCGTCGAGACGTATGGTGTACAGCATCGCTACGCTACCGTTACCAGATAATAGTTCTTCTTGCCCTTCTGCACGACGAGGTACTTGCCCGCTATGAGGTCGTCGGCCGTAATCGCGCGCACGGGGTCGGCTATCTTCTCCTTGTTGAGCGACACGCCTCCCGCCTGCACCATCTTGCGGCACTCGCCTTTCGAGGGGAATATCTTGGTGCGCTCGGCGGCGAAATCCACGAACGGCACGCCCAGATCATCCTTGCCCACGGTGAACTGCGGCACACCCTCGAACACCTGAAGCAGGGTCTGTTCGTCTATTTTGCGCAGCGCCTCCGAGGTCGAGCCTCCGAAGAGTATCGACGAGGCCTCCACCGCCTTCTCGTACTCCTGCTCGGAGTGGATCATAACGGTGATCTCGCGCGCCAGACGCTTCTGCAACACGCGCAGATGGGGCGCGGCGTCGTGCTCGGCTATGAGCGACTCGATGGTCTCGCGGTCGAGCAGGGTGAATATCTTTATGTAGCGCTTGGCATCTTCGTCGCTCACGTTCAGCCAGAACTGGTAGAACTTGTAGGGCGAAGTGTAGCGCGGGTCGAGCCACACGTTGCCGCTCTCGGTCTTGCCGAACTTGGTGCCGTCGGCCTTGGTGATGAGCGGACAGGTGATGGCGAACGCCTCGGCCTCCGAACCCAGCTTGCGACGGATGAGCTCGGTACCCGTGGTGATGTTGCCCCACTGGTCGGCACCGCCCAACTGCACCTTGCAGCCTATGGTCCGGTAGAGGTGCAGGAAGTCGTAGCCCTGCAAGAGCTGGTAGGTGAACTCGGTGAACGACATGCCGTCGCCCTCGCCGTTGAAGCGTTTCTTCACCGAATCCTTGGCCATCATGTAGTTGACGGTTATCATCTTGCCTATCTCGCGGGCGAAGTCGAGGAAGGTGATCTCCTTCATCCAGTCGTAGTTGTTGACCAGCAGGGCGGCGTTCTCGGCGTCGGAATCGAAATCGAGCAACTTGGCCAGCTGGGCCTTTATCGCCTCCTGGTTGTGGCGCAGCGTGGTCTCGTCCAACAGGTTGCGCTCCTGCGATTTGCCGCTGGGGTCGCCTATCATGCCCGTCGCGCCTCCGATAAGGGCCACGGGGCGGTGTCCGCACATCTGGAAATGCTTGAGTATCATCACACCCACCAGATGGCCTATGTGCAGCGAGTCGGCCGTGGGGTCTATGCCCAGATATGCCGTGGTCATCTCCTTTTCGAGCTGCTCCTTGGCGCCCGGCATGATGGTGTGGATCATGCCTCGCCACTCCAGCTCCTCTACGAAATTCTTGTTTGTCATTTTATTCTTTTTTTTGTCGTTTTCCGTTAAACACTCCGTGCGTACGCCCCGCGCACTATTCATACTCCATGTCGAGCGCCTTCTTGAGTTCGAGTATCAGGGCGTTCTTCTCGGTCATGAACTTTATGCGGTCCTCTAATTTTATGGGGCGCGACGCCTTTATCTGTTCGTTAATGTCTATCGCCAAATCGAGCGAGCCGTTCACGCCCGCCGTACGGGCTATGATGGTCAGCACTTCGGTCTTGCATCGCATGATCTCCTCGTAGAGGGTCCGCGACGGCACCTCGGCCCGCACGGTGTGCCCCTCCACGCGCATGTTCTCGAACGCCACCACGAATCGCGGACGTTCCTCGAGTATGCGCCGTATCACCTGCTCGCGGCACGCCTCGATCTTTTGTCGGCTCTGCGGATCGATCTCCGCACGCTCCGCCCTTTCGGGTTCGTCCTTGCGCGGCTGCACGGTCGCGGCTGCCGAGGTCGCATTCATAAGCGATGATATGGAGAGTCCCGACACTGATGCGTGGCGGTGCGAGGGTGCTGCGGCTGCATGTCGTACGGGGGCTTGCGGAGTCGGTGCGGCGCTCGGTGTCGATGCAGCGCTCGGTGTCGGTGCTGCCGAAGGCTGCGCCGAACGGACGGGCTGCACGGGCTGCGGCGCGGCCTGCACCGCCGCTCTCCCCGCATCGGCCGTCCTTGCGGCCGCGGGCGGAGCCTGAACTCCCGCCGCGGGCGTTATTCCGTCGGGCAGCGGCGGCAGAGGATACCCCTCCGCAGGATCCGTCAACGGGTCGCCGTCATTTTTTTTTTTGCCGAGACCCGCAATCTTCATAAGTCCCAGTTCAACCAGCAATCTCTGATTCGACGATTGCTTTATTTTGCCGTCGGCGTCGGTCAGCAACGAGATCGCGCCGAATAAAAAATCCGTTTCACATCGTTCCGCTTGGGAACGGTATCGTTCGAGCAGGGTGCCCGTGAGTTCGATGAGCGATATGGCGGGACCTTTGGCCAGCAGCAGGTCGCGCATGTGGCGGTTCAGGCCCGCCATGAAAGTCTGCCCCGAGAAACCTTTCGACAGCACCTCGTCGAAGCGGATGAGCGCCGAGGTGTAGTCGCCCGCGAGCAGCATGTCGGTCATGGTGAAGTAGGTGTCGTAATCGAGCACGTTGAGCGTCTGCGCCACCTCCTTGTAGGTAAGGTGCGAATTGCAGAACGACACCGCCTTGTCGAACATCGACAGCGCGTCGCGCATACCGCCGTCGGCCTTCTGCGCGATGAGGTTGAGCGATTCCTCGTCGCAGGTCACCCCCTCGTTGTCGGCTATATATTTAAGGTATCCCACCGAATCCTCCACCCTTATGCGGTTGAAGTCGTAGACCTGGCAGCGCGACAATATGGTGGGTATGATCTTGTGCTTCTCGGTGGTGGCCAGAATGAACACGGCGTGCGTGGGCGGTTCCTCCAGCGGTTTGAGGACCGCGTGGA
>CAUHCL010000069.1 GCA_959604655.1 uncultured Alistipes sp. | reverse complement strand
AGAACCCAACACATTACCGAAGCGCGTCGTCACAAAACGCGTTTTGACCTTGCCCGACATCATCGCCAGTCCGAGCGACTGCACATAGATTTCGGCCAAACGCTTCGTGCATCCCATGATATTGGTAGGATTTACCGCCTTGTCCGTCGAGATCATCACCATCTTCTCTACCTCGTACTCTATACATTTATCGGCTACATTTCGAGAACCGACAACATTGACCAGCACGGCCTCGCACGGATTCTCTTCCATTAACGGGACATGCTTGTATGCCGCAGCATGGAATACTATCTGAGGACGGAATTTACGGAAAACATAATCAAGACGGGCAGGGAAGCGCACATCACCGATAACAGGCGTGAACTTCAAATTAGGGAACCGCGACTCAAACTCCAGACGCAGATTATGCAACGGAGTCTCGGCATTGTCGTACATCACCAATTCACCGATCCCGAGTTTGCCTAACTGTCGGCACAACTCCGACCCTATCGAACCTGCAGCACCCGTAACCAATACGGTCTTATCCGCAAAATTGGAAACGATCTCATCCATCGATATGGTTATCTCATCACGCCCAAGCAAATCCTCGATTCTAATTTTACGAACAGGTCTGGGGACTTGACCGTCGCTGATGGTGTCGATGGATGGCGTGATAAGAGTTTGCAACCCGCATTTGTGGCAATATCGTAACAGCCGTTCCTGTTCACGCTGCGCATCGGCATAATAAGGGAATAAGATACCGTCTATGTCATAGCGTTCACGCAATATCTGCAAATCATTTTCATTCTCGAAATAAAATACTTCGTACCCCGCCAAAATATGCTTTTCGGACTTTGTGCCATAGGTAAGGAACCCCGCAACTCTGTAATGTGGAGAGTTGCGCAACCGCACCTCCTGCGATACGGCTTTCTCCCCGTTTCCGTATATAAAGATTCTTTGTACGTTTCGGCTGTCATTACGGCGCCTGCGAATTAAATCGTATGTGGTTATCATCGCTATGCGCAACAACACCAACGCCCCAAACGTCAGCAAAAAGTCAAACAGCAAAGACCAATATGGGATCGGATGTTCAAGTACAAAAAGCAGGATCGCCATGAACAGAGTCTTGCCTAATACGGCTATATTCAACAACGATATCTCACGCAGCGTAGAGTGTCGAATAATAGACTTGTAAGTCTTAAGACAGACAAACATCAATGCGGATGCCGCTACGGCTACCGCCAACCATTGTATCAGAAACCATCCAGATACATATATGTTTTTGAATATTCCGACCAGAAATACTATGAACAGCGATGAAGCCCCCGATACGGCCAAGTCGATAAACAGAATCAGACGAGCACTGAAATAGCCCTCTATATATTTTCGCAATGACAACATTTCCGATGTTTTAATAATCCATTTTTTACAATGTCCTATTACTTCGATGATCTTTTCACAGATCTGCTCATGAGACTCTATTCGTTATCCGATACTGATGTTTTTGTTTTTCGGCGTTGCTGATAACGAATTATTTTTCGGTCGTAATAGACATGATTACCCTCCTCGTCATACCACTCGCTCTGGTCCATCCTCGACTTCAACTCCTTGCGCATATTGCTCCAACCGATACGATGCACGAAGATTCCAAACCATATCGCGAGCAATCCGATCGGAACTGCCGCTATTATCATAATATCAAATGCAGTCATAACTATAATGTTTAGATTACGCATTGTTTGTTAATATTCACTTCTGAATTTTATCATTGCCTGCATAGTCTGCCTCAGGATAAGCGGATCGGGAGCAACAATTTGTCGCGGTCATAAGGATTTTGCTCTGCATGTCACTTTATTCCGTATCGAAATACAACTGCGGAACAATGCTGTCGATCCGACGAGATTCTGCGATTTAGGATTCATCATTTACCTATGCCAATACTTCGATATATTCAGGCATAACCTCTACGGCGGCAGTCATAAGATTCGGTAAAGCAACCACCAGACGCTTGTATTTTGAACCATTAATAGTGATAAGATAACCTTCGTAACCATCAAGAGCGCTACCGACGATTCGTACATACTGTCCTTTACACATATCCTTCGTAATCTCTTCGGGACGAAAGAATCGCGGCAGGCGAGACGAACTTACGGCATGAATAAACCGATCCATATCAGCATTCGGAACAACCATCGGCTCGCAATAACCGCCATGTATATATCGGTACTGCAAATTCCTTATTTTACCGATAATCGGGTCCAACTTTTCTCGTACAGTGTGTACGAAAAGCAGATCCTGCATAAACGGTTCTTCTTTGCTTTTACGCCGTCCCTTCTCTACGACCAACTTACGAGTCATAGGCGTAAAGACTTCGAAACCCATATCCGTAAGTACTTTATATGCAGGAGCCTTGGCATGACGGCGTGAGAGATCGCGCATTGCATACCAACATACTTCTGTATTATCGCCCCTGACTTCCATATTTAACTTATACGCAATTCTTCTATTCCCCCACAGCCAAGTACATCATTGTAGGCCATGTAGTTACAACCGCATCGGAAAAAGCTCGAAACAAGTCTTTCGCTTTTACGTTATTTTCTCTTTGCCTCAAATAACTTTCAACGGCTATAAACAGAATGCGAACTCCATAAAATAGTCCCAGAATCCGTTTTACACCGAATATATGTATTCTTGCCAAGAGATAATTTATTCCAATGCAAAATTAACCAATAAATCGGATATAAGCAAATTTCTGTTCTATATTCAATAAATTATTTCAGCCTTCTACAGGCCAAAATGCATATCCATACTGCAATTTATGATAAGTTGTATGTGTAACTTATTGTATGCGTGAAGTATTTCCTTTATTCCCATCTCTTGGCAAGAGAGTGTGACTTCTCGGTTGCATCATCAGGTTTCTGCGACATGAAAAATGTTGTGGAAAGATTTAGGTTAACTGCTGTTTTAGGGGTAAGATACTCCCCAAAACGGCAGGAAGAGAATAATTATCGAAATCTTTAAGGAGGGTAAAATATCACACACACGCAAGTGGCTGCCGATAAGCTACATACCAATTCTGACTATATTAAATTTTTCCGATCAAGGCTTTCCGATTTAGGCGCGGAAACCTCGTTGAAATACCGTCGCGCGATCTCGGAACTCGATTGTTTTATTATCGGTCATCGGCTCTCTTTGGCTGATATATCCGATATGATGGTATCCGATTGGGCAGCTCAATTATTACGCCAAGGGCTCACAAGGAATACCGTTATAGGGTATTTGAATATCTTAAATAGTCTGCTCAACTCCGCAATCAAAAAAGGGCTCATTTCACCGAGCTGTTCGCCGAGAATACTCGTAAAACAGCTGTCAGAACCCGAAGTGGGATCCCAAAGACTAATAACGGATCAGACGTTCAATAATATTCTTCAAACATTGAGAGGTGCGTGGAATCCATCTGAGAATTATAACACCTTCAAGGATATATTTCTCTTCTCAATGTTAAACGGAGCCATCTCATTTAAGGAGATTGCGTTGTTGAAAAAACGGGATACCGCAAATTATGATGATGCTTCGCGCATTATTATAGAGCGAAACCAAAGTGCCAAACGGGATTATGTTTTCGATCTCAAGCAATCTTATAAGACGACCGCACAGATATACTCCGACATTGCCAATGGACTTGAATCCGCTTTGAGGGGAAATATTTCCATAAAAAACTTGGACGTCGATATGCTGAATGGTTCAATGTGGGCGGCGTTCGCCATGAAATGCGGCGCTACGGCTTCAGAAGCATTAGGGTGTGTCGGCAGAGTTGCACCGTATGCGATACCGCAGTTCTGCAAACCCGTCGAAGCGACGCCGGGAAACAAGACACGATGGATAAAATCCGTTAGCCGAATGTTAATGGATGACATGCCTGGATGGTATGCCATGCATTTACGTAAGGGAACCAAGTTCGAGGAATTGAAAAAGGAGATTTCCGAAACGATAAAGCCCGCCCCCGAGCTATTTTATCCTTGTGAAACGATCCGAAAACAAGTCGGTAATAAAATCGTTTTCAAAGATCATCCGTTCATTTCAAATACGGTGTTCTTTAAGATTCATCCCGAAAGTGTCACGTCAATGTTTCAAGCAATAGGCAGCAAAGCATGGTGTTATCGTTTGACCAATACTCCCGATGCGCCTTATGCCGTTATCTCCCAAAGAGATATGGAACGTTTTCAAAATGCGATCGGCGTTTTTTCACCCGATATGAAAATACACCCTATCGGCGAGCTATCCCCCAAACCTGGAGAGCAGGTAATCGTCGTGCAAATCGGCTATGAAAACAGAGAAGGGACAATTGAGGAGATACACCATAACGATTGCGGATCTGTGATATTTCGAGTTAAGATGTTTACCGATCAAGGTTACGAATGGCGTATCGATTGTGATCGCCGACAAATAAAGCGCATCTTAAACAACTGATGAAAAGGCCATCAAAGCATAAATGATACCTGTTTCTTTGAGTATTGGGTCCTACATTTCCGATTTGTAGGTTTTATCTATGTCTGAATCTCTTAAACATAAGACGTTAAAAGGCACGATCTGGAGCAGTATCGAGAGATTTTCTGTCCAAGGAATAGCTTTCGTCGTCATGATTATCATGGCGAGAATCCTAACCCCTGAGGATTATGGCCTGGTCGGAATGCTCACCGTATTCATTGCAATCTCCCAATCACTTGTAGACAGCGGTTTTTCACAGGCACTCATAAGGAAACAAGACCGTTCCGAGACCGACAACTCCACTGTATTCTATTTCAACATCGCAGTTGGTATCGCGCTATATCTTATCCTCTTTTTCTGCGCACCGCTGATTGCTAAGTTTTATGATGAACCTATTCTGGTACCTCTTACCCGTATCATCTCGCTTAGCATAATCATCAACTCATTCGTCGTAGTACAAAGAGCTCTATTCATAGTCGAAATAGATTTCAAAACCCAAGCCAAGGCTTCTGTTTTAGCTGCAATAGCATCAGGCACAGTCGGAATCACGATGGCTTATACCGGTTGGGGAGTATGGGCAATTGTGTGGTATCAGATCGTCAATCTACTTGTCAACGTTTCCCTGCTATGGTTCTTCTCAACATGGCGCCCGAGGTGGTTGTACTCATGGAACTCATTCCGAGAGTTGTTTACTTTCGGTTCAAAGCTTGCTCTTAGCGCTTTATTGGATACTTTATACAGTAATATCTATTTATTGGTAATTGGAAAATTATTCAAAAGTTCCGATCTTGGCTATTACACTCGGGCACAGCAGTTCGCATCATTTCCCTCTTCCAACTTAACGGGTATTTTTCAGAGGGTAACATACCCCGTATTTTGCACGATTCAGAATGACGATGACCGCCTGCGTGGAGTGTATCGACGCTTCTTGCGTCTCTCGGCATTTGTCGTTTTCCCGCTAATGACCGGACTGGCAGCTGTGGCACACCCTCTGATTCTTATCTTTCTCAAAGAACAGTGGATATTTGCCGCCACATTACTCAGTATTCTCTGTTTTTCAATGATGTGGTACCCTATACACGCCATAAATCTCAACCTTCTTGTGGTAAAAGGTCGTTCAGACCTGTTCCTGCGACTTGAGGTAATAAAGAAACTGATCGGCATAGGAGTGTTATGCGCTACTATTCCGTTCGGATTAATCCCAATGACGATAGGCTCAATAGTCATCTCGATTCTCTGCCTTGTGGTCAATACTCACTATACAGGGCAACTTATTCAGATGGGGTTTCTGCGACAGATGCGAGATTTATTCCCGTCTCTGCTTTATTCCCTGTCCATGGGCGCGATCGTGTGGTTTGCCACCACTATCTTTACCGCCCCTACGCTCCAACTGACTGTCGGATGTCTGACGGGAGTCACCTATTATTTGCTTGTTGCCACCGTCACTCGTTCCGCCGACCTTCGCGAACTTATTTCTTTCATAAAGAACAAATAGTCTTAGACAATAAAGCATTGTGAATAAAATAATTACCCCCCCCCTCCTTCCACCGCATCAACCAAAGTCAGCGTCTGTCAAGAAAACAAGGAATTCCAATCTTGAACTTTACCGAACCATTGTAATGCTGATGATTATAGCACATCACTATGTAGTAAATTCAAGTCTGCTACCGGCACTGCAGGCAGCCGCTCTATCGCCTTCGTCTACCGCAATGTTGATATTCGGAGCTTGGGGCAAAACTGGAATCAACTGCTTTCTTATGATTACCGGATACTTCATGTGTAAATCTGATTTTTCGTGGCGCAAACTGTTGAAACTATACATTCAGATCGCTTTCTATTCTATCATAATCTATAGTATATTCTGTTTTACAGGCCATGAGACCTTGTCGCTGCGAAAACTTATTTGGACGTTGTGGCCGCTTAAAGGGTTTCATCCCAACGACTTTATCAGTTGTTTTTTGATGTTCTACATGTTCATTCCATTTCTCAATATATTTCTGGAAAATATCAACCGACGCCAACATCAATACCTGATTGCGATTCTTGTATTATTTTATGCCATATTACCTTCGATCCCCATCATCAAAATACAGTTCAACTACGTGAGCTGGTTTATGGCCATATACATTATCGCGGCATATATAAGACTATATGGATTCCTTCCTAAGATAAGCCATAGAATGTGGGGAATATTGTCGCTCCTACTTTTAGGTTGCGGTTCCGTGAGCGTATTTCTATTGGAGGCTGTCTACAAACTGGGGTATATTCCTCTTTTTAATCCTTATTTCTTCGTAGCAGACAGCAACAAAATTCTATCGCTACTGATTGCCATCGCCTCGTTCATGTACTTCAAGGATTTGAAAATCCATCATTCCCGACTTATAAACACCATGGGGGCAACTACTTTCGGCGTACTGCTCATACATGCTAATTCGGCTGCCATGATACAGTGGCTTTGGAATGAAACAGTGGATTGTCTCGGACACTTCGGTCCTTCAATCTTGATAAATGTCAGCTACGCCATAATATCGGTAATAGTGATTTTCATCATATGCGCCGGCATCGACTGGGTTCGGGGGAGATTCATTGAACCTAAGCTGTTGCCATTCTTCTGGGACAAAGGTACGCGTTTGATGAGTAGAATTGCAGCTGCCACGGACGATAAATAATCCCAATATCAACTCTCATACATGGAAGATAGACACCAGATTACAGTGACATCCCCGCTGTTGCCCGACCTCGAGGAATTCCACCAACTTCTCAAAGAGATATGGAACAGCAAATGGATTACCAATAACGGAAGTTTTCATCAAAAACTAGAACAAGCTCTTGCCGAATATCTGAAAGTGCCTTACGTCAGTTTGTTCACAAACGGCACACTGCCGCTGATAACCGCCCTGCAAGCACTGCGCATTACGGGAGAGGTGATCACCACCCCATACAGCTTTGTGGCCACCACCCACTCGCTATGGTGGAATGGAATAAACCCTGTATTTGTAGACATAGACCCTGCCACAGGAAACATCGACCCCGAACGAATCGAGGCCGCCATAACCCCCAAGACCACTGCCATAATGCCGGTACACGTCTATGGCAAACCCTGCGACACCACACGTATTCAAGGAATAGCAGACAAATACGGGCTTAAGGTGATTTACGATGCAGCGCATGCCTTCGGAGTGGAAGTAAACGGCGAGTCTGTTCTCAATGCTGGCGACATGTCCACGCTATCATTCCATGCGACAAAAGTATACAACACCATCGAAGGTGGCGCCATGGTAATGCACGATGCGAAAACGAAGAAACGTATCGACTACCTCAAAAACTTCGGGTTCGCGGGCGAAACGGAGGTGGTTGCCCCAGGCATCAACTCGAAGGTCGACGAAATGAGGTCAGCCTATGGCCTGCTAAACTTGCGGCAGGTAGATTCTGCGATAGAAGCACGCCACAAAGTAGCAGACAGGTACCGCAAAGCCCTCCGCGACGTGGAAGGTATAACATTTTTCGACGACATGCCTGGCGTACGGCACAACTACTCTTACTTTCCCATCTTCATCGACGCGGAAAGATATGGCATGACACGCGACGAGCTCTACTTCCGCATGCGTGATGCCAACGTGCTCGGACGACGCTATTTCTATCCGCTCATCAGCGAGTTCTCCACCTATCGCGGCCTCCCCTCGGCCAACCCCGAGAACCTCCCAAATGCCCATCGCATGGCCTCCACAGTAATTTGCCTGCCAATGCACCATGCTTTGACAGATAGTAATGTGGAACAAATCATCAATGTACTGAAAAAGTAAAATATATTATTCCTTATTTAATCCGCACGAATATGGTCACATTATCAGACGTATCATCATCAATATCTCCGTCATTAATACGTAAGTTATTTAATATGGCTAAAGAAATGGATGATGTTGTCGATTTTACACTTGGAGATCCCGACATCCAGCCTCATGATAATATAAAGCAAGCTGCATGTCGGTCTATTATTTCAGGACACACAAGATATTCACAGAACGCAGGTCTTTTAGAACTGCGGAATACTATAAGCAATTACTATCAACGTAAAGAAAGCCTTTATTATAATCCGCTTTCCGAGATTGCAGTTACAGTAGGTGCGATGGAAGGTCTGTATCTCACACTCCTATCTTTAATTAACCCAGGTGATGAAATTATAATTCCGGCACCATATTATGTAAACTATAAACAAATGACACAACTATGTCATGGTAAGCCAAGAATTGTGACTTCAAGAGTTGGCGCACTGATGGTAGATGGGGAAGACATTAAACGTGCCGTGACTTCGAAAACAAAAGCTATTATCATTAACACGCCAACTAACCCTTCTGGCAAAATATTTTCACAACAGATACTGAAGGAAATTGCTGAAATCGCTATTAAAAATGATTTGGCCGTAATTTCAGACGAAGTCTATAAAACTCTCATTTATGGAAATCCCGAATTCAAAAGTATAGTTAACTATCCCGAAATGAAAGAGCGAACCATTCTCATTAATAGTCTTTCTAAAGAATTTTGTATGACAGGGTATCGCATAGGTTACGTATTAGGTCCAGAGAACATTATTCAAACCATCATAAAACTTCAGGAGAATGTAGCTGCATGTGCCCCATTACCGTCTCAATACGCCGCAATAGAAGCACTTGGCAGCTCAAATGATTACTCTGCTGATATGCGCGAAACATTCACTCGACGTCGTGATATATTGGTTGATGGATTAAAAAATTTGCGTGGGATAAAATTAGAATCTCCAGAAGCCACTTTCTATGCAATGATTGATATTTCGGGGTTAGGATATAATTCTTCCGAAGATTTCGCATACGATCTTTTGCAGAATGCAAAAGTTGCTGTTGTACCAGGACTAGCATATGGTGATGTTTGTAAACAATACGTACGACTGGCATTCACTCTTGATGAAAGCCGTATAAAAGAAGGTGTTAAAAGAATTTCTGATTTCATAAAATCTCGAAAGTCATGAAAAAAATCCTAATGTTAGGCGGATCCATATATCAAACGTTTGCAATACGTAAAGCTGTGGAAATGGGATACTATGTCATCACTTGTGACTATTTGCCAGAGAACCCAGGACATAAATTCGCACACGAATATTACAATATCAGCACTACGAATAAAGACGCAGTTCTAAAGTTAGCACGGGAACTGAAAGTTAACGGCGTAGTGGCATATGCATCTGATCCTGCAGCTCCAGTAGCAGCATATGTTTGCGAACAGATGGGACTACCTACGAGTCCATTCCAGTCTGTGAATATATTGTCTAATAAAGATCTTTTCAGAGAATATCTAAAAAAACACAATTTCGTTGTTCCTAAAGCCAAAGGATACTCGAATTACAAGGAAGCTCTTTCTGAAATAGACCAGTTCCAGCTTCCCGTAATGGTCAAACCTGTCGATTCATCTGGAAGTAAAGGCATAAATAAACTGACAGATATATCCATGTTGGAAGATTGCGTGGCTGATGCACTTTCATATTCGCGATCTGGACGATTTATTATAGAGGAATTCATTACAAAGAAAGGATGGCAAATATCAGGTGATGCTTTCAGCGTCAATGGGAAGTTGGTATTCCATTGTTTTGGAAATGAATATTATAATGCCAAAGGTAAAAAAGATTTTGCACCGATAGGCGAATGTTGGCCATTCATGATGGATACACATTACATTGATATTCTAACAGATGAATTGCAACGACTTATAACCTTACTCGGCATGAAGAGCACGGCCTACAATGTGGAAGCTATTGTTGATCAAAATGACAACGTTTACATTCTTGAACTTGGCGCCAGAAGTGGTGGAAGTCTGATACCACAGATCACGCAATATGCTACAGGAGTTGATATGGTACCATATGTTATTAAGGCAGCTCTTGGAGAAGACTGCTCACAACTGAAAATGGCTCCAACACGAGGTTGCTGGGCGAACTATATGGTACATTCAAAAAGTACCGGTACGTTCAAAAAAATTTGGCTCGCACCAGAATTTGAAGAAAAACATCTTGTAGAGTTTGTTACCGAACTTCATACTGGTGATCATGTCAAAGAATTCAGAGATGCACAGGATGCTCTTGGAGAAATGATTTTAAAATTTGACAACACGGACCAGATGTTTAAAATGCTGGAACACATGGACGATTACGTTAAAGTTCTTATCGAATAATATAACTTTGATGCTTAAACGACATGAACCAATTCAAAATATCTTTTTCCAAACTTGATCACAACGACGTATTTAGACTTCTAAAACGCAGCTCGCCACAGTTCAATCCGCCGTTAAACGATAGTATTGATATAGAACAATATTCAGAAAAATTATCAAAGTTTGCATCATTTCTTACATGTTCTGTCAATAATTGTATTGAAGCGTTTATCGCATTCTATCCCAACCAGGATACATCTATAGCATATGTGTCTCTCGTGTGGGTAGATGAACACCATAGGGGCAAAGGTATCGCAAAAGCCATGTTTGAGGAATTTTTTAAAAAATGTTTGTCTATAGGATTACGGTATTCCGACTTGGAGGTGCTAAAAAATAACCATGAAGCAGCAAACCTTTACGCTGCTTTAGGCTATAAAATTATGGCTGATCATCAATGTAAAAATCTTTTACGTATTACATTGTAATAGCATTAGCAGCTTTCATCATAAGGTAAAGTACATCATTATTTATAATAACCATCTTGTGTGAGACAACCCAAGACAAACTACACGCTTAAACAATCAGACCTACTTGTTTCATTTGCACCAGTTGTTATACCCACATTATGCCGATATGAGCATTTTCGGAAATGTCTGGAGTCGTTGATGAGATGCACTCATGCGGAAAAGACCGATGTTTATGTCGGTGTGGATTATCCTGCAAAGGAAAGCCATTGGGAAGGGTATAAGCTGATTGTGGAATATCTTGATTCGATTGCCGATAATCATGGGTTCAAATCACTCAACGTCATTCGTCGGGAACGGAATTACGGTGTAGGCAAAGACAGCAATTTTTACTATCTCTGCAAATATGTGTTTTCATTCTCGGAAACCTTGATTGCAACAGAGGATGACAATATTTTTTCACCGGCATTTCTCGATTTTGCGAACAAAG
>CAUHCL010000068.1 GCA_959604655.1 uncultured Alistipes sp. | reverse complement strand
AGAGCATTAGCCTTCCAAGCTAAGGGTCGCGAGTTTGAGCCTCGTCTTCCGCTCAGGTAACGACGGTAACACGGTTTCCGATTACGCAAGGTAATAACGGACGCGTGTTACCCGTTTGTCTGCCGAAAGAGATGTGCGTTTGAAGTAATTTTATAGAACTTAATACTTATAATACTATGGCAAAAGAGAAATTTGACCGTTCGAAAGCCCATGTGAACATTGGTACTATCGGACACGTTGACCACGGTAAGACCACTCTTACCGCCGCTATCACCACCGTGCTGGCAAAGGCCGGTCTTTCGGAGCTTCGTTCATTCGACTCTATCGATAACGCTCCCGAGGAGAAAGAGCGCGGTATCACCATCAACACCGCTCACGTCGAGTATCAGACCGCTACGCGTCACTACGCTCACGTGGACTGCCCGGGCCACGCCGACTATGTGAAGAACATGGTAACGGGTGCCGCTCAGATGGACGGTGCCATCCTGGTAGTAGCCGCTACCGACGGTCCCATGCCCCAGACCAACGAGCACGTTCTGTTGGCCAAGCAGGTGAACGTCCCCAAGATCGTCGTATTCCTGAACAAGTGCGACATGGTTGACGATCCCGAGATGCTCGACCTCGTAGAGATGGAGGTTCGCGATCTTTTGGCCAAGTACGACTTCGACGAGAACTGCCCCATCATCCGCGGTTCTGCACTGGGCGGCCTGAACGGCGAGCCTCAGTGGGAGGAGAAGATCATGGAGCTCATGAACGCCGTAGACGAGTATATCCCCATCCCGCCCCGTGAGAACGAGAAGCCGTTCCTGATGCCTGTCGAGGACGTGTTCTCTATCACCGGCCGTGGTACCGTGCTGACCGGCCGTATCGAGACCGGCGTCATCCACGTGGGTGATCCCGTCGAGATCATCGGTCTGGAGGAGAAGACTCTGACCTCTACCTGTACGGGTGTGGAGATGTTCCGCAAGCTGCTCGACGAGGGTGAGGCAGGTGACAACGTAGGTCTGCTGATGCGTGGTATCGACAAGAAGGAGGTTAAGCGCGGTATGGTAGTTGCCAAGCCCGGCTCGATCACTCCCCACACCAAGTTCACCGCCGAGGTCTATATCCTGAAGAAGGAAGAGGGTGGCCGTCACACTCCGTTCCACAACAAGTATCGTCCCCAGTTCTATCTGCGTACGATGGACGTAACGGGTGAGATTACCCTTCCCGAGGGCGTGGACATGGTGATGCCCGGTGACCACGTTACCATCACCGTTACCCTGATCTATCCCGTCGCTCTGAACGAGGGTCTGCGTTTCGCAATCCGCGAGGGTGGCCGTACGGTAGGTGCAGGTCAGGTACTGAACATCGTCGAGTAATACTCGCAACGATAAAAAGAGGTGGTCTTCGGACCGCCTCTTGAATAGGAGCATAGTTCAAGGGTAGAATAGCGGTCTCCAAAACCGTTGATGGGAGTTCGAATCTCTCTGCTCCTGCTCGATTAAAAAGTGTAAACGTCATGTTTAATTACGTAAAAGAATCCTATAACGAGCTTGTTCATAAGGTGTCATGGCCTTCGTTCCCGCAGTTGCAGAATTCGACTATCGTCGTAATGGTCGCTTCGGCGATTTTTGCTATTGTGGTGCTTCTGATGGACATTTCATTCGAGAACATCATGGCCGCAATATATAAGACGCTGGGAAATTTTGGTCGTTAATTGTTGTTTTTTCAGACGATGAGCGAAATTAAAAAAGAGTGGTACGTAGTCCGTGCGATCGGTGGTAAGGAGCAGAAAGTCAAAGAGTATATCGAGGCAGAGATCCGTCACAACCATCTGGAGGACTATATATCCCAGATTCTGATTCCCACCGAGAAGGTCTATACCATTCGCAACGGTAAGAAAATTTCGAAGGAGAAGGTCTCTTATCCCGGCTATGTGCTGATAGAGGCGGCCTTTGTAGGACAAATCCCGATTATCATTCGCAATGCCCCCAACGTATTGGGTTTTCTTGGCGACACCAAGGAAGACAGCCGCAAGATGATAGCCACACCTCTGCGTCCACAGGAGGTGAGCCGCATTCTCGGCCGTGTCGACGAGCTCAGTACGCAGGAGGAGGAGAACGAAGTTCCTTTCGTTGTCGGCGAGATCGTCAAGGTTACGGACGGTCCTTTCTCAAGCTTCCAAGGTATTATTGAGACTGTCGACGACGAGCGCAAGAAACTCACGGTCTCGGTGAAGATTTTCGGACGCAAGACTCCTATGGAGTTGAGCTTCACACAAGTAGAAAAAGAATAACTAACCAAGGAAAATTATGGCAAAAGAGGTTGCTGCATTTATTAAATTGCAGATCAAAGGTGGCGCAGCCAATCCTTCACCTCCGGTAGGTCCTGCGTTGGGTTCTAAGGGAGTCAATATCATGGACTTCTGCAAGCAGTTCAACGCCCGCACTCAGGATAAGGCGGGAAAGGTTCTTCCGGTCATCATTACGGTTTACGGCGACAAGTCGTTCGACTTCGTGGTTAAACAGCCGCCCGTGGCCATCCAGCTCAAGGAGGCAGCCAAGATCAAGAGCGGTTCGGCTCAGCCCAACCGCGACAAGGTCGGCGAGGTTACCTGGGAGCAGGTAAAGGCTATCGCCGAGGATAAGATGCCCGACATGAACTGTTTTACCGTCGAAGCCGCTATGCGCATGGTTGCCGGTACTGCCCGCAGTATGGGTATCAATGTAGTCGGTGAATTTCCTAACATGTAATTAAGATTACCAGATGAGTAAGTTGACAAAAAATCAAAAGGCAGCCTACGCCAAAGTCGAGCCTCACAAGGCTTACAAACTCGCCGAGGCAGCATCTCTTCTGAAGGAAATTACCTTTACGAAATTCGATGCTTCGGTAGATATCGACGTGCGTTTGGGCGTGGATCCCCGCAAGGCGAACCAGATGGTCCGCGGCGTGGTTACCCTGCCTCACGGAACCGGCAAGACGGTTCGCGTCCTGGTGCTCTGTACCCCCGAGAAGGAGGCCGAGGCCAAGGCGGCAGGCGCCGACTACGTAGGTTTGGACGAGTACGTGGATAAGATCAAGAGCGGCTGGACCGACGTCGATGTTATCATTTGTACTCCCAACGTCATGGGTAAGGTGGGTGCGCTGGGCCGTATTCTCGGTCCCCGCGGTCTTATGCCTAACCCCAAGACGGGTACGGTTACCATGGATCTGGCCAAGGCCGTCACCGAGGTGAAGGCAGGTAAGATCGATTTCAAGGTCGATAAGTACGGTATCATCCACACTTCGGTGGGTAAGATATCGTTCACTCCCGAGCAGATCGTCGACAACGCCAAGGAGGTGATAAACACCATCATCAAGTTGAAGCCGTCGGCAGCCAAGGGAGCGTATGTGCTCAGCATATATCTCTCTACCACCATGAGCCCGGGTCTGGAGGTCGACCCCAAATCAGTAGAAACGAAGTAAAAGAAGGAGGATAAGAGATGACAAGAGAAGAGAAATCGGCCGTTATCGACGGCCTTGCAGAGCAGCTCAATCAGTACCCTCACTTCTATATTACCAACATCGAGGCTCTTAACGCCGAGCAGACCGCATCGTTGCGTCGCAAGTGCTTTGAGAACGGCATCAAACTCGTAGTAGTTAAGAATACGCTGTTCGGCAAGGCTCTGGAGAAGGTGGAGAAGGCCGAGGCTGATTTGGTGAACGTACTGGAGGGTTCTACGTCTGTCATGTTCACCGAGACGGGAAAGGCTCCCGCCGTCGTAATCAAGGAGTTCCGCAAGTCATGCGACAAGCCTGTGTTGAAGGCCGCATACGTCGAGGGATGCGTTTACGTGGGTGACAATCAGATCGAGACGCTTTGCAACATCAAGAGCCGCGAGGAGCTCATCGGCGATATCGTCGCACTGCTTCAGTCTCCGGCCAAGAATGTTATTTCTGCATTGCAGGGTAGTGCAGGTCAGAAGATTGCCGGCTTAGTGAAGGCACTCGAAGAAAGAAACAACTAATCAAACAAACAACAAAAAAACTTAAAAAAACAATACAACTATGGCAGATGTAAAGGTATTAGCTGAAGAATTGGTAAATTTGACAGTTAAGGAGGTAAACGAATTGGCTACTATCCTCAAGGAGGAGTATGGTATCGAGCCGGCTGCTGCAGCTGTTGCAGTTGCTGCACCTGCTGCCGCAGGTGAGGCCGCTGTTGCCGAGAAGACTTCATTCGACGTTATCCTGAAGAGCGCAGGTCAGGCTAAGCTCCAGGTTATCAAGGCTGTCAAGGATCTGGCAGGCCTGTCGCTGGGTGATGCCAAGGCATTGGTCGACGGTGCTCCCAAGGCCGTTAAGGAGGGCGTATCGAAGGAGGAGGCCGAGTCTATCAAGGCTACTCTCGAGGAGGCCGGCGCTGAAGTTGAGGTTAAGTAGTTGATCTACTTATAGATTTTCAGACAACTCGGGTATAGAGCTTACTGCCATGTCAGCTCTATACCTTTTCTGGTCTAAAGGTCGGGAGTGCCTCGGAGCTGTGCCCGATCTTTAGGATTTTTCGGATGCTCTCAATGTGTATGGTACTTACACTGAGAGCATTAGCGGGATAAAACGTTGCCCGCTTTTTCGGGGTGCGCACCCCGTGAGTACTCACACTTCAACAAAACTGATTTAAGATGTCCGCATCAAAACAACAACAAAGAATTAGCTTCTCTACTGTCAAGAACAGGGTTCCTTACCCCGACTTGCTGGAGGTACAGCTTAAATCATTCCGCGATTTTTTCCAGATGGACACTACGGCCGAGAATCGTAAGCACGAGGGCCTCTACAAAGTGTTTCAGGAGAATTTTCCCATTACCGACACGCGTAACAACTTCGTTCTGGAGTTCATCGACTACTATATCGACCCGCCCCGCTACTCGATCGAGGAGTGCCTGGAGCGCGGCCTTACTTACAGTGTACCCCTCAAGGCCAAGCTGAAACTCTACTGCACGGACGACGAGCACGAGGATTTCGGCGTGGTGGTGCAGGACGTCTATTTCGGCACCATCCCCTACATGACCGACCGCGGTACGTTCGTATTCAACGGCGCCGAGCGCGTTATCGTCTCGCAGCTGCACCGCTCGCCGGGCGTGTTCTTCGGCCAGAGCATGCACACCAACGGTACGAAGCTCTATTCGGCGCGTATCATCCCCTTCAAGGGATCGTGGATCGAGTTTGCGACGGACATCAACAACGTGATGTACGCCTACATCGACCGTAAGAAGAAATTGCCGGTAACCACGCTGCTGCGCGCCATCGGATTCGAGACCGACCAGCAGATTCTGGAGATATTCGACCTGGCCGACGAGGTGAAGGTCACCAAGACCAACTTGAAGAAAGCCGTGGGCCGCAAGCTGGCCGCGCGCGTTCTGTCGAGCTGGGTGGAGGACTTCGTGGACGAGGATACGGGCGAGGTGGTGAGCATCGAGCGCAACAACGTCATCGTCGACCGCGAGGTGGAGCTCACCGAAGAGCATATCGATGCCATCATCGAGAGCGGCGCCAAGACGATACTGCTGCACAAGGAGAACGCTTCGGGCATCGACTTCTCAATCATATACAACACCCTGCAAAAGGACCCCTGCAACTCCGAAAAGGAGGCCGTCGTGTACATTTACAGACAGCTGCGCGCTTCGGAGCCGCCCGATGAGGCCACGGCCCGCGACGTGATCGACAAGCTCTTTTTCTCGGACAAGCGCTATGATCTGGGCGATGTGGGTCGCTACCGTATCAATACCAAACTCAATCTCGACATCGATCCTTCGGTGCGTATCTTAACGCGCGAGGATATAATCGAGATCATAAAATATCTGATCCAGCTCATCAACTCGAAGGCCGAGGTGGACGATATCGACCACCTGTCGAACCGCCGTGTGCGTACCGTGGGCGAGCAGCTGGCCAACCAGTTCTCGGTGGGCTTCGTCCGCATGGCCCGCACCATCCGCGAGAGGATGAACGTGCGCGACAACGAGGTGTTCACCCCCGTGGAGCTCATCAACGCCAAGACTCTGTCGAGCGTGGTGAACTCGTTCTTCGGAACCAGCCAGCTGTCGCAGTTCATGGACCAGATCAACCCTCTGGCCGAGATCACCCACAAACGCCGTCTCTCGGCGCTCGGTCCGGGCGGTCTGTCGCGTGACCGCGCAGGTTTCGAGGTGCGCGACGTGCACTACACCCACTACGGACGTCTCTGCCCGATCGAGTCTCCCGAAGGCCCGAACATCGGTCTTATATCGTCGCTGTGCGTGTATGCCAAGATTTCGGACATGGGATTCATCGAGACCCCCTACCGTACCGTCGAGGGCGGCAAGGTCGATCTCGACAATTCGCATATCAAATACTATTCGGCCGAGGCCGAGGACGGCCACATCGTGGCGCAGTCGAACGAGCCTCTGAGCGACGAGGGCAACTTCCTCAATCCCGACCGCATCAAGGCGCGCGAGGGTGCCGACTTCCCCGTGGTCACCGCAGACGAGGTGACGCTGATGGACGTGGCGCCCAACCAGATCGCCTCTATCGCGGCCAGCCTCATCCCCTTCCTCGAGCACGACGATGCCAACCGTGCGCTGATGGGATCGAACATGATGCGCCAGGCGGTGCCCCTGATTACCTGCGAGTCGCCCATCGTCGGCACGGGTATCGAGAAGGACATGATTACCGACAGCCGCATACAGATCGTGGCTGAGGGCGACGGCGAGGTGGTGTTCGCCGACGCGACCAAGATACAGATCAAGTACGAGCGCACGGAGGAGCAGATCATCTGTTCGTTCGCACCCGAGGTGACCACCTACGAGCTGCCCCGTTTCCGCCGTACCAACCAGAATACCACCGTCACGCTGAAGCCCACGGTTCTCACGGGCGATCATGTGACCAAGGGACAGATCCTCACCGAGGGTTACTCGACCCAGAACGGCGAGCTGGCGCTGGGCCGCAACCTGAAGGTGGCCTTCATGCCCTGGAAGGGTTACAACTTCGAGGACGCCATCGTTATCTCGGAGCGTATTCAGCGCGAGGATATCTTCACCTCGGTGCACGTGGACGAGTACATCATGGAGGTGCGCGACACCAAGCGTGGCGTGGAGGAACTTACCTCGGACATCCCCAACGTGAGCGAGGACGCCACCAAGGATCTGGATGCCAACGGTATCATCCGCATTGGTGCCAACGTACACCCGGGCGATATACTTATAGGTAAGATCACCCCCAAGGGCGAGAGCGATCCTTCGCCCGAGGAGAAGCTGCTGCGCGCCATCTTCGGCGACAAGGCCGGCGACGTGAAGGATGCCTCGCTCAAGGCGCAGCCTTCGCTGCACGGCGTGGTGATCGACACCAAACTCTACAGCCACGCCCAGAAGGAGGGCAAGAAGAGCAAGGCCGCCGAGCGCGTGCAGCTCGAGCAGCTCGACCACAAGTTCGCGGCCGAGATCGCCGACCTTACCAAGGTGCTGGTGTCGAAGCTCTACACCCTGGTCGAGGGCAAGACCGTGGCCAACGTCTCGGACTACTTCGGCGTGGAGCTCTATGCCCCGGGTACGAAGTTCTCGCAGAAGATGCTGGAGGACATCGCCACCCGCGAGGTGGAGGAAAAGAGCGGCGTGATGATGGGATACCTCAATCTCGGCACCTGCAAGTGGACGGGCGACGAGCATCTCGACTCGCTCATCGAGACCACCGTCAACAACTATACCATCGAGTGGAAAAAGGCCGACGCGCGCATCAAGCGCGAGAAGTACAACCTCACCAACGGCGACGAGCTGCCCACTTCGGGCGTCATACAGATGGCCAAGGTCTACATCGCCAAGAAGCGTAAGCTGAAGGTAGGCGACAAGATGGCGGGACGTCACGGTAACAAGGGTATCGTGGCCAAGATCGTGCGCGACGAGGACATGCCCTTCCTGGAGGACGGTACCATAGTCGACATCTGTCTGAACCCGCTGGGTGTGCCTTCGCGAATGAACCTCGGCCAGATCTACGAGACCGTACTGGGCTGGGCGGGCCGCGAGTTGGGGCTCAAGTTCGCCACGCCGATCTTCGACGGCGCCTCGCTGGAGCAGATCAACGAGTACACCGCACAGGCGGGCGTGCCGCGCAGCGGACGCACCTACCTCTACGACGGCGGCACGGGCGAGAAGTTCGACCAGCCTGCCACGGTGGGCGTGATCTACATGCTCAAGCTGGGCCACATGATCGACGACAAGATGCACGCCCGTTCGATCGGTCCCTACTCGCTCATCACGCAGCAGCCGCTGGGCGGTAAGGCACAGTTCGGAGGCCAGCGTTTCGGTGAGATGGAGGTGTGGGCATTGGAGGGCTTCGGCGCCGCCAATATCCTGCAGGAGATCCTCACCATCAAGTCGGACGACGTGATGGGCCGCGCCAAGGCCTACGAGGCCATCGTGAAGGGCGACAACCTGCCGCGACCGGGTGTTCCCGAGGCCATGAACGTGCTGCTGCACGAGCTGCGCGGTCTGGCTCTGTCGGTCAAGCTCGAATAATGAGGTATAACAGTAAAGAAAAGAGATTAACGTACTATGTCAATCAAAGATAATAAGCAACCGAACGGTTACAGCCGCATTTCGATCGGTCTGGCCTCTCCCGAGGAGATACTGGCGCAGTCGAGCGGTGAGGTGCTGAAGCCCGAGACGATCAACTACCGTACCTACAAGCCCGAGCGCGACGGTCTGTTCTGCGAGCGCATCTTCGGTCCCGTGAAGGATTACGAGTGCCACTGCGGAAAGTACAAGCGGATCCGCTACAAGGGCATCGTCTGCGACCGCTGCGGCGTGGAGGTGACGGAGAAGAAGGTGCGCCGCGAGCGCATGGGACACATCTCGCTGGTGGTTCCCGTGGTGCACATATGGTACTTCCGTTCGCTGCCTTCGAAGATCGGTTATCTGCTGGGTATCCCCACCAAGAAACTGGAGTCGATAATATATTACGAGCGTTACGTGGTAATCAACGCGGGCGCCGCTGCCGAGCAGGGCATCGAGCGCTTGCAGACGCTGGCCGAGAAGGAGTATCTCGACGTGCTGGCCGCCCTGCCGAAGGGCAACCAGGCGCTGGACGACAGCGATCCGCAGAAGTTCGTGGCCAAGATGGGCGGCGAGGCCATCTACGAGCTGTTGCAGGCCGTGGATCTCGACTCGATGTCGTACGCGCTGCGTCACAAGGCCTCGACCGAGACGTCGCAGCAGCGCAAGAGCGAGGCTCTGAAGCAGCTCAACGTCATAGAGTCGTTCCGCGCCTCGAACGGTCTGAACAAACCCGAGTGGATGGTGCTGAGCGTGATCCCCGTGATCCCGCCCGAACTCCGCCCGCTGGTGCCGCTGGATGGCGGCCGTTTCGCTACGTCGGATCTGAACGACCTCTACCGTCGCGTCATCATACGTAACAACCGTCTGAAGCGACTCATCGAGATCAAGGCTCCCGAAGTGATCCTGCGCAACGAGAAGCGTATGTTGCAGGAGGCCGTCGACTCGCTGTTCGACAACTCGCGCAAGAGCAACGCCGTGAAGAACGAGTCGAACCGTCCGCTCAAGTCGCTCTCCGACTCGCTGAAAGGCAAGCAGGGACGTTTCCGCCAGAACCTGCTGGGTAAGCGTGTCGACTACTCGGCGCGTTCGGTCATCGTCGTCGGTCCCGAGCTGAAGATGCACGAGATGGGTATCCCGAAGGATATGGCCGCCGAGCTCTACAAGCCGTTCGTCATCCGCAAGCTCATCGAGCGCGGCATAGTGAAGACGGTGAAGTCGGCCAAGAAGATCATCGACCGCAAGGATCCCGTTATATGGGGCATTCTGGAGAATGTCATCAAGGGACACCCCGTGCTGATGAACCGTGCCCCGACCCTGCACCGACTCGGTATTCAGGCGTTCCAGCCCAAGCTGATCGAGGGCAAGGCAATGCAGCTCCACCCGCTGGCATGTACGGCGTTCAACGCCGACTTCGACGGCGACCAGATGGCGGTGCACCTGCCGCTGGGCAACGCCGCCATTCTGGAGGCGCAGATCCTCATGCTGGGTTCGCACAACGTGCTCAACCCCGCCAACGGAGCCCCCATCACGGTGCCTTCGCAGGATATGGTCCTCGGTCTGTACTACATCACCAAGCCCCGCAAGGGCAGCAAGGGCGAGGGTCTGGTGTTCTACGGTCCCGAGGAGGCCATCATCGCCTACAACGAGAAGCGTGCCGACCTGCACGCCGTGGTGAAGTGCGTGGTGCGCGACGTGGACGAGCAGGGCAAGCCTTTCGAGGAGCTGAAGGAGACCACCATCGGCCGCATCCTGTTCAACCAGGTGGTGCCCGAGGAAGTGGGCTACATCAACACGGTGCTGACGAAGAAGTCGCTGCGCGACATCATCGCCGTGGTGCTCAAGAAGGCGGGTGCCGACAAGGTGGCCAAGTTCCTGGACGACATCAAGAACATGGGTTACCGCATGGCGTTCCAGGGCGGACTGTCGTTCAACCTCGACGCGGTGGTCATCCCCGAGTCGAAGCAGAACCTCGTGCAGGAGGGCTACGACAAGGCCGACGCCATCATGGAGGACTACAACATGGGTCTTATCACCAACAACGAGCGTTACAACCAGATCATCGACGTCTGGACCAACATAAACAACAAGCTCACCAAGGAGGTTATCGACACCCTCGTGAAGGATCAGGACGGCTTCAACCCCGTCTACATGATGCTCGACTCGGGTGCCCGAGGTTCGAAGGAGCAGATCCGCCAGCTCTCGGGTATGCGTGGTCTTATGGCCAAGCCGCAGAAGTCGGGAGTCGAGGGCGGTCAGCAGGTTATCGAGAACCCCATCCTCTCGAACTTCAAGGAGGGTCTTTCGGTGCTGGAGTACTTCATCTCTACCCACGGTGCGCGTAAGGGTCTTGCCGATACCGCGCTTAAGACGGCCGATGCGGGTTATCTGACCCGTCGTCTGGTCGACGTGGCGCAGGACGTTATTATCAACGAGGAAGATTGCGGCACGCTGCGCGGTCTGACGGCTACGGCCATCAAGCGCAACGACGACGTGGTGCAGACGCTCTACGACCGCATCCTGGGCCGTACGGCATTGAACGACGTGATCCACCCCATCACGGGCGAGGTGATATGCAAGGCGGGCGACGAGATCACGGAGAGCATCGCCGAGGCCATCGAGAAATCGCCGCTGGAGTCGGTCGAGATACGTTCGGTGCTCACCTGCGAGGCGCGCCACGGAGTGTGCGCCAAGTGCTACGGCCGCAACCTGGCCACCGCGCGCATGGTGCAGAAGGGCGAAGTCGTGGGCGTCATCGCGGCGCAGTCGATCGGCGAGCCCGGTACCCAGCTTACGCTGCGTACGTTCCACGTCGGCGGTGTGGCCGGCGGTACGGCGGTGGAGACCAACGTGGTCTCGAAATACGAGGGTCGTCTGGAGATCGACGAGCTGCGCACCATCAAGGGCAAGAATGCGAACGGCGATCCCGCCGATATCGTCATCTCGCGCCAGTCGGAGTTCCGCATCGTGGATCCGAAGACGGGAATCGTGCTCTATACCCACGCGCTGCCTTACGCCTCGATGCTCTACATGCCCGACGGCGCCGAGGTTAAGAAGGGCGATCTGGTGTGCGAGTGGGATCCCTACAACGCCGTCATCATCGCCGAGACCGAGGGTAAGGTGGCTTTCGAGAGCGTTATCGAGGGTGTCACCTACCGCGACGAGCGCGACGAGCAGACGGGTCTGTCGGAGAAGGTGGTAATCGAGTCGAAGGACCGTACGAAGAACCCCGTTATCC
>CAUHCL010000067.1 GCA_959604655.1 uncultured Alistipes sp. | reverse complement strand
TTCCACGAGTTCATCTTCACCACTTCGTCCTGCCAGTTCACGTCGGGATAGAGGTCGGGGTCGAGGTGGTTGCGGATGATGTCCAGCTCCACGGGGCTGTACAGTATCTCCTCGCCGCGTACCGAGCGTGCCTCGTTGGCGAGCACCGCATAATCGTATGCACCCACGAACTCGGGCAGACGCTTCAGATGCGACAGCGTGGCCGATGCACGCACCGTGATGTTCATCTTGTCGGCATGACCGCGCTTGGTGGTCACCAGCACCACGCCGTTGGCGCCTCGCACACCGTACACTGCCGTAGCCGAGGCATCCTTCAGGATCGAGAAGCTCTCGATATCGGCGGGGTCGATCGAGTTGATGTCGCCCTCCAGACCGTCGATGAGCACCAGGGCCGAAGCGTTGGCACCGAAGGTACCGATACCGCGGATCCAGAACTCGGCGATGTTCTTACCCGGCTCACCGCTCGCCATCGTAGAGATCACACCTGCCACGCGACCGCCCAGAAGGTTGGCCACCGACGCGGTGGGCTGTTGCAGCTCGCTCACGTCCACCGACGTCACGGCCGACAGGGTCGAGATCTTACGCTGGGTTCCGAGTGCCGTCACGACCACCTCGTCCACTTGGGTGGCGGCTTCGGCGAACTTGATCTGAAGGTCCTGCTCCTGCTTGACCACCAGATATTCCACATCCTTGTAACCTATGTAGGTGAACAGCAGCTTGTCGCCGCGCTCGACCTTGATAGAGAATTTTCCGTCGACATCGGTCATGGTACCGTTCGTCGGATTGTCCTTAACCGTTACCGATACACCGATCAGCGGTCCCTCGGAATCGGACACCGTACCTTTCATCACATAGGTCTGAGCCGAGGCCGACTGCGTTCCTATCAACATGAATATGAACAGGGACCATATTATGGTTAATTGTTTCATCTTTTTCTTGAGTTAAGGGTTAATTAATCGAGAGCTTGCGAATACGGCAGTTGCCCCAGTCGGCCACATAAACCGAACCGTCGGGCGCGATGCCGATGCCGCGCGGCTGATTGAACTTGGCCACCTCCTGGGTACCGTCCACCCAACCCGACTCGCCCGGGACTCCGAGCACCGTCTCCACCAGATTCTCGGGTGTTATGCGGCGGATCACATGGTTGTAACAGTCGGCCACGTATATGTTGCCGTCGGCGTCGGCGAACATCTGCGACGGGCCGTTGAACGCCGCATCCCTCAGATCGCCGTCGCGGTGACCCGTCGCCGTACCGTTGATTCGCACGGCCTGCACATTCTCGGCTTTCAGATCCACCTTGAACACTCCGTGATTCTGCCATCCCGTGAAATAGAGCACGTCGGGCTCCTGATCACGGAACGTCATGCCGTAGGTATCGAACTGATCGGTCATGCAGACCAGCTCGGTCTCGTAGGTCTTGGGGTCGATCTTTATCAGATGGCCGTAGTAGAATCGGCAGTAGATCTTGCCGTCCGAAGGATTCACCACCATGCAGTGCTTCCATCCGTTTGCGGGAGGATTGGCGTCGTACCACTTGAACACGCGGTGACGCGGAGCCCACATCTCCAACGGGTTCATCTCGATGAAGTGACCCACGTTCTTCTCGGTGGGGCACGTCACGATCTGGGTATCGGGAGCCACGCAGGGCACGTTGCCCGTCTCGGCGATGATCGACACCAGCTCGTCGTTCTCCAGATCGATACGGCCTATGGTATAGGTTCCCGCATCTCCGCTGGGCGCGTTACGGCTGACGACGAAAATGTTCTCGTTGTCGTCCACGCACAGATAGTAGGGACTCACCTGGGCCTCGGTCAGCGCACCCGCCTTGTAGGTGGGCGTTCCGTTGCCGCAGACGGTACTTACGGTGGTCGACACGGTGTAGTCGAAATGCTCGTCGTAGGTGAGCGAGTCATTTCCCTTGACCACCGAAATGACGCAGTCGTCTCCCGGGAGACGCGGAGCCAGCACGTAGCATTCGGTTCCGTTCTTGCTGGTACCGATCACCGCAGCCTGGCGTTCGTTGAAATAGACCTTCAAGTCGGAAGCCCTACCGAATCCCGACCCTCGCAGAATGACCTTTTCGAGGTATTTACCGTAGTTGGGCGTAATCGACGACAACGACAGCGGACCATCGGGACCACCTTCGCCACCCTTGGAATCATCGCAACCAACCATGGTAATCGCTCCGAAAAGTGCGACAAGCCACAAAAGTTTTTTTGTTTTGTTCATGGTTAATAATTTTAGGCTGTTAGTTATAAAATAAGCAGTTACTTACTTTCTTCCTTGTTTTGTATTGAGCTCGGATTCCTCTCGGAAAGGGCAATAACGCCCCTGTCTCGGCATTCGGACCGAGCGAAACAGGCATCGCGAATACATACGGGACGCCCGACACAACTTTATGATGTGATTAGAAAGGGGAGTGTAGATTTCTTCTTATAGGCTCTCGGTTTTAGGTTGAACTTCAGGTTTCTTCATTTCGGGTTTAGTGTGTGTCGGCGGCATGTTTACGGGTTTGGGCCCGAGGGAGAGCCGCACGCCTCCCCGATTAAGTTGTTGTAGTGTATTATGCAGGTTTGAGCCGATCGGCCGATCGGCTGTCGCAGCCGACGGGACGATCCGCCGTCGAATGCCGCACGTCGACAGCCGACTGCACGGCACACGTATCCGCGCAAAACGGCGAAAGCCCGCTTCGCGAGGTCGAAAAGTTAAAAATGTGATGATTATCGAAGAGATACGCTACGGAAACGAGGGGGGGGGAAATCCGCCCGCACCGATTGCCCGAAACACCGTTCACGTGCTCCGCAAAGGCATATTTTCGGTTCCGCATTTTCATCTGTCCAGTCCTGTTTTGATCTCTTCCGTTTACAAAGTTAGAAATTATTTATATCGTTGCAACATTTTTCGCACAAATTTTCACCCCCCCCTATAAAATAAAATATTTTAATATCAACATTTTACACGCCGACATCGCACTCCTGCACCGCTCGGGCGCGCATTCTCGGGCCGCGGGGCGACGTAATTTTTTCGGATTTTTTTAAGGCGGAGGCCGGGGCAGGAACAGGCTTTGCGCGGATCGTCGGGCGAGGATCGGCATCGCTGACGGATGGCTTTCGTTTTTTTGGGAGGGCTGTTTGCCGACGATGGGCGTCTTCGGCTTTCGGGCGGCAGCCTGCGGACTACCCCGCCGTCATTTCGCATTTCACCGTTTTGCCGCTGTTCGCCGACGGCGGTCGGAATGCGGATGGCACTCGGGCAGCAGCCTGCGGAGGGCGCACGCGAACGTAAAGTGAGCTGCGGGCCTCCGCGGGGCAGAGGCTGCGGCCCGCGCAGTCCTGCGGACTGCAAAATTAACGTGCGTCAGCCCATCCCGCGGCAGAAGCGATTTCGGATAAAGGGCGGCCGCGGCGACGGAGCGTTAAGAATCGGAGACCTTTTGATTGCTTCAAAAGTGCCGCAGGCATCCGATTCAGCGCAGGCGCAAGGACGACCCCGAAATCGTTTCACCGCGGCGGTTTTTCGGTTACCTTTTGTCCGAACAAAAGGTAACGTATGAAAAATAATTGAGAGAATGCGACTCTAAAGAGTCGCGCAGTTCGCCGCCGCCCCACTGCGGCGGACTGCAACTCGCTTTCGGCTCGTGCATGTCCTCCGCCGTCGGCGAACAGCATAAAACATCGAGATAATACAACTCGTAGAGTCATTCGCGCGAGCCGCCGAAGATAAAGATTCCCCGAAATCGTCAACCTGCGGTTCTTCAGAACCGCGCAGTTCGCCGACGCCCCACTGCGGCGAACTGCATAAAACATCGAGATAATACAACTCGTAGAGTCATTCGCGCAAGCCGCCTAAGATAAATTTTACCCAAGATCGTCCGCCTGCCGCCCGAGAACAAAACGGACACTACGCATACGGTCTCCGAACCATGCAATCCGCCGCCGACCCGCACGGAAAACGACAAACCGTGCCACTTTCCCGCAATTCGCCCCATTCGGGCGCGGGCTGATGCCATACACACAAAGCACTATACATCAATACAATACCCGCAAAAACCTCCGATCATCGTTAACTTAATGTTAAAAAAACTTAAAAAAATTATAAATTTTTTGAGCAATTACTTGCACGGTATTGTTTTTCGCCTTATCTTTGCACTCGAAGTTTTAAGGTTCATTTAGGTTAGTAGTTTTAGGTTGGTAGAGGCTATCGGTAGGTTGTAACCATACAATGATGTTTCTGTGGCACATTGGGTTACTAAGACAAAGAGCGGTGCTCGCTCGGCGTCGAATACCTCCGAGACCTCGTTTTTTTTGTGCCTTGCCCTACCCCAATCATGCCGCGACGACAAAACAAAAAAGGACACCCGACAATGGCGGGCATCCCCATATAGGCAGGATACTGCACTCTCCTACAACGACATTCCCTTGAACACGCGCGATTTCTCTATCGGCACGATCTTGCCGTAGAGCGTGATGCGGTTGGAGTTGAGATTGGGATTTATCGTAACCATGCCGTTGCCGCTGCCGTAGGTGAGCGTTATGTCCACCGCGGCGAAGACCCCGCGGCCCATGACGTTCATCGTCAGGCGCGTGTTTCCACGCTTGTCGGTCTTCTCCTCGATGTTGGTCACGCGCCCCTCGACCGTCACGCCGCCCACGCCGTTGGGTCCGCCCGAATCGAACGGAGCGACCTGCACGGTGGCCTTGTCGTCCACGAGCGACACGAAGTTGAGATTCGACATGACGTGCGCCGTGCCGCCGCGCTTGAACACCAGCATATCGGCCTCGAAGACGAACTTGCGCCCGTTCAGGGCTTGCAATGCCTCGACGTAGTTGAGCGAGTCCTGAAGCTCGCCAGCCCTGCGCCTCACCGCACGCATGTCGGCGTCGGCACCCGAGGAATAGGCCGAACATCCCGCGCCGAATACCGATGCCGCCGCGGCAAAAATCGATAAAAACAGAAAGCGTTTCATGATACGAGTGTTTTTATTCCACCCTGCATGCAATATCGGTACCGCACGGCGGCCGTCACAGAATTTTTTTCACCCATCGGAACATGCGGTAGGGCATGTAGCGGAAAGGCAGGTCGAGCCACACGGGCGTGGTGACCACGGCACGGCGGTGCGAGAAGGCGTCGAAGCTCTCGCGGCCGTGATATCGGCCCATGCCCGAGTTGCCCACGCCGCCGAACGGCAGATTCTCGTTGGCGATGTGCATTATGGTGTCGTTGACGCACGCGCCGCCCGACGAGGTGCGGCGGATAACCTCCCTCGCGCGGTCGGTCGGTCCGAAGTAGTAGAGTGCCAGCGGTTTTTCGCGTTCGGTGACGAATCGTACCGCCTCGTCCACATCGTCGAAGGTCACGGCGGGAAGCACGGGACCGAAGATCTCTTCGCGCATGACGGCCGACGCGGGATCGACGTCGAGCAGCAGCGTCGGTTCAATATAAAGTTCCTCGCGCAGAGTGCTGCCGCCCGTCGCCGCGCGGCCGTCGGCCAGATAGCCTGCCACACGGTCGAAAGCGCGCTCGCTGACCATGCGCACGTAGTGACGGCTCTGCCGCGGGTCGTCGCCGTGCAGACGCCTCACCTCGCGCGCGAACGCCTCGACGAATCCGTCGCGCAGCGACGAGTGAATGAGCAGATAATCGGGCGCTATGCAGGTCTGGCCCGCATTGAGCGTCTTGCCCCAGGCTATGCGCCGCGCCGCGATATCCACGTCGGCGCCGCAGTCGACTATGCAGGGACTCTTGCCGCCCAGCTCCAGCACCACGGGAGTGAGATTCTCCGCCGCGGCGCGCATCACCACGCGCCCCAGCTCGGGACTGCCCGTGAAGAATATGATGTCGAACCGCTCGCGCAGCAGGGCCGCGTTCACGTCGCGGTTACCCTGCACGACGGCTATGTAGCGCTCGTCGAAAGTCTCGGCGATCATACGTCCGAGCGTGTCGGCCACGTGCGGCACGTAGGGCGAGGGCTTCAGCAGCGCCGTGCATCCCGCCGAGATGGCCCCCACCAGCGGATTGAGCAGCAGCTGCACGGGGTAGTTCCACGGTGCTACGATGAGCGAGCAGCCCAAAGGCTCGCTCACCACGCGGCTGCGCGAGGGCATCATCTTGAGCGGCGTGGCGCGCCGCTCGTCGCGCATCCACCTTTTGAGGTGGCGCAGATGGTTGCCCACCTCGCCCGCCACGATGCTCAGCTCGGTGAGCACGGCTTCCTCGGCCGACTTGTGCAGGTCGCGCCACAGCGCCTCGCAAAGCGGCTTCTCCCACCGCTCCAGAGCATCGCCCAGCGCGCGGAGCTGCCGACGGCGGAAATCCGCGCCGAGCGTCGCGCCCGAGCGGAAATACTCCCTCTGTCCCGCCGCGAGAGCCGCTATGCACTCGGGCGAGGTGTTTTCGATCTTCATAGGCTATCGCTTTTCGGCCGCCTTGCGACCCGTGAATCCGTCCATCGCCGCGAATATGCCGAACCAGCCGCCGAACACGGTGTCGAACCACGACGTGGGCAGCAGGCCCTGCCAGAAACGTATGAAATGAAATCCCCACGGAATGCCGCGGAAATCCTTGTTGCGCTCGATCGCGCGCAGTATCTTCCGCGCCGTGGCCTCGGGATCGAGGATGGGGAAGATGCGCGAACGCACGCCGTCGAACATGCCCGTATTTATATAATAAGGAGCGACGGTGGTTACGCGCACGCGGCTGCGCGCCTGACGCAGCTCGATGCGCACCGAGTCCGACCACCCTATCACCGCCCACTTGCTGGCCACGTAGACCGACATCTTGGGGTTGGAGATCATTCCCGCCGCCGAGGCTATGTTGCATATGTGGCCGTGGTCGCGCGCGATCATGTCGGGCAGGGCCTGCAACGCCAGCACCATGGGCGCCACGGAATTGATGGTCATCGTGCGCTCTATGTCGCGCACGCTCTGGCGGTCGAACGTCTTGTTGCCCGTCACTATGCCCGCGCAGTTGACGAGTATGTCCACGTCGCCGCACTCGCTTCGCGTGCGGGCATACGCCGCCTCGACCGCCGCGCTGTCCGACACGTCGACCTTGTAGGTCGCAACGCTGCCGAGAGAGGCGAATTCGGCGGCCGCCACGGCCATCTTCTCCTCGTCGATATCCCATATCGCCAGCTTGCGCGCTCCGCGTTCGAGCGCCATGCGGCCCATTATGCGCCCTATCCCCGAGGCTCCGCCCGTGATGAGCACGCAACTGTTCTTTATCTTCGTCATATTGCCTTTGTTTTAATGCCTGTCGAAATCCGCCGAGGCGTGCCTATCGCCTCACCGTCACCTTCAGCGGCGCGGCCTCCGCCTCGGCCCTCTCGCGGACCATGCGCTGCCACTCCCCTGCGTCGTCCACGCCCGCACGGCTCCATCCCGAGCCGCTCAGCACGGTGATCCGCTCGCCCGCCCTGGCACGGCCGAGCACCAGCGCATGGCCGTCGGCACGGATCACTTCCCCGCCACCCGCGAGGATCACGCCCAGCGATATGTCGCCGTCGCGCTCGGGGTCGGCGCTGTCCGACGCGGCCTCGGTGACCGCCACCCAACCGTCGCCCTCGGCCGACGCCTTCACATCATGCAGGACCAGACCCGCAGCCACGGGCAGCTCGCCCTCGAAGCCATCCAACACATACTCCTGCACGGTGAAGCGGCTGTCGGCATCGAGACGTATCGTGCGCCGCACGGTCACCTTGCGCCCGCCCGCGTCGACGGGAGCGTAGACGAACCGCGCCTCGGTGCGTATCGGCCCGTTGGCCGTGCACTCCTGCGACACATAGTTGCCCGTGAGCACCACCCGCCCGTCGACGAACGGCGCCAGCGCCCCCGCGCCCAGGGTGTTGCCCACCTTGTAGCAGTCCATGCCCTCGCCGTAGTCGTGATGATAGTCGTTGCGGGCGAACCACTCGTCGATAACCAGCCTCGGGGTGCTTTTCACCCACACGTCCACGCCCTGCGTGCGGGGATCCTTCAGCGCGGGACCGTAGATGCGGCAGGCCGTGAGGTTGTTCTCCCACGCATAGTCGTCGGCCCGCTCGGGCACGTAGCGGCCGAACGCCTTTTGCTCGTACTTCTCGCGCAGCCCGCGACGCACGGCATACTCCGCCGCAGCGCCCGCGCCGACGGTAGCCTGAAACAGCAGAGCCGCGGGATGCCCCTCGTCGTCGAAAAGCACCTGCGACGGCTCCTGCCCGCCCTCGGGCGACAGGACCACGACATTATCGGGCGTGACTCCCGCGCCGCGCAGGTCGCTCCACGCCACCTCCACACTCTCCCTCGTGCGGGCGAGTCCCGACAGGTTCGACACCTCGACCACCGCGCCGTCGCGCGGGCCGCAGCCCGCCGCCAGCAGAAAAACCGGATAAACAAGTCGTCTCATAAGCACTATTCGGGTTGTCGTCCTATGTATGCCAATATGCCGCCGTCGACATAGAGTATGTGTCCGTTCACGAAATCCGAGGCCGCCGAGGCGAGGAACACCGCGGGACCTTTCAGATCGTCGGGCACGCCCCAGCGCGCGGCGGGAGTCTTGGCCACGATGAACGAATCGAACGGATGGCGCGAGCCGTCGGCCTGCCGCTCGCGCAGGGGCGCGGTCTGCGGCGTAGCGATGTAGCCCGGGCCTATGCCGTTGCACTGTATGTTGTAGCGGCCGTACTCCGAAGCGATGTTGCGCGTGAGCATCTTCAGTCCGCCCTTGGCCGAAGCGTAGGCCGACACCGTTTCGCGCCCCAGCTCCGACATCATCGAACAGACGTTTATTATCTTGCCACCACCCTTCGCGATCATGGCGGGAATCACCGCCTTGGCCACGATGAAGGGGGCCGTGAGATCGATATCGACCACCTCGCGGAACTCCGCGGCCGACATCTCGTGCATCGGCACGCGGCGGATGATACCCGCGTTGTTGACCAGTATGTCTATCGTACCCATCTGCTCGGCAACGGAGGCGACCATGCCGCGCACGGCCTCTTCGTCCGTCACGTCGCAGATGTAGCCGCGCGCCTCGATTCCCCGAGCGGCATACGCTTCGAGAGCCTCGTCCAGATGGCGCTGCGAGCGGCAGTTGAAAGCTATCCTCGCACCCGCCTCGGCCAGCGCCTCGGCCATTGCGAATCCTATTCCGTAGGCTGCGCCCGTTACGAGGGCCGTCTTGCCTTTCAACGAGAAATCGACCATATCCCTTAAAGCTATTTGAGATCCGTTATGGCCGAAAAATCCTGATCGCCGTAGTCGAGATTCTCGCCGCTCATGCCCCAGATGAAGGTGTAGTTGTGAGTGGCGGCAGCGCTGTGGATCGACCACTCGGGCGACAGTACCGCCTGCTCGCCCCGCATCCATATGTGGCGCGTCTCGTGCGGCTCGCCCATGAAATGGCACACGGCATGGTCCTCGGGCAGCTCGAAATAGAAGTAGACCTCCATGCGACGCGAATGCACGTGCGCGGGCATGGTGTTCCACACGCTGCCCGTACGCAATTCGGTCATTCCCATCTGCAAGCGGCACGTGGGCAGCACCTGGTTCACGATCATCTTGTTGATGTCGCGGTCGTTGGACCCTTCGAGCGAACCCATGTGCGCCACCACGGCGTCGGCCTTGGTAATCAGCCTGTCGGGGAAGGTGCAGTCGGCCGTAGCGGAGTTGAAATAGAACTTGGCGGGGCGGGCGGCATCATCGCTCACGAAGGTCACCTCGCGGTCGCCCGCGCCGAGATAAAGGGCCTCCTTGTAGCCCAGCGAATACTCCCGATCGCCCGCGCGGACCTTGCCCGCGCCGCCCACGTTGAATATTCCCATCTCGCGGCGGTGCAGGAAGAAGGGCGCCTTCAGCGGATCGATCGCCTCCAGCGGCAGCGGCTCCGCGACGGGCATGGCGCCGCCCGCCACCATGCGGTCGTACATCGAATAGACCATATTCACCTCGTCGGCGGCGAAGACGCGTTCGATCAGAAAGTCGCGCCGCAGACGTACGGTATCGTATCCGCGGGCATCCTCGGGATGCGCCGCATAGCGGATTTCGTAGTTGGTTTTCATATCTTTTCGTTGTTATATCTTCAACATTCACACTCGACGTCCACGACATCGCATTGCGATGTCGGCAGTTCGCCGCCGCCCCACGCGGCGGACTGCTGCTCGCCCAAGGCTCGCGCATTCCACCGCCGTCGGCGAACAGCGTCCTTTACATCCTAAAACCCGAAAAACTCCTTGGCGTTGCGGTAGCTGATGTTCTCCACCATGCGGCCTATGAAGTCGATCTCGCTCGCGGGCAGCAGCCCCGCCTCTATGTCGTTGCCTATGAGGTTGCACAGCGTGCGGCGGAAATACTCGTGGCGCGGATAGCTCAGGAAACTGCGCGAGTCGGTCAGCATACCCACGAAACGGCTCAGCAGGCCCAGCAGCGAGAGGGCGTTCATCTGACGCTCCATGCCCTCCTTCTGGTCGAGGAACCACCAGCCCGAACCGAACTGTATCTTGCCCGCGGTCTCGCCGTCCTGGAAGTTTCCGATCATGGTGGCCACCATCTCGTTGTCGCGGGGATTGAGGTTGTAGAGGATGGTCTTGGTCAGCTTGCCCTGCACGTCGAGACGATCCAGATATTTGGCCATGTTCTTGGCCAGCGTGAAGTCGCCTATCGAATCGAATCCCGTGTCGACGCCTATCGAAGCCATCTTGCGGCTGTTGTTGTTGCGTATCACGCCGAAGTGGAACTGCTGGGTCCATCCCGTCTCCCAGTCCATCACGGCGAACTCCACCAGCATGGCGCTCTTGTACTTGCGCGTCTCCTCGTCGGTGAGCTTCCCGCCGCCGTACACCTTGGCGAACGCCGCCTCGATCTCGGCCGCCGTGTAATCCTCGGCGTAGAACTCCTCGATGCCGTGGTCGCTCAGGCGGCACCCCACGCTCTCGAAGAAGCGGTGGCGCGCACGCAGGGCGTCGAGCAGAGTGGCGAACGAGCGGATCTCCACGCCCGCAGCCTCGGCCAGGCGGTCGATATAGGCCCTGAACGCCGCGGGATCCTCCACGGCCATAGCCTTGTCGGGACGCCACGTGGGCAGCACCTTGCACTCGAAGCCGTCCTCGCGGCACTTGATGTGGTGCTCCAGCGAGTCGGCGGGGTCGTCGGTCGTGCACACCGTCTCAACATTATAGCGGCGCATGAGCCCGCGGGCCGAATACTCGGGACGCTGCAACAGCTCGGTGCAACGGTCGTAGATCGAGCGCGCCGAAGCGGGGCCGAGCAGTTCCTCGACTCCGAAAGCGGTCTTGAGCTCCAGATGCGTCCAGTGATAGAGCGGATTGCGCATGGTGTAGGGTACCGTCTCGGCCCACTTCTCGAACTTCTCCCAGTCCGAGGCGTCGCCCGTGCAGTAACGCTCCGCCACGCCGTTGGTACGCATGGCGCGCCACTTGTAGTGGTCGCCGTCGAGCCATATCTCCGCCAGATTGCGGAAACGGTGGTCGGAGGCCACATACTCGGGGTTGAGATGGCAGTGATAGTCGATGATGGGCATCTTGGCCGCATGATCGTGATAAAGCCGCTCGGCAGTGGGGCTTTGCAGCAGGAAATTTTCGTCGTTGAACTTTTTCATGACAGTCGGTTTTTTTGGTCGGATTCAAGGGACCGCCGCGCCCGAAGGCGGACAGCCCCCATTAAGGTTTGCAATGCACAAAGATAACCGAAATATCGGTTAATGTCAACTTTTTTGCCCGCGGCGTCCGACTGAAAATTCCGAATCGGGAAACTGCGCCGCGGGATGGGCTGGTACACGTGCATGGAACGGTTTCGGGCGGCAGCCTGCGGCCCGCGCAGTCCTGCGGACTGCAAAATATTCTACGTCTCGAAAACTCTCCGATTCTTTACGCTCCGTCGCCGTGGCTGCCCTTCGTCCGAAATCGCTTCTGCCGCGGCGGTTTTTGGGTTACCTTTTGTCCGCACAAAAGGTAACATATAAAACAATCAAGGAAGCCTGCGA
>CAUHCL010000066.1 GCA_959604655.1 uncultured Alistipes sp. | reverse complement strand
GGTTGGCATACGAGCAGTACTCGGTGCCGAGATATACGGTGGTCTTGCGGTTCTGGTTATCACCGTAAGAGTTCTCTACCGTCACCGACACGTTGGGTGCTCCGTCGGGAGCGGCAGCCTCGCGCCAGTCGCGTACGCGCGTCCATCCTGCGCGCAGCTCGTTCGATACGCTGTTGCTGAAGCGCGACTGCAACTCGAATACGAGCGAGTGCGTCTCGTTGCGCTGGTCGAAAGAGGCGTCGTTGAAAGTGTACGAGCTGTTCGAGGTCGAGTAGCGGTCGAGCGATGCGCCGCCGTAGTTGTAGCGGAGCATCATCTTGTTGTTGTCGTTGATGTTCCAGTCGAGACGTGCCAGAACGTTGGCCGACCAGGTCTCGGGAGTGTGCTGGCCGAAATCGGCCGCGTCGTAACCCGTCAGAGCCTTGTACTGGTTGCGGATCTGCGTGAGCTGCTCCTGAGTGGCGAAACCTTTGATGTTGTTCGAGTCGTATACGGTCGAGGGAGTCTCGTCCTTGTAGTACTCGCCGCTGACGAAGAAGAACAGCTTGTCCTTCACGATGGGACCGCCGAAGGTCACACCATAGGTCTGGGTCGTCTGCTCGGCATATTTCTTGCCCGTTGCGCCCTTGCCCACCAGGTTGTTATCCTTGTAGTAGCTGTAAGCCGATCCGTGGAAAGTGTTGTTACCCGACTTGGTGACGGCGTTGATACCGCCGCCCGTGAAACCGCTCTGACGGACGTCGTAGGGGGCGATTACCACCTGAACCTCCTCGATGGTCTCCATCGAGATGGGGTTGGTGCCCGTCTGACCGCCGTTGGTACCCGATGCGGTGAGGCCGAATACGTCGTTCGACACGGCACCGTCGATCTGGAACGAGTTGTAGCGGTTGTTGGTTCCTGCGAACGATATGCCGCCCGTAGAGCTTTTGGTCGAGCTGGCCAGGGGGCTGAGGCGTGCGATGTCCGATATGCTGCGGTCGATCGACGGCAGGTTCTCTATCACGCCGCGCGTGAAGTTCGATGCGGCACCCGTCTTGTTGGCGTTGAAGCGGCTGTTGGCCGTGCTTACCACCACGACTGCATCGAGTTCCTGGGTCTCTTTGAGCTGTACGTCGAAGGTACGGGGCTCGCCGAGGTTGAGCGTGATACCCGTCAGCTCGACCGACTGGTATCCCACGAACGAAACGGTAAGCGAATAGGGACCTCCCGTACGCATACCTTGCAGGTTGTAGCGTCCGTCGGCGTTGGTTATGGCGCCGTACTGCGTTCCCGACGGAGTGTGTACGGCGATGACGGTAGCTCCCACCAGCGCCTCTCCATTCTCGTCGGTAACCTTACCGTTCATGCTCGACGTGGTGGTCTGTGCGCTGAGCGAGCAAACCATCACGACCGAAACGATCAATGATAAAAGTTTTTTCATCAGAATTGGATTTAATTAATAAAAAGTATTGTATTGGAATAGCTTACATTTGTCGTATGAATCGAAAAAGAGAGCGTGCCGCGGGCATACTCTCTTTCTTTTTCGTTCAGGCAGGTGGCGTTATGCTCGAAAGCATAATATCGGGTCTGCTGTTTATATCGGAACATGAACGACATATCAATTGGTAAATTTCAACGAAACCGGACTCTCAATTTTCAATCAACGCCGCAAAGGTAGAAATTTAATGCGAATGGACAAAAAAAGTCGTAATTTTTAATGTTTTTGTAACGAAATGGCGCGATTCCGTCACTTCCGAGCCCCTCGTATGTCCGCCGTCGGCGCCTCTCTGCGGGGTGGCATGCTGCCGACGGCGAAGCGGGCCGAAGTCTCGTTGCCGCGCGATTCCATTGCCGAATGGATTTTAATGTTTATCTTCGCGACGGTTACGAGGTGCATTCGTTCAACAGTATAAATATTTTCTATTATGGGATTTTTCAAGGAGTTCAAGGAGTTTGCCGTCAAGGGCAACGTGATGGACATGGCCGTCGGCGTGATCATCGGCGGCGCGTTCGGTAAGATCGTGACCTCGCTGGTCAACGATATTCTCATGCCTCCCATCGCGGCAGTGATGGGCAATACCAATTTCTCGGATCTGAGGATCGAGATCTCGCGCGTGCGCGACGTGGTGTCGTCGGGGGCCGAACTGATTACGGGCAGCAAGGCCGCGACCGAAGCCGCCGAGCCTATTTACTGGAACTACGGTGCCTTCATCCAGCAGTGCGTCGATTTCTTCATTCTGGCGTTCTGCGTATTCCTCATGGTGAAGTTCATGAACCGTTTCATGCGCAAGAAGGCCGAGGCTCCCGCGCCCGCGCCTGCGCCCTCCAAGGAGGAGACGCTGCTGACCGAGATCCGCGATCTGCTGAAGGAGCAGAACGCGAAGCGGTAGGGCGGCGGGCGAAGTCTCGTCATATTACAAAAGGCTGTCCCGAGCGGGACAGCCTTTTGTTTGTTGCGTATTGGAAATTATTTGTTCATCCCTGCATTCTTGGCATCGATCACTGCCTGCACCTGATCGGGGTGGTCGGTCGTTACGTAGTCCACGCCCTTGTTCACGGCCCACTGCATGTCGTCGGCACTGTTGATGGTCCATACGTTGACCGTCACACCCAGACTGCGGGCGTCGCGCAGCCACGACGGGTTGGAGGTCATCTTCGACTTCTGGTAGTCGAGTCCCGTGATGCCGAGGGCCTTGAGCTCTGCGGGCGACAAGTCGCCGTTGAGATATGCCACCTTGGCCTCGGGATCGAGCCTTACGATCTCTTTGCATACGTGGAGGCTGAAAGCGATATACTCCACCTGCTCCTTCATGTCGGCCTTCTCCACCGCTGCGAGCACGGCCTCCACCACCTGCGTCTCGCGGGCCGATGTGGCGTGGCTCTTTATCTCCACGATCAGCTTGGTGCCCTTGTTCTTTGCGCCCTGCTCGAGGTATTCGGCAAAAGTGGGAGTCGGTTCGCCGTTTTCGAGGGTTTTGGCACGCACGTCGGCGAAATTGGCCGTCTGTACGTTCGATATGCCTTTGTGCGAGGGGCCGTGCAGAACCACTAACTCGTCGTCGGCAGTCATGTTGACATCCAGCTCCGAACCGTAGGCGCCGAAATCCTGGGCCGCCTTGAGCGATGCTATCGAGTTTTGCGCGCCTTTCGCCTCCGCGGCATTCCAGTAGCCTCGGTGGGCCACCACTTTAGTGTCGTTTGTCGAGGGGTGGCTTCTGTCTTTGTCGTCGACCGTGTTGTCGTTGTCCGAACATGATACGGCAAGCATGGCGAGGCCGGCCATCAAAATGAATTTTCCGTGTAACATAGTCTGTCAATAAGTTTTATCGTGTTTGGTTTTGTGCAAATGCTCCATAACTTACCGCGATCTGCCGCCCGACGGATGCCGCGGGTTTCGGCTTTGCGCGTGTTACGATAAGACAAATATACGGATATATTTCGAAATTATACGTTTTACTTACAAAATAAAATCGAAAATATCGAAATAAAAGTTTCGCGTAATCTATTCCGATTCGCTCACGGAGTTGAGTTTTTCGCCCACGATTCTCGCCGCACAGGCCACATACTCCACGCACGGGCGTTTTTTGTAGTACTCGGCCGTGCGTTCCGACGGCGTGGGATCGTCTTTACGTTGCGTAAGTCCCAACAGTTCGCGGCATACGACGGAACCGTTCTCGGCGCGGAACTTTTCGGCCGCCTCCTGCACTGCGGCATAGGTGTTTTTCTTTGCGGGGCCGTCGTTGGGGCGGTCGTTGGGCACTATGAATCCTATCGTCATGGCCATGCCGCTCACGGCGCCGCACACCTCGCGCAGGCGGCTCATGCCTCCGCCGAAGGGGGCCGATACCGTGGCGGCGGTCTTTTCGTCGAATCCCGCCACGTCGCGATAGGCGAGGAACACCGATTGTGCGCAGTTGTATCCCGATCGGAACAGCTCGCGGGCTGTCGCGACTCTCTCTTCTATGTCTACTTTCATTGTCATTGAGTTTTTGATGTTGTTTGTTCGGGGGACAAAAATAACTATTCCGTGCCTATATTCGACAATATTCCGTATATTTGTCAACCATATAAAACAGCGATATGAGACGATTCTTTACATTTTGTGCAGTGCTTGTCGCTTCGGCCGCATGCGTTTCTTGCGGCGCAGACAAGAGTTTCAAACCCGCCGAGGTGTGGGCCGACAATAACGGAGTGCCTATAAACGCTCATGGCGGCGGTATCATATTCCACAAGGGCCGTTACTGGTGGTTCGGCGAACATAAGACCGAAGGCGGAGGCGGCAACCGCGCCAACGTGGGCGTCCATTGCTATTCGTCGAAGAATCTTTACGACTGGCGCGACGAGGGCATAGCCCTGGCCGTGGCTCCCGAGGGTTCGGGCAGCCCCATCGAGAAGGGGTGCATTCTGGAGCGTCCGAAGGTCATATACAACGAGAAGACGGGCAAGTTCGTGATGTGGTTCCATCTGGAGCTGAAGGATCAAGGATACGGCGCGGCGCAGAGCGGCGTGGCTGTGAGCGACAACATAGCGGGACCTTACGAGTTCCTGCATGCGGGCCGTGTGAACGCGGGCATCTGGCCCATGAACGCGAGCGACGAGGCCAAGGCGGCCGTCGATGCGAAGTTCGAGACGTGGCCCGAGAATCTCAAAAACGACCGTTTTCTTATCCGCGACTTCGCGGGTGGTCAGATGGCGCGCGACATGACGCTTTTCGTCGATGACGACGGCAAGGCCTACCATATTTACGCCTCTGAGGAAAATCAGACTTTGCAGATCGCCGAGCTGACCGACGACTACACCGCCCATTCGGGCCGCTACGTACGTGCGTTCGTCGGCCGCTCGATGGAGGCTCCCGCCATCTTCAAGCACGACGGCCGCTACTATCTCATGATGTCGGGCTGCACGGGATGGGATCCCAATGCGGCGCGCTCGGCCGTGGCCGACAGCGTGATGGGCGAGTGGACCGAACTGGGCAATCCCTGCAAGGGCGACGACGCCGACAAGACGTTTCATTCGCAGAGCACCTACATCCTGCCCGTTGTGGGCCGTCGCGACACATTCATATATATGGGCGACAGATGGAATCCCAAGAACGCCATCGACGGACGTTACATATGGCTGCCCATCGAGCTGACCGACGGCGGTTTCGCGCTGTCGTGGAGCGACGCCTGGGCATTGTAGAATCGGGAGAAATTTATATTATCCTCGGCGGCTCGCGCTTCGCGCGACCCCCGCAGCCGCCGAGGATAAACAGTGGAAATACAGCGGGGCTTTACGATCGAAAATCATTGATATGCACGATCACGCCTATTTGACAGTGGAGAACCAGAAGCAGCACTGCTTCATGCAGCATCGTATTCACAAGATCCTGCTCGTGTGCTGCCCCTATGACGGCTACATCCTCGAAGAGGACGGCCATATCGAGTCGCAGATCAACCGCGAATACATGGAGCTCAACATGAGCAATCCGCCGTCGCTCACGCGCGTGGAGTCCACGGCCGAGGCATTGGAACTGCTGTCGCGGCGGCCCGACGGATTCGATTTCGTCCTTACCATGTACAACGTGGGCGAGCCTAACGTGTTCGATTTCGCCCGCCGTGTGAAGGAGCTGCGCTCCGATCTGCCCGTGGTGCTGCTCACCAGCTTTTCGAAGGAGATCTATCGTCAGATCGAGGAACAGAACTGCTCGGCGATAGACAACATATTCTGCTGGCACGGCAATACCGATCTCATAATAGCCATCATAAAGCTCATGGAGGATCGGCTCAACGCCGAGTCGGATATTACGCAGGGTGGCGTGCAGGCCATTCTGCTGGTGGAGGACTCGGTACGCTTCTATTCCACCTATCTGCCCGAGCTTTATAAGATCCTGCTGGTGCAGAACAGCGAGTTCCTGAAGGATGCCTACAACGAACAGCAGCAGATCAACCGCAAGCGTTCGCGCCCCAAGGTCCTGCTCGCCACCAATTACACCGATGCGGTGGAGCTGTACGCGCGTTACAAGAAGAATCTTCTGGGTGTGATTTCCGATGTGGGCCTCATACTCAAGCAGGGCGACAAGTCGGAGGACGAGAAGAGCGACGCGGGCATCGACATATGCAAGATGATAAAGGCCGAGACGCCGTGGATGCCCATCATCATGCAGTCGTCGCAGGTGAACTACCGTTCGGTGGCCGAGTCGTTAGGCGTGGGATTCATAGCCAAGACCTCGAAAACGCTGCTGTCCGAGTTGCAGGATGTCATTCTTCGCGAGTTCGGTTTCGGTGAGTTCGTCTTCCGCGACCTGAATACGGGGGCCGTCGTGGGCCGTGCCCGCGACCTGATGCAGATGCAGGAGCTGATCGCCACGGTGCCCGACGACGTGCTGGAGTTTCATCTGTCGCACATGCACCTCTCGAAATGGCTCTATTCGCGCGGCTTGTTCCCGCTGGCGAACGTACTGCGCAGCATCAACAGCAGCCATTTCAGCTCCACGGCCGAGCACAGGGCGGCGCTGGTGTCGATGTTCAAGGACTATCGCACGATGCTGGGACAGGGACTGGTGGCGCAGTTCGACGAGGCGACTTACAGCGACGCGATAGGTTTCGCGCGTCTCGGCGAAGGCTCCATCGGCGGCAAGGCGCGCGGACTGGCATTCATGAACAGCATGCTGGCCAAGTACAACCAATATTATAAGTATCCCAACGTCCGCATCATGATCCCGCGCAGTCTGGTCATCGCGACAGACTATTTCGACCAGTTCATCCGCCTGAACGGTCTGAAATACGTGATATCGCAGGAGGTGGACGACGACGGCATATTGTCGGAGTTCCTCAACTCCATGCTGCCCGTGGAGCTGTACTCGAAACTGAAGGTCTTCGTGCAGACGTGCCGCAAGCCGCTGGCCATACGCTCGTCGTCCAAGCTGGAGGACTCGCACTACCAGCCCTTTGCGGGAATCTATTCCACCTACATGATCCCCCGATGCGAGAACGACGACCAGATGCTGCGTATGCTGGTGCGTGCCATTAAGAGCGTCTATGCGTCGGTGTATTTCACATCGTCGCGAGCCTACATACAGTCGTCGCAGAATCTGTTGTCGGAGGAGAAGATGGCGGTGTTGATCCAGGAGGTGTGCGGCACCGAGCAGAACGGTTATTTCTTCCCCACGCTGTCGGGCGTGGCGCGTTCGCAGAACCTCTATCCGCTGGGCTACGAGAAGGCCGAGGACGGCGTGTGCAACATCGTCATGGGACTGGGCAAGGCCGTGGTCGACGGTGGCAAGAGCATGCGCTTCTCGCCCGCCTATCCCGACAAGGTGTTGCAGACCTCGACGCCCGAACTGGCCGTGCGCGATGCGCAGACCGAGGTCATGGCGCTGAGCCTCAACCCCGACCGTTTCCGTCCCTCGACCGACGATGCGGTGAACATCGAGCGTATACCCGTTTCGCGGATGAACGATTTCCGCAACGCCAAATTCGCGTGCTCGTATTACGACTATCAGAACAACCGCATAAGCGAAAGCCCCATGCTGTCGCGTTATTTCCGCGTCATAACGTTCAACCGTATCCTGAAATACGGTTCGTTCCCGCTGGCCGACATCATACGCGACATGCTGAAGATGGGCGAGGAAGAGATGCGTTGCCCCGTGGAGATAGAGTTCGCTGTGAATATGGATGTTCCCGCGGGCGAGATGCAGATATTCAATCTGTTGCAGATACGTCCCATCATCCGCAACGAGGAAAGCGCCAAACTCGACTGGTCGCAGGTCGACACTTCGGATGCCATCGTCTACTCCGAATGCGCTTTGGGCGTGGGACTTATGCGCGACATACGCCGCATAGTCTACGTGAAGTTCGACAAATTCTCGTCGCTGCATACGCAACCCATCGCCGACGAACTGTTCGAGCTCAACAAGCGCATGCGCGACGAAGGGTGCGAGTACGTGCTCGTCGGCACGGGGCGCTGGGGATCGTCGGATCCCAATCTGGGCGTGCCCGTCAAGTGGGCGCACATATCCGAGGCCCGCGTGATAGTCGAGGCTGCGTTGCCCGACTTCAACATCGAGTCGAGCCAGGGTACCCACTTCTTCCAGAACGTGACGTCGCTCGGGGTGGGGTATCTGTCGCTCAACCCGTCGCAGGGCGACGGCCTGCTGGATATCGAACGGCTGAATGCCATGCCTGCCGTTTTCGACGGCGAGTATCTGCGTTGCGTGGAGTTCGCGAAGCCGCTCTACATATATGTCGACGGCCGTTCCAAGAAGGGTATAGTGCGCGAGGCCGAGTAGGGCAGGGAGTATTCGGGTCGGATTTTATCCGATTTGTGCTGCGGTTCGGAATCCGAAACGGGGGTTGCAGTCCCTCACGTAAGATTCCGAACCGCTTTTTTTTTGTAATGACAATCTCGTAGAAATAGGAAATCCCACAAAATATCTTATCTTTGTTGCGAAGCATACGATTACTGGTGAATGGTATGTGAGTCCCTCGCGGGTGGCGGGATGCACAAAGAGGACCGGTCACTGTTTTCAGTACGACCACAACGGCGGGAGTTGTATGTCAACCCGAAGCAGCACCATAACACCGGCTATCCAATCCGTTGCGGATACATGGGACGGGATCCCGAGTAAACAACAGTACGGACGGACGTGAGGATATGGTGCTACGCCTTTTTTATAAACAGTCCCCGCCTATACCTGCCAACGAATATCGATCTTCGGATTGCTTGAAATTTAAGCCGTCGTATTACCCGCCGACTACAAGGCAATCTTTGTCGCAGTATATTAACTCTACATCAAACCACAACTGCATTTTCCTGATTGCAGCCGCGACTTATCGTTGTATCTTATTAAAATTCTACATCAAACCACAACGTCCCTTCGGTGAATGTGCCAGATTCAGAGGTTGTATCTTATTAAAATTCTACATCAAACCACAACTGGTACCACAGGTACAATTTTTTCCCGGCGTTGTATCTTATTAAAATTCTACATCAAACCACAACAAAAATTGGAAGCGTTTTTCCCTGCGGATAGTTGTATCTTATTAAAATTCTACATCAAACCACAACCGCGTCCCAAACTGTCAATTCTCAGGTGATGTTGTATCTTATTAAAATTCTACATCAAACCACAACTAAATCATACGATGTATCTACCTCTTATCGGTTGTATCTTATTAAAATTCTACATCAAACCACAACACATCGGGAACCTCGACAGAGCTATTCCAGGTTGTATCTTATTAAAATTCTACATCAAACCACAACTATTCGGGCAAGTAAAGAAATCCTGATAGTGTTGTATCTTATTAAAATTCTACATCAAACCACAACCATACATAAGTAGCTGATTGTTAGCTGTTGGTTGTATCTTATTAAAATTCTACATCAAACCACAACATTGAAGAATATGAGTTTGCAGGACCGCAGTTGTATCTTATTAAAATTCTACATCAAACCACAACAACAGATCGGCGCTGTGGAGGACGTCATAGTTGTATCTTATTAAAATTCTACATCAAACCACAACCGCGCTGCTGCTCAAAATATGGTTGCAAAAGTTGTATCTTATTAAAATTCTACATCAAACCACAACATATTACCTGTTCCAACCTCGTATAATTCGGTTGTATCTTATTAAAATTCTACATCAAACCACAACTGAAATGATAGAGAGCCACTGTAGAGGATAGTTGTATCTTATTAAAATTCTACATCAAACCACAACGCGGTAAGGCATGCCCCTGTAACACCATCGGTTGTATCTTATTAAAATTCTACATCAAACCACAACTATTTCGTCGATTTGTTTACCCAGTTCCGGTTGTATCTTATTAAAATTCTACATCAAACCACAACGTTGCAGGGACTCTACACCACCACGGCCACGTTGTATCTTATTAAAATTCTACATCAAACCACAACCGTTTTCCGTGAAGTGACTGGCGGCGGTAGTTGTATCTTATTAAAATTCTACATCAAACCACAACCATGGCCGATATCTGTCGTGTTCGCCCTGTGTTGTATCTTATTAAAATTCTACATCAAACCACAACACAGTGATGCTAAATATGCGAAGCTTCGTCGTTGTATCTTATTAAAATTCTACATCAAACCACAACGAAACTACTGGTATTGCGCTTCAGAATCGAGTTGTATCTTATTAAAATTCTACATCAAACCACAACAGACAGCCTCGGTGGATGGCATATCGAGTGGTTGTATCTTATTAAAATTCTACATCAAACCACAACTAGATGTGAGTAGGAAGAAAACTTCGCTCAGTTGTATCTTATTAAAATTCTACATCAATCCACAACTCTTCATTTAGGTAATTAGTATGAATTGTTGTTGTATCTTATTAAAATTCTACATCAAACCACAACTGCGAATAACCACGACCAACACCAAACTGCGTTGTATCTTATTAAAATTCTACATCAAACCACAACATAGGGTATTCTACTTCGCGCGTCCAACCGTTGTATCTTATTAAAATTCTACATCAAACCACAACGGCAGATCAAACTTATCCATACTAGAGAAGTTGTATCTTATTAAAATTCTACATCAAACCACAACGTTCGGCAATCGAGGGTGGTTTGAATTTTGGTTGTATCTTATTAAAATTCTACATCAAACCACAACTTCTCGGTGGCCTATCCTGCCTCTTGGCGAGTTGTATCTTATTAAAATTCTACATCAAACCACAACCCGTAGACGGCAACACCCTGCCCACGGGCGGTTGTATCTTATTAAAATTCTACATCAAACCACAACAATGAGGAGGTAAATTTTCAGAGACCTTGCGTTGTATCTTATTAAAATTCTACATCAAACCACAACCTACGAGTTACGTAAGCATTGGCGATGTCTGTTGTATCTTATTAAAATTCTACATCAAACCACAACACTGGCGGCGCACTCGGTCAGATGGGTGGGGTTGTATCTTATTAAAATTCTACATCAAACCACAACCGTCGCCCCATTTTTATGAAAAAAATCAAAGTTGTATCTTATTAAAATTCTACATCAAACCACAACCAAAAGCGGTGAAGTCTAACCACATAAGGGTTGTATCTTATTAAAATTCTACATCAAACCACAACACTTCAATTGTACCACCCCGAGATGAGAAGTTGTATCTTATTAAAATTCTACATCAAACCACAACTCATAACGAGAGTAACCGTTAACGACGTGGGTTGTATCTTATTAAAATTCTACATCAAACCACAACGCTTCAATTATACCACCCCGAGATGAGAACGTTGTATCTTATTAAAATTCTACATCAAACCACAACGCAGCGATTGATGGGATACTACGGGTCGAGTTGTATCTTATTAAAATTCTACATCAAACCACAACGCCGGCTATTGTATTGATTGATATCGTGCGATTTACGGCCAGTTTGCCGCCGCAAAAAACACGTCTCGGAACTCCGTCGAAGTCGATTCGATGTATTTTTATCGTTTCAATGAACAAATATAAGCAAAATCCCTAAAAAAATTCCAACTGCTGGGGCGTGTCGGGTTTCGCCCGTTCGGTCTTGCCCCAGAAATTGAGAATATCCCCGTACTGTTTGTCGGTCACCGCAAGAATGCTCGTATACCCCGACGGCGGCATCGACCGCCGAACCCGATTCATGTGAACCTGCATATTCTCCTTCGAGACGCAATGTCGGACATAGACCGAGTATTGCATCATCGTAAAGCCATCCTTTTCCAGAGCCTTGCGGAATTGGGCGGCATGGCGCCGTTCGGCTTTGGTGTTGGTGGGCAGGTCGAAAAATACAAACAACCACATGATCCGATAAGCATTCAAACGTAACTCCGACATCCGATTATTCCAATAACGGGTATGCAATCTTTTTCCTTATTCCAGCGAAGCATTTGGCCAGCGACGAGGTGGTGAACGTCAGTCCGACTTCGAGGGGCCGCGTTACGTTGTCGAATTGGGTATCTGCGAACAATACCCGCAGCAGTGCGCTCTTCACTTCGCGTGTCAACTGCTCGTGCCCCTGTCGGTAGAGGTTGTAAACCTGCTCGTCGACATATGGCCGATAGGGCTCCATCAG
>CAUHCL010000065.1 GCA_959604655.1 uncultured Alistipes sp. | reverse complement strand
CTCGGCATAATCAAACCTTCGGTTTGCTTCTGCGCTCGACTTTTCGTATCTTTGTCCTTTCGATGAATGTATCGGCGGCCGCAGGGGGCGGCTGGGGCGGCATGTGTCGCCGGGTATTAACAATTAAACTATTAACTTAATTCATATGTCCGGTTTTTTCGGTTGCGTTTCGCGCAAGGAATGCGTCAACGATGTCTTCTACGGTACCGACTACCACTCGCATCTGGGTACCAAGAGAGCGGGAATGGCTTTCGTGGCCAACAAAAAATTCATGAGATCGATACACTCTCTGGAAGACGGGTATTTCCGTAACAAGTTCGAGTGCGAGCTGCCCAAGTTCGCGGCGGCGAACATGGGCGTGGGAGTGATCTCCGACAGCGAGGCGCAGCCCATAACCATCACCTCACATCTGGGGCGCTACGCCGTGGTGACGGTGGCCCGCATCGACAACATCGACGAGCTGGCCGACGAGCTGTTGCGCGACGGCCACCATTTCGCCGAGCTGTCGGGCTCGACCATCAACGCCACCGAGCTGGTGGCCATGCTCATAGGCCGCGGCGAAACCCTGCGGGCGGGAATCGAGGCCGCGCAGAAGAAGATCAAGGGCTCGTGCTCGATGCTGGTGCTCACCGACCATGCCATCTACGCCGCCCGCGACCGCTTCGGCCGCACCCCGATATCGATCGGCAAGAACGACAAGGGATACGTATGCGCGAGCGAGAGTTCGAGCTTCGACAATCTGGGCTACGAGTTCGTGCGCGACCTCGGCCCGGGCGAGATAGTGCAGCTCACGGCCGACGGCGTGCGCCAGGTGGCACCCGCGGGCAAGCGCAAGCAGGTATGTTCGTTCCTGTGGGTATATTACGGCTATCCGTCGGCATGGTACGAGGGTATCAACGTCGAGGACTGCCGCTACCGCTGCGGCGCGGCCATGGCCAAGCGCGACGCCGACATCGATCCCGATTTCGCGGCGGGCATACCCGACTCGGGCGTGGGCCACGCCATAGGCTACTCGAACGAGAAGGGCATACCCTACAAGCGTCCGTTCGTGAAATATACCCCCACGTGGCCCCGCAGCTTCATGCCGCAGGACCAGACCATGCGCGATCTGGTGGCCAAGATGAAGCTGCTGCCCAACAGCAAGTTCACCAACGGGCAGAAGATCGTGTTCATGGACGACAGCATAGTGCGCGGCACGCAGCTCAAGGACAATGTGGTGAAGCTGCTCGACGCGGGCGTGAAGGAGATCCACATGCGCATAGCCTGCCCGCCGCTGATCTACCCCTGCCGCTTCCTCAACTTCTCGACCTCGCGCAGCACCTACGACCTCTATGCCCGCCGCGTGATACGCGACATGGAGGGCACCGATGACATACCCGAATCGGTATTCGCCGAGTATGCCGACCCCGACAGCGCCAAGCACAAGGAGATGGTGTCGATCATGTGCCGCCACTTGCAGCTCACCTCGCTGAAGTTCCAGCGTCTGGACGATCTGGTGGAGGCCATCGGGCTGCCCAAGGAGGATCTGTGTACCCATTGCTGGGACAACAGCAGTTACGACGAGTAAAATGACCGCCGCTGTTCGCCGACGGCGGAGGGCTGCATTATAAATAGGGAATTATCTGCTTCGGATTTGTCGAGTGCGAGTCGTAGCCTGCGGAGCGAGCGAATAGCGAGCCTTCGCGGGGCGAGGCTACGGCTCGCGCGGCTCTGAAGAGCCGCAATTAAAGGTCCGAAATGGATATTGACAATACTTAAAACCATGAACCTCACCGAATATTCGCGTCGCAAGGCGCACGATGTGCGCATAGGCGGCGTTACGATAGGCTCGGCGCACCCCATAGCGGTGCAGTCGATGACCAACACCCCCACGGCCGACACCGAGGCCAGCGTGGCGCAGACCGAGCGCATAGCCGACGCAGGCGCGGGCATAGTGCGTCTGACGGCGCAGGGCCGCAAGGAGGGCGAGAATCTCGAAAACATCGTGGCGCGGCTGCGTGCCGACGGCTACGATACGGCCGTGGTGGCCGACATACACTTCGTGCCCGAGGTGGCCTCCATCGCGGCGCGCTACGTCGACAAGGTGCGCATCAACCCGGGCAACTATCGCACCTCGCACGGCGAGCTGGAGGCCCTCATCGCCCAATGCCGCGAGCGCGGCGTGGCGCTGCGCATAGGCGTCAACCACGGTTCGCTGGCCAAACGCATATTCGACGAGTGGGGCGACACCCCGCAGGGCATGGTGGTGTCGGCTATGGAGTTCCTGCGCGTGTGCCGCCGCGAGGGATTCGACCAGGTTGCGGTGTCGATGAAGTCGAGCAACACGCGCGTGATGGTGCACGCCTACCGTCTTCTGGTCGAGGCGATGGATGCCGAGGGCATGACCTACCCCATACATCTGGGCGTCACCGAGGCGGGCAACGGCATCGAGGGGCGCATCAAGAGCGCCGTGGGCATAGGCGCGCTGCTGGCCGACGGCATTGGCGACACGATCCGCGTGTCGCTCACCGAGGCGCCTGAAAACGAGGTGCCCGTGGCCCTCATGCTGGCCGACTATTTCGCCCGTCGCGAGGGACGTTTCGAGGTCCGCCACCCCGAGCGCTACCATCCGACGGAGTATGTGCGCCGCAGCGCGATGACGGTCCCCGTCGTGCATGACGAGATCACGTCGGAGTACCGCGTGATAGAGTCGACGAGCGGCAACCCCACGGCCGAGCTGCGCGCCGCGATCCTCGACATGGACGACGCCGTGCCCGTGGCTGTCAGGCGCCGTTACGACGACCGAGACGCCGAGACCGTGGCGGTGAAGGCCGCGGCCGATCTGGGAGTACTGTTCCTCGACGGACTGGCCGACGGAATTTGGATCGACGCGCCGCATCTCTCGCCGCGCGAGGTGCGCGACATCGAGCTTACGATCCTTCAGGCGGCGCGCGTGCGCTTCTCGCATACGGAATACATAGCATGCCCGAGCTGCGGCCGCACGCTGTACGACATTGAGAAGACGCTGGCCGACATCAAGGCCCGCACGTCGCATCTCAAGAATCTGAAGATAGGTGTCATGGGCTGCATAGTCAACGGCCCGGGCGAGATGGCCGATGCCGACTACGGTTACGTGGGCGCCGCGGCGGGCCGCATAACGCTCTACAAGGGGCGCGAGGTGGTCGAGCGCAACATACCGCAGGAGCAGGCCATCGAGCGTCTGGTGGAACTCATCAAGGCGGGCGGCGACTGGGTGGAGCCGAGCGGCGAATGAGTGGCGGTGTGATGAAGCGCTACACCTCGCGGGGTGTGGTGCTCAGCACGCTCAAATACGGCGACAAGGGGATGGTGGCGCACCTGCTCACCTCCACGCACGGCCGTCAGAGCTACATGGTACAGGGCCTCGGGTCGCGGCGCGGCCACGGTTCGAAGCTGGCGCTGCTCCAGCCCATGTTCGCTCTGGAGTTCGAGGGGCTGGAGTCGCCGCGCATGCAGATGCACCGCTTCGGCGAGGTACACAGCGGCATAGTGTTCCGAACGATCCCCTTCGACGTGAAGAAGTCGACCATCGCCATGTTCATGGCCGAGGTGCTCTACCGTCTGGTGCGCGAGAGCGAGGCCAACCCCATGCTGTTCGATTTCGTGTGGGGATCGGTCGAGGCGCTGGACGAGGCTGCGGACGGCGTGGCCAATTTCCATCTGTGGTTTCTCTCCAATCTGTGCCGTTTTCTGGGCTTCTCGCCGGGCAACGACTACTCGGCCGACGCGTGGTTCGACATCGCCGAGGGGCTTTTCACGGCGGTGCGTCCTCCGCGCGAGCACGCCATGTCGCAGGAGAATGCCCTCATCCTGCACGACATGCTGGAGTGCGACGTGCGTTACCTGAGCGAGATAGGTCTCAACCGCACGCAGCGGGTCGATTTTCTATCGGCCCTGATGAGCTATTACGGCTATCATCTCGACACCATCAACTCCGTGCAGTCGATACGCATCCTGCGCGAGGTCTTCTGACAATGTATCGATGCAGTCGGTGAAGTTCGGCGGCCCGTCGGCGTCACGACCGACGGATTCGATTTTGCGACAATGAAACCTTGCACACATATAATTGCCTTTACAACAATTGTGTTTCGAAATTGCAGCCGCAACATGCGGCACCTAAGCATGAAACCTCGCCCGCAATCCCATCGGCAGGCTCTCCGCAGATATTTAACATTTTTGCAATATCTACCTGATTCTCGTCCTGTTGCATGTTTTGGAGCACGTGCGGAATTTTTTCGAAGAAATATTTGGATATATTTTGAAATATACATAATTTTGTTTCGAATTGAAACCCCAAACTTTTGCAATACAACGGTATTGCAACCATTAAAATGGTGATCGACCGTCCGATGCGACCGCGAGACCGACGAACGGCCGACTCTGAATGAAGTAACGTATGACTACTGCCCGCGATATAGGCACCATAGTCGCCCCAACGACGGCTTGCGGCTACCGACCTCTCTGCGAAAGGGAGCGCAGGCTCATACCCCCCCCTCGGGAAAATCTCGTAACAAATCTATTCCCAGTCCGTTATGCGATACGACGCGTATCGCTGCACGCGTGCGACCTGCCGCAAGGCCCCTCGCACGACGCAATGCGTCGCATACATATGCGGACCGCGAGAATACGAAATCAAGAAACGGAATAACATTTATTAATCATTCATTAACATTCAACCTATGAGGAAATTTTTCTTTGAACGAATGTCTCGGTTCCCGCTCAGGCGCCTCGCGGCGTTGATGCTGGGCGCGGGCATTCTGGTCGGAACGGGCGCCGACGCGGCGTTTGCCGCCGAAGCGAAGGATCGGGCCGCGGCGAAACCGTCGAAAACGGCGGCAGCCGAAAACCCGCAGGCGCAAAACGAAAAAGGCGTCCTGAAAGGTCTCATCATCGGATCGGGCGACAACAAACCCCTGGTGGGCGTTTCGGTCTACGTGAAGGAGAACCCCGCGGTCGGCGTTTCGTCGGACGCGAACGGCGCATACTCGATCAAGCTGCCCGAGAATGCCAAGACCATCGTTTTCGAGATGATAGGTTACGATCCCAAGGAGATCTCGGTGGGCGATCCCTATCTGTTCACCCTGGTTACGATGATCGAGCAGCAGACCAAGATCGACGAAGTGGTCGTGGTGGGATTCGGTACCCAGAAGAAGGAGTCGCTGGTGGGCGCCGTGCAGTCGGTCAAGCCGAGCGAGCTGGTGGTGACGTCGAGTAACCTTACCACGGGTTTCGCGGGTAACATCGCGGGCGTGATCGCCACCCAGAGCTCGGGCGAGCCGGGTTACGACAGCGCCAACTTCTACGTGCGAGGCATATCGACCTTCGGCTCGAACACGGGCGCGCTGCTGGTGCTGGACGGCGTGGAGATCACCTCGACCATGCTGGGCAACATCCCGCCCGAGTCGATCGAGTCGTTCTCGGTGCTGAAGGACGCCACCGCCACCGCACTCTACGGTTCGCGCGGTGCCAACGGCGTTATAATCATCACCACCAAGGAGGGCCGCAACTCGGAGAAGCTGGCGGTGAACGTGAGCGTCGACAACACCTTCTCGATGCCCACCAAGGTGCAGGACGTGGCCGATGCGGTGACCTACATGGAGCTCTTCAACGAGGCCAAGTACAACGAGGCGCGCGCCACGGGCACGCAGTACGTGCCGTTCTACTCGTCGGAGAAGATCGAGGGCACGCGCGCGCATCTGAACCCTTACGTATTCCCCGACAACGACTGGTACGACATGCTGTTCAAGAACTTCGCCGTCAACCAGCGCTTCAACGTCTCGATGCGCGGCGGCGGCCAGCGCGTGAACTACTTCCTCAACGCGTCGATCTTCAACGAGAACGGTATCCTGAAGAAGCCGAAGGAGACTCCGCTCGACATTACGATGAACAACCAGAAGTATCTGTTCCAGAGCAACGTGTCGGCCATGATGACCAAGACCACCAAGGTCGCGCTCAAGCTCAACACCCAGTTGCAGTACAACAACACCCCCTACGAGTCGACCAGCGACCTGTTCTACTGGGTGATGCGCGCCAACCCCGCGCGTTTCCCCGCGGTGCTGCCCGCCGAGGACGGCGACACGTTCGTGCGCTACGGTAACAACAACTCGTGGGATACCGGCTCGACCGAGCTGAACCCCTACGCCCGCATGAGCTCGGGTTACAAGAAGCGCTTCTACTCGTACATGACCGCGGCATTCACCGTGGACCAGAACCTCGACATGGTGACCAAGGGTCTGTCGGCCAACGCGCTGGTGTCGTTCTACAACTACTCTTATGCCGCCACCAACCGTTACATGACGCCCTACTACTTCCGCGTCGACGACGACTGGACGATGAACGACGACGGCACCTTCAACTACTCTTCGTCGACCATCGGCACCGAGGGTAACACCTACCTTTCGAGCAGCGTGGGCCACAGCGGCTACCACGAGTGGTCGTTGCAGGCTTCGGTGAAGTACTCGCGCAAGTTCGGCAAGCACGACGTGGGCGCCGACTTCGTATACCACATGAAGGAGAAGGTGAACAACGCCACAGGATCGTCAGAGGAGCAGCTGCTGCCCTTCCGCGAGCAGGGTCTGGCGGGCCGCGTGACCTACAACTACGACCGCCGCTACTACATCGAAGGCAACTTCGGCTACAACGGTTCGGAGAACTTCGCCTCGGGCAAGCGCTTCGGATTCTTCCCCTCGGCCGCACTGGGATGGAACGTGTCGAACGAGAAGTTCTTCGCGCCGCTGAAAGAGGTGGTAAGCAACCTCAAAATCCGCGGATCGTACGGTCAGGTGGGTAACGACGCCCTGAGCATCCGCTTCCCCTACCTCACCACCGTGAACATGGGCGACCGCGGCTACTACTTCGGCAACAACTTCTCGTTCAAGGGCGCGGGCTCCATCAGCACCTACGGCAACGCCGCCGCCACCTGGGAGATCGCAAACAAGATGAACGTGGGCGTCGACCTGGAGCTGTTCCACTCGCTAAACATCGCGGTGGACTACTTCACCGAGCACCGCTACAACATCTTCATGCAGCGCAACTCGCTCTCGGCCACGGCAGGTATGGGCGCCACGGTACCCTATGCCAACCTCGGCGAGGTGGACAACCGCGGTATCGACATTTCGGCAAGCTACAACAAGGTCGTAAACGAGGACCTCACCGTGGGCGTGCGCGGTACGTTCACCTATGCCCACAACGAAGTGAAGGCCATGGACGAGCCCGAATATCCCGAGAAGAACAAGCATCTCTCGAAGATCGGCCACCCCATGCAGGCACACCAGGTCCTGGTGGCCGAGGGTCTGTTCACCTCGCAGGAGGAGATCGACGCCAGCCCCGAGCAGCGCTTCGGCACCTACTCGGTCGGCGACATCAAGTATAAGGATATCAACAACGACAATATCATCGACGCCAACGACTACGTGTGGGACGACACGCCCTACATCCCCGAGATACAGTACGGTTTCGGCGGTAACGTGAAGTACAAGGCGTGGGACTTCTCGTTCATGTTCCAGGGCACGGGCAACGTGCAGCTGCGCATGTACAACCACCACCCCTTCGCCACCTCGTCGAACTCGGGCTTCGGCATCACGCAGTACATCGCCGACAACCACTGGTCGTGGGACAACAACCGCGCCGACGCCGAGTATCCGCGTCTGACCTCGATCACGAGCGACAACAACACGCAGGCCTCGACCTACTATCTGCGCAAGTCGAACTATCTGCGTCTGAAGAGCATCGAGCTGGGTTATTCGATCCGCAACTTCCGCATCTACGCGGCAGGCAGCAACCTCTTCACCATCTCGCCGTTCGATTACTGGGATCCCGAGAAGGGCAACGGCAACGGTCTCTCGTATCCGCTCCAGCGCACGGTCAAGATAGGTCTTCAGTATCACTTCTAATATCGAATAGGAAACTATGAAAAAATTATTTATATTGATTGCGTTGTCACTCAGCCTCTCTTCGTGCGATTTCCTCGATGTGATCCCCGAAGGCAAGGCTACCATCGACGACCTCTACAAAACACACATCCAGACCGACAAGTTCGCTTGCTCGCTCTACTGGTACATGCCCAACCGCTATCATTTCCAGTCGTCGCTCGAGATATGCAACGGCGACATGATGTCGGGATTCTTCGGCTCGGTCCGCTACTTCAAGTGGAAGAGCATGGTGTACAACAACTACGAAAGCCCGTCGAACACCTATGTGGCCATGTGGTCGCAGGGAGCCACGTCGTACCCCGCGGGAGCGCTCACGAGCTACCGCATGTGGGAGGGCATACGCAACGCCTACAACCTCATCGACAACGCCGACAAGGTGCCCGACGCCACCGACGAGGAGAAGAGCATGTGGAAAGGCGAGGCCTACTGGGCCATAGCATACCTCCACCAGACCCTGCTGGAGTATTACGGTCCCATCATTCTGGTCACCCACGAACTGTCGCAGGACGAGAACCTGAACGTTCCCCGTTCGACCTATCTGGAGTGCACGCAGTTCATTTCGGACATGTACGACGAGGCGGCCAAGTATCTGCCCGAGGTGCAGGAACCCCTCTACTACGGCCGTGCCACCAAGACCCTTGCCAAGGCCCTGAAGGCCCGCGCATGGCTCTTCGCCGCATCGCCCCAGATGAACGGCAACTCGGAGTGGTACTCGGACTTCACCAACCCCGACGGCACGCACCTCATCTCGCAGACCTACGACAAGGAGCTGTGGAAGAAGGCTATGGACGCCGCCGAGGAAGCCATCGTGCAGGGCGAGGCCGACGGATTCAAGCTCTTCGAGTCGAGCGACAAGGGCGACAGCGACTTCGAAAAGGGCTACAACAACTACCGCGCGGCGTTCATCGGCAACGAGGGTTCGTCGCAGTTCTACAACAACGAGGAACACCTCTTCTCGTACAACAACCAGGGCAACATCAGCTACAACGCCAAGAACATGGCTCCGCGCGTGGGATATGCCTCTTACAACTCCGACGGTTTCCGCGGCTACTTCGTGCCCACGCTGGCCGCCGCGCAGATCTATCTGTCGAAGAACGGCCTGCCGATGGACGTCGATCCCGAGACGAAGGATATCGACCTCTACCGACTCGACGAGGCGGGCGAGACGGTGATGCTGCACCACAACCGCGAACCGCGCTTCTACGCCTCGATCGGTTACGACCGCGGCGAGTACGACATCAACGGCAAGACCATCATCCTCAAATGCCGCCGCGGCGAGGAGCAGCAGAACGACGGCAACACCGCCAACGAGTACCAGAGCTGCACGGGATACTACGTGAAGAAGTGGATCTCGAAGTCGGATTCCTACACCGTATCGAGCAAATCGTTCACCTACAACAAGATATCGTACCCCTACATCCGTTTCGCCGAGCCTTACCTCAACTACGCCGAGGCCGAGGCCGAGTATACGGGTACGCTCAGCAGCAAGGGTCTGGCCTACCTCAACAAGGTGCGCAACCGCGCAGGCCTGCCCAACTTCGAGACCTCGTGGGCCAAGGTGGGCGGCATGCCGCAGGGCGAGGAACTGGTGAAGGTGATCCGTCAGGAGCGCATGATCGAGTTCATGTTCGAGGGCCGCTGGTATCACGACCTGCGCCGCTGGAAGATAGCGGGCGACTACATGGCCAAATCGGCCCAGGGCTGGAACCTCGAGGGCAAGACCGCCGAGGATTTCTACAAGGTGACCGACGTCTACGAGGGCGCGCAGGTGATCACCTTCGAGACGCCGCGCAACTACTGGCTGGCCATCCCGCAGGATCAGATCAACATCAACCCCAATCTGGTACAGAACCCGGGTTACTAACAGTCTCACGGCCCGACGGCCGCTGCGGCGCTCCATCGCGGGGCGCCGTTTTTTTGTCGAATTACGAAAAATCGTTACCTTTGTTGGAAATAGGAATCATTAATCACTATCGATTATGGCAATCAAATGTATCGGAATCCTTACCTCGGGCGGCGATGCCCCGGGTATGAATGCAGCCATCCGTGCGGTGACCCGAACCGCCATCTACAACGGCTATAAGGTCAAGGGCATCATGCGCGGTTATCACGGTCTGGTGACCAACGAGATCGTGGAGTTCAAGTCGCAGAGCGTAAGCAACATCATACAGCAGGGCGGCACCATCCTCAAAACGGCGCGCAGCAAGGAGTTCCGCACCGAGGAGGGCCGCAGGCAGGCATACGAGAACATGAAGGCCGCGGGCATCGACGCGCTGGTAGTCATCGGCGGCGACGGATCGCTGACGGGCGCGCAGACCTTCGCCGACGAGTTTGACGTGCCCATCGTGGGACTGCCGGGCACCATCGACAACGATCTGGACGGCACCGACGAGACCATAGGCTACGATACCGCCCTGAACACCATAATCGAGGCTGTCGACAAACTGCGCGACACGGCATCGAGCCACGAACGCCTCTTCTTCGTCGAGGTGATGGGCCACACGGCGGGTTATCTGGCCCTCAACGGCGCCATAGCGTCGGGAGCCGAGGCCGCCATCATCCCCGAGCGCGAGACCGAGGTCGACCAGCTGGCCGATCTGATCCACAACGGCTTCCGCAAGAGCAAGAACTCGGCGATCGTGCTTGTGGCCGAGAATCCCTCTACGGGCGGCGCACTGGGTCTGGCCGAGCGTATCAAGAAGGAGTTCCCCGAGTTCGACGCCCGCGTGACCATCCTCGGACACCTCCAGCGCGGCGGCTCGCCCACGGCCAAGGACCGCATATTGGCATCGAAGATGGGAGCCACGGCCATCGAGGCCCTCACCGAGGGACAGCGCAACGTCATGATAGGCATCAAGAACGGCGAACTGGTCTACGTGCCGTTCAAGAAGGCCATAGCGCACACGTCGCAGCTCGACCTGAAGGATCTCGACATAGTGAAGATACTGTCGATATAACGATATACTTTTGTAAACTACTCCGACTTTCCGATGAAGAAGATCGCGGGCATAGGCAATGCCCTTACCGACATGCTGGTCAATCTGTCGGACGACAGTGTGTTGGCCCGATACGGACTGGCCAAAGGGTCGATGAATCTGGTGGACGCCGACCTGCAAACCGAAGTTTCCAAAGCCGTGGCGGGACAACCCTACTCGCTCTCGCTGGGCGGCTCGGCCGACAACACCATCCGCGCGCTGGCATCGATGGGGTGCAGCACGGGATTCATAGGCGAGGTGGGCCGCGACACCACGGGCGACTTTTTCGAACGCGCGCTGCGCAACCTCGACATCGAGCCGCACATATTCCGCGGCGAGGGGCGTTCGGGCAAGTGCATATCGCTCGTCTCGCCTGACGGCGAACGCACCATGCTCACCCATCTGGGCGCCGCGCTGGAGATGAAACCCGAGATGATCGACCGCAAGCTGCTCGACGGCTACGACTGTCTCTACATCGAGGGCTATCTGGTGCAGAACCACGAACTCATACGCAAAGCGGCCGCCGAGGCCAAGGCCGCGGGATTGCAGGTGGCCATCGACATGGCCAGCTTCAACGTGGTGGCCGAGAACCGCGATTTCCTGCACGATCTCGTGACGCGCCACGTCGACATGGTATTCGCCAACGAGGACGAGGCCGTGGCGTTCACGGGCGAGCACGAGCCTGTCAACGCCTTGCAGGCCATATCGGAGATATGCGATCTGGCGGTGGTGAAGATCGGCATGAAGGGCGCCCTCATAAAGCGCGGGGGCGAGGTGGTGCACGTGGGCATAATGGCCGCCGCCAGGCGCGTCGACACCACGGGCGCGGGCGACTTCTATGCGGCGGGATTTCTCGCTGGACTGTGCGACGATCTGTCGCTGCGCCAGTGCGGCACGCTGGGTGCCGTCGCGGCGGGCAAGGTGATCGAGATCGTGGGCACCACGCTCGGCAGCGAAGCCTGGCGCGAGGTGCGCATGCTCTTCGACCGCATAAAGACCGACAAATATCTGTTCTGATTCCGCCGTCGGCGGCGGGAATGCGCTTTGTGCTTCGGGCGGCAGCCTGCGGGGACCGCGGCGTGAGCATTCGCGAACGATAGCGGGCCTCCGCGGGGCAGAGGCTACGGCCCGCGCAGTCCTGCGGCCCGCATTTTTCAGTTTTTGGGTTGCAGTCCGCCGTAGTGGGGCGGCGGCGAACTACACGGCTCAAAGAGCCGCAATATTTCTCTTAATGATTTTTTATTACGTTACCTTTTGTGCGGACAAAAGGTAACCCAAAAACCGCCGCGGT
>CAUHCL010000064.1 GCA_959604655.1 uncultured Alistipes sp. | reverse complement strand
ATCCATGTCCGACCCGCCCCGATCATCCCCCGCAGGAGACTCGGGCAATAACGGCAGACGTCGCTAATTTCAACACACCAATGTCGCACCGACGTCGCGCGACTTCAAAGACGCTTCAGGGCCGCACGAGCCGCAATGTCGCAGCGTCACGGCGTCGCGGCGTCGCGCACGGAGCCGCTGTCCTCACAGCTTCTCGCCGAAGGCCAGATCGCCCGCATCGCCTATGCCCGGGACGATATAGGCCCGCGAGGTAAGTTCGGCATCGACAGCGCCGACCCACAGTGTGGTATCCTTCGACGGCAGGTGCTTCACCGCGTAGTCCACACCCTGCTCGCTCGCAATGACCGACGCAATGTGGGTATGCGCGGGCTGCCCGCCCTTCTCGCACAGGGCCTCGTAGGCCAGCACGAGCGAGGTGCCCGTGGCCAGCATGGGATCGACCAGCAGCAGGGTCTTGCCCTCCAGATTGCAACACGAGATGTACTCCACCTTGACCGTGAACTTGCCGTCCTTGCCGCTCTTGCGGTAGGCCGAGACGAAGGCGTTGCGCGCGTCGTCGAAATAGTTCAGAAAGCCCTGATGCAGCGGCAGTCCCGCACGGAGAATGGTCGCCACGACTATCTCGTCGCTTATCATCTCCACGGGAGCCTCGCCCAGCGGCGTCTCGATGATGCGGGTCTTGTAGTCGAGCGTCTTCGAGATCTCGTAGCTCATCACCTCGCCTATGCGTTCGATGTTGCGGCGGAAACGCATGGAGTCCGTCTGTACATGCTTGTCGCGTATCTGCGCGATAAATTTGTTGAGAATCGTATTCTCCTTGTTAAGAATATGGATCATCGGATGTTATTTTAGGCCAATTTGTTCGTTTTACAACAGTCGTTTTCTCGCCTCGGCATAGTCCGAACAAGTTCGACTCTGCGCTCGGCTTATCGAAAACGTTCCGCTTCGCTCGCCCGCGCCGCCCGACGCAGGTCGATCAATAGAGAAAGTTGTTGAACGGATAGCGCCCCGCGTGTATCTCGCGCACCATGCCGTAGAGGTCCGAACGCAGCTTGTCGATATTCGTACGCTCCGCCGCCGAGATGAATATGCACGGCGTGTTGGCCTTGGCGATCCAGCTGCGCCGCAGATCGTCGAGCGACATGTTGGCACGCGTGGCGGGAGTGAGGTCGTCCGCCTCTTTCTTTATATATGTGTAGGCGTCGATCTTGTTGAACACCAGATATACGGGTTTCTCGCCCGCGCCTATGTCCTGCAACGTCTGCTTCACCACCGCTATCTGTTCCTCGAAATTGGGATGCGAGATGTCGACCACATGAACCAGCAGATCGGCTTCGCGCACCTCGTCGAGCGTCGACTTGAACGACTCGATCAGCTCCGTCGGCAGCTTGCGGATGAATCCCACGGTGTCGGACAAAAGGAACGGCAGATTGTCGAAAACCACCTTGCGCACCGTGGTGTCGAGCGTGGCGAAGAGCTTGTTTTCGGCGAACACCTCGCTCTTGGAGATGAGATTCATCAGCGTCGACTTGCCCACGTTGGTATATCCCACCAGCGCCACACGCACCATCGAACCGCGGTTGGAACGCTGCACGGCCATCTGGCGGTCGATCTTGGCCAGTTCCTCCTTGAGTTTCGATATTCGGTTGCGCACTATGCGTCGGTCGGTCTCGATCTCGCGCTCGCCCGCGCCGCCGCGGGTTCCCGTGCCGCCCCTCTGACGTTCGAGGTGGGTCCACATACCCGCCAGACGCGGCAGCATATATTCGTATTGAGCCAGCTGCACCTGGGTCTTGGCGTAGGCGGTGCGCGCACGCGACATGAATATGTCGAGGATCAGACGCGTGCGGTCGAGTATGCGGCAGGGCATGGCCTTCTCGATGTTGCGGGTCTGCGACGGCGACAGCTCGTCGTCGAATATCACCACGTCGATCTCGTTCTCGGCGCAATAGGCCGCGATTTCCTCCAGCTTGCCAGGGCCGACGTATATCCGCGACGAGGGTTGCGGCAGACGCTGCGTGAAACGGCGCACCGAAACTATGTCGGCCGTCTCGGCCAGAAACTCCAGTTCGCCGAGGAATTCCTCGGTCTGCCCGACGCTCTGTCCGTCGCGTATCACCGCCACGACCACTCCGCGTTCGCGCTCGTCGCGCTGCGCCTCGATAGGGGAAGATATGTCGTTATTGCTGTTTGCCATCCGCAGGGGGTTATTGTCATCCGCACGAAATCCGCCGCTGCGCCGAGTACGGTGCGGCAGCGGACTTCACAGATGTATATATACAAAAAAGTATCCCGCAAAAACCATACGCGGGATACTTCAAGTCGGGAAAATCAATTCTGGATACGGAAATCCACGGGCAACGTATACTTCACGCGCACGGGCTGGTTACGCTGCTGTCCGGGCTCCCACTTGGGCGAGGTCTTCAGCACTCGCACGGCCTCGTCGGCCAGCGAACGGTCGGGCGACTGCAACACCTCGATGTTGGTGAGCGTACCGTCCTTCTCGACCACGAACGACAGGACTACCTTACCCGATACGCCGTTCTCCTGGGCGATCTGCGGGTAACGTACGCGCTCCTGAACCCAGTTGCGGAACTTGTTCAGGTCGCCGCCCTGGAACGAGGGCATCTTCTCTACCTTGATGAAGGGCTGGTCGTCCTCGATCTCCTCTTCCTCGACCTCCACTACCTGAGTGGTGATCTCCAGATCGTCGGCGAAGTCCTCGAACGATATGTCGGTGGTGATCTTGGCGTCGTTGGTCACGATATCGAGGATATCGTTGAACACCTTGACCTCGACCTTCTGGGGCTGCTCGGGCGGTTTCTGCTCGTTACGGGTAATCTCGGTGATCTCCTCCTCGACGGGACCGTAGTTGTTATCGACCTTCTCGATACGGTACTCCTTGGGAGTGTAAAGGAAAGCTGCGATCACGGCCAGCAGGGCCACGATCAAGCCAATCTCAAGGAACAGACCCTTTTTGTTCTGAAGATCTGCCTTAGGTGATTTTTTGATTTCCATACAGTTTTATTATTCTAAATTTAATATGTTCATCGGGTTAGGTCGGCGCGACCCGCCGCGGCCGCACGAACCGCACGGTCTCCGCGCATGGTCCGACAGCCCCTCGCAGGCGGATACGACCGCAGTTCTTTTGGCAAATATAATCATAAAAATCCGAAAAAGAATGCGCCGATGATAAAAATCTGCATTTTTTTCGGATTCGAGGCGGTTTCGACGTCGGCGGCGGGCACTCGGAAGCGGCGCGGCATTTTTGCGGATAGGGAGATTTTTTCGTACTTTTGCAACGACAAGTAAACTCGGGAAATGCAGGATACCGCCATAGAACCTCTTTACGGAAAGAACCCCGCGCAGCTGCGGGAGATATGCGCCGCCGAGGGGCTGCCGCGCTTCGCCGCAGGGCAGATCGCCCGCCACCTCTACGTGCGTCGGGCAACCGATTTCGCGCAGATGACCGATCTGTCGCTCGCGGCACGCGCGCGTCTGGCCGAGAAGTACGCCGTGGGGGCTGAAGCGCCGCTGCGCGAGACGGTATCGGCCGACGGCACCAAGAAATATCTGTTCCGCACGTCGCATGGGGCGTTCATCGAGTCGGCGTACATACCCGACGGCGAGCGCGCCACGCTGTGCGTGTCGTCGCAGGCGGGGTGCCGCATGGGCTGCCGCTTCTGCGCCACGGGACGGCAGGGTTTGCAGCACTCGCTCTCGGCCGCCGAGATAGTCAACCAGATTCTGTCGGTGCCCGAGAGCGGGCGGCTCACCAATCTGGTATTCATGGGCATGGGCGAACCGCTGGACAACACCGACAATCTGCTGGCGGCCATAGAGACCGTCACCGCCCCGTGGGGCATGGCGTGGTCGCCCACGCGCATAACGGTGTCGACGGCAGGCGTGGCGCGCGACTTGCCGCGACTGCTCGACGAGACGAAGGTGCACATAGCCGTGAGCCTCCACAATCCGTTCCACGACCAACGGGCCGAAATAATGCCCATAGAAAACGCCTATCCCATACGCGAAGTGGCCGACATACTGCGCCGCCACGACTTCACAGGCCAGCGCCGCGTGTCGTTCGAATACATACTGATGGAGGGGCTCAACGACTCCCCCGCCCACATAAAGGAGCTGTGCCGCCTGCTGGACGGGATAAAGTGCCGCATCAACCTCATACGGTTCCACAAGATCCCCGACTCGCCCTACTTCTCGCCCTCGGAGGATAGGATGCGCGCCTTCCGCGACACGCTCACCGCGCGCGGCATACAGACCACCATACGCGCCTCGCGCGGCGAGGACATTCAGGCCGCCTGCGGACTGCTGTCGACGGCCGAGAGGCAGCGCAAGGGCGAGGATTCATAAAAATTCAGCGAACATGATTTCGATTATAACGAAATATTTTCCCGATCTGACCGAGCGGCAGCGCACGCAGTACGAGGCGCTCTACGGGCTCTACGCCGACTGGAACGCCAAGATCAACGTCGTCTCGCGCAAGGATTTCGACCAGCTCTACCTGCGCCACGTGCTACACTCGCTGGCCATAGCCAAGGTGTGCCGCTTCGAGGCGGGGGCGCGCATTCTCGACGTAGGGTGCGGCGGCGGATTCCCGAGCGTGCCGCTGGCCATAATGTTCCCCGAGGCGCATTTCACGGCGGCCGACTCCATCGGCAAGAAGATAACCGTGGTGCGCGGAGTGTGCGAGGGAGCAGGAATAGACAACGTCGACGCCCGCAACGTACGCGTCGAGCAGATCGGCGAGAAGTTCGACTACGCGGTATCGCGCGCCGTGACCGAGATGCCCGCATTCGTCAAATGGGTGCGCGGCAAGATCGAACGCGGCCGCCGCGGCACGCTCGACAACGGCATACTCTATCTCAAGGGCGGCGACCTTGAGGCCGAACTCGCAGCCACGCGCATGAAGTGGCGCGAATACCCCATATCGGAGTTCTTCGAGGAAGAGTTTTTCGAGACCAAGAAGGTGGTCTATACGGCCATGTAGCGACGGGCAGACGCAGCCATGAAGGCTGTTCGCCGTCGGCGGTCGGAATGCGCGAGCGAGAAGCGAGCAGCAGTCCGCCGCGTGGGGCGGCGGCGAACTGCCGATATCGCGTAGCGATATCGAAATACTACTTCCCCACTATATTCTGCACGCGCTCGTTGGAATAGTCGATCGGCGAGTTGGCGCGCAGGTCGTCCATCAGCACCTCGGTGAGCAGGATATCCTCGCACACGGCATTCTCGGCCTCGACGGCCTTATAATTATTGTACATGTAGTCGCCCATCACCACACGATAGGTCCGCCCCTCGACAAGCCCTTCGAAAACCACGTCGCGGGCCTCGCCGTCGGCATCCGTCACGATGTTGTAAGGCACGTTGGAGAAGAGATCGACGCGGTGCGACTCCTTGGGGTTGTCGGTGTCGTTGTACTTGGCGATTATCATGCGCCGCATCTGCTCGGGCGTCATGTCCATGGTGCAGAGTTTCGACGAGAAGGGTTCCAGGCTGAATATCATCCCCGTGCTTATGGCGCGGTCGGGCAGCGAATCGAAGCGTATGCCGCCGTAGTGGTAGAACGCCACGTCGGCATCCGTGCGCCGACGCATGGCGTCGGTCTCCCACGCCGCGAGTCCCACGCGGGTCAGGATGCGTTTCGACTCGCCCAACGGACGGTTGAGCGCCTCGTTGTCGTAAACGGCAGCCACACGCCGCATAAAATCGGGATCGGGCTCGTAATCCGCCAGCGGCACGGCATCGTACTCCAGCCCCACGATTCGGCGGCCGCGCATCTCTATGCGCGTCACGCCCACGTGCTTGGCCCCGTAGCCCGACTGTCCGAGCAAGGTGCCGTTTATCAAGGTGTCGACCACATTGTGGGTGTGCCCGCACAATATGAGGTCGTAATCGTCGCACTTGCGCGCCAGCTCGGCATCCATGTCGTCGCCCATGTGCGACAGCAGCACCAGCACGTCGCAACGCCCCTTCAGCTCGGCGGCGTACTTCGCGGCCGCGTCCTGCGGATCGGGAAAGGTCAGGCCGACGAAATTGGCATCGTTGCCCGCGGGATGGTCGTTGTGGTCGTAGTTGGTCACCACGCCCACCACGCCGATCCGCACGCCGCCGCGCCGTATGATTCGGTAAGGCTCGGGCTGCGGGAAGGTCACCGTGTCGCTCAGACAGTTGGCGCACACTATGTCGAAACGGCACACGTCGGAATTCATGCGGCCCAGAAATGCCTGTCCGCGGTCGAACTCGTGGTTGCCCAGCGTGGCTATGTCGTAGCCCAGGTCGTTCATCATGTCGATCACGGGGCGGCAGGGTTCCTCGGCCATGTCGACGAAGGCATTGCCCGTCCATCGGTCGCCCGCGTCGGCCAGCAGCGTGGGCACCGTATCGCGACACATGGCCACGGCCGAGGCCAGACGGGGCAGATTGTCGATTTTGGCGTGCACGTCGGTGGTGGACAGAATCACCAGCGAGCGGCGGGCGAAGCACCGCGACCACACCGCGTAACCCGCCGCGACCGTAACGGCGAACAAAAGCGTATAAAGGACCGTTTTTTTCATGATTTAATTTTTTTCAGCCGCCAAAGTTACGAATAAAATGATTACCTTTACACACCTCAAATCGACATTTATGCCGGACAAAGTTAAAGTAATATGCCTCAACAACTCTTCGGAAGCCGAGGTCGAGATGGGTACGTCGCTGCTCGAACTGCAACGCATACTCGGCGTGGAGAGTCCCTATCCGCTTCTGGCGGCCTACGTCAACAACCGCATCAAGGAGCTTAATTACAAAATTTTCAAGCCCCTAACGGTACAATTCATCGACATCACCCATTTCGAGGGCTACCGCGTATACCAGCGCACCATATCGTTCATACTGCAAAAGGCGGTGCACGACATCGCCCCCGAGCGTAAGTTCTACATCCGCAACTCGCTCGGCAGCGGCTTCTACTGCGAATTTACCGACGGCGAGGAACTCTCGCAGCACGAAATAGACGCCCTGCGCGAACGCATGCAGCTGATAATCGACGGCCGTCACCCCATTCTGCGCCGCAAGATGCTCACCTCGGAGATCAACGCCATCTACGAACGTTTCGGATTCGACGACAAGATAGCGCTGCTCAACTCGCGCCCGCGGCTTTACAGCGACCTCTACGTGCTGGACGACATGGTGGGATTCTTCTACGGAGCCCTCGCGCCCGACACGGGCTACGTCCACCTGTTCGACATACGCCGCTACTACAACGGATTCTACATAGCGCTGCCCACGCGCCGCGACCCGATACACCTCGACCCGAACGTGCAGTTCGACAAGATGTTCGACATATTCCACGAATATCACATGTGGGTCGACATCATGGGAGTGCCCACCGTCGGACGCCTCAATTCGAAGGTGCTGGCGGGCGACGGCGGCGAACTCATCAAGGTGGCCGAGGCTTTCCACGAGAAGAAGATAGCCGACATAGCCGACCGCATCGACGAGGCCAACATATCGCGCGGCACGCGCATGGTGCTCATCTCGGGCCCCTCGTCGAGCGGCAAGACCACCACGGCCAAGCGTCTGGGCATACAGCTCCGCATCCTGGGGCTCGATCCCGTGCTCATATCGCTCGACGACTACTTCGTCGACCGCGACAAGACTCCGCGCGACGAGAACGGCGAATACGATTTCGAGGCGCTGGAGGCCATCGACCTCGAACTGCTGGCGAGCGATCTGAAACGGCTGTTCGCGGGCGAGAGCGTCGACATACCGCGCTACGACTTCATAACGGGCACCCGCAAATGGCACGACGCGCCGCTGAAGCTCGACGAGCGGTCGATACTCATCATGGAGGGCATACACGGACTCAACCCCGCGCTGACGCCGGGCATCCCGCGCGAACAGAAGTTCTGCATCTACGTCTCGTGCCTCACCTCGGTAGCGATGGACAACATGAACCGCATAGCCACCACCGACAACCGTCTGCTGCGCCGCCTAACGCGCGACTACTACACCCGCGGACACAACGCCGCGGCCACGCTGCAACGCTGGCCCAGCGTGCGCAGGGGCGAGGAGAGGCACATATTCCCCTATCAGGAGAATGCCGACGTGATGTTCAACTCGTCGCTGTTCTACGAGATATCGGTGCTGCGCTCGAAGGTGGAGCCCATACTGCGCGAAGTGCCCGACACCATGCCCGAATACGGCGAGGCGAAGCGTCTGCTCAAGTTCCTCGACAACTTCATACCCATAGCGCCCGACGAGATACCGCCCACGTCGATACTGCGCGAGTTCATAGGCGGCAGCAGCTTCAAATACTGAACGACAGACTCCGATACAAACGAAAACCAAAATATTAAAGCAACAGGAAACCATGTTCGATAAATTCATGGACCGCCACATAGGCGTCACGAATCCCGCCGACCTCGCCGAGATGCTGAAGGTCATAGGCGTAAAATCGGTGGACGAGTTGATCTCGCAGGTAATCCCCGATTCCATACGATTGAAAAAACCGCTCGCACTCCCCGCCGAGGGCATGAGCGAATACGGCTTCGCCGAGCACATAGCCGCACTGGCCGCCAAGAACCGCACCGTGCGTTCGTTCATCGGCATGGGCTACTACCCGACGGCAGTGCCCGCCGTGGTGAGCCGCAACGTGTTCGAGAACCCCGCGTGGTACACCTCGTACACGCCCTACCAGGCCGAGATATCGCAGGGCCGACTGGAGGCGCTGCTCAATTTCCAGACCGCCATAATCTCTCTCACGGGCATGCAGATAGCCAACTGCTCGCTTTTGGACGAGGCTACCGCCGCGGCCGAGGCCATGCTCATGATGTTCGCACTGCGCTCGCGCGAGGCGGTGAAGCAGGGCCGCAACCGACTCTTCGTCGACAAACAGATATTCCCGCAGACGCTCGACGTGCTGCTCACGCGCAGCGAACCGTTCGGCATCGAGCTCATCATCGACGACTACGACACCTACGAGTTCTCGGGCAACGAGTTCGGCGCCATGGTGCAGTATCCCGCCTCGAACGGCGAGATACGCGACTACGCCGCCTTCGCCGCCCGCGCGCACGAGGCGGGAGCGCTGCTGACGGCCGTGGCCGACATACTCTCGCTCGCGCTGCTCACGCCGCCCGCGGAGTGGGATGCCGACATAGCCGTGGGTTCGACCCAGCGTCTGGGATGCCCGATGGGCTTCGGAGGCCCCTCGGCTGGCTACATGGCCACCCGCGAGGCGTTCAAGCGCAACATGCCCGGGCGAATCATAGGCGTCTCGGTCGACCGCATGGGCAACCGCGCGCTGCGCATGGCGCTCCAGATGCGCGAGCAGCACATCAAGCGCGAGCGCGCCACCTCGAACATCTGCACCGCCTCGGCTCTGATGGCCTCGATGGCGGGATTCTACTGCGTATACAACGGTCCCGAGGGTCTGCGCCGCGCCGCGATGACGGCCCACACCTCGGCCGCAGCCGCAGCCGACGCGCTGGAGGCGATGGGATACAAGATAGCCTCGCGCAACATATTCGACACCATAGAGGTGGAGGCCGAAGCGGCCGTGATACAGGACATAGCGCTGGCCCGCGGCATCAACTTCTTCTACCCCTCGGAGGGCAAGGTGCGCCTCTCGTTCGACGAGGTGACCACGCCCGAGGAAGTCGCCGAGGTGGTGGGCATATTCGCCGAGGCCAAGGGCCGCAAGGCAAAGGCGGTGAAGATAGCCGCAGAGGCGTCGTTCGCACCTGCCATGGCGCGCCGCTCGCCCATACTCGCCGAGGCGATATTCAACAAATACCACTCGGAGACCGACATGATGCGCTACATCAAGCGGCTGGAGCTGCGCGACATATCGCTCGCCAACTCGATGATATCGCTGGGTTCGTGCACCATGAAGCTCAACGCCGCGGCTCTGATGCAGCCGCTGTCGCTGGCGGGATTCCAGAACATGCACCCTTTCGCCCCCGCCGACCAGACCGAGGGCTACACCGAGCTCATAGCCGAGCTGGAGCACGATCTGGCCGTCATCACGGGCTTCGCGGGATGCTCGCTGCAACCCAACTCGGGCGCGGCGGGCGAGTACTCGGGCCTCATGGTGATCCGCGCCTACCACCAGAGCCGCGGACAGGGCTACCGCAACGTGATACTCATCCCCGCGTCGGCACACGGCACCAATCCCGCGTCGGCCGCCATGGCGGGCATGAAGATAGTGACCGTGGCGTGCGACGCCAACGGCAACATCGACGTGGAGGATCTGAAGAAGAAGGCCGAGGAACACAGCAGCGAATTGTGCGGTCTGATGGTCACCTACCCCTCGACGCACGGCGTGTTCGAGAGCCGCATACGCGAGATCGTCGACGCCGTACACGACGCGGGCGGTCAGGTCTACATGGACGGCGCCAACATGAACGCCCAGGTGGGACTGACCAACCCGGGATACATCGGGGCCGACATCTGCCACCTCAATCTGCACAAGACGTTCGCCATGCCTCACGGCGGAGGCGGCCCGGGCGTGGGACCCATCTGCGCCGCCGAGCACCTCGTGCCGTTCCTGCCCACCCACTCGGTGGTAGCCACGGGAGGCGAGGACGGCATCACGGCCGTGGCGGCCGCACCGTGGGGTTCGGCCATGCTGCTGCCCATCACCTACGGCTACATAAAGATGCTGGGCGAGGAAGGCCTGCGCCGCGCGACGGAGATGGCCATCGTCAACGCCAACTATATGTCGTCGGCGCTCAAGGACGAGTTCCGCACCTACTACTCGGGCGAGACGGGCCGCGTGGGCCACGAGATGATACTCGACCTGACGAATTTCAAGCACGACTACAACATCGACTGCGGCGACATAGCCCACCGACTCATGGACTACGGATTCCATGCCCCCACCCTCTCGTTCCCCGTGCACGAGACGCTGATGGTGGAGCCCACCGAGTCGGAGCCCAAGGCCGAGATGGACCGCTTCATCGAGGCACTGGTGCGCATCAAGCGCGAGTGCGAGGCGGCGGCCGCGGCAGGCGAGAAGGACAACGTGGTGACGAACGCGCCCCACACGGCCGCGGAGATCGCGGGCGAATGGTCGCATCCCTACACCCGCGCCGAGGCGGCGTTCCCGCTCGACTGGGTGCGCGAGGCCAAGTTCTTCCCCTACGTGACCAAGATCGACAACGGCTACGGCGACCGCAATCTGGTCTGCTGCAACGCCGAGTAACGGATAGCTGTTCGCCGACAGCGGCGGAAACTGCGCGAGCGTAAAGCGAAAGCAGTCCGCCGCGCGGGGTGGCGGCGAACTGCCGACATGGCTGCGCCATGCCGAAACACTGAAAACGATAACACACATTCAACGATTATTTTATGAAAGTAGAAAACAGCAAAATGGTATCGGTGAACTACACTCTCACCGTGGATGGCAAGATAGCCGATCAGTCGCGCGAGGGCAGCCCCCTGCAATTCGTATGCGGAACGGGCATGCTGCTCCCCAAATTCGAAGGCGCCATCATGGGCAAGGAGCCCGGCGAGAAAGTGTCGTTCACCCTTGAGCCCAAAGACGGTTACGGCGAGATCATCGCCGAGGCCGTGGTGGATCTGCCCAAGACCATATTCGTCATAGACGGCAAACTGGCCGAGGATATGCTCACCGTGGGTAACCAGATCCCCATGAGCGACGCGCAGGGCAACCGCATGATGGGCGTGGTGAAGGAGGTCGGCGCCGACACGGTGAAGATGGACTTCAACCACCCGATGGCGGGCAAGACCCTTCATTTCGACGTGGAGGTGGTAGAGGTCCGCGACGTCACTCCCGAGGACCTGGCATCGCACGGCGGATGCCACTGCCACGACTGCGAAGGCGATTGCGGCGGCGGATGCGGCGACGAGGGTTGCGGCTGCGACGACCACCACGACTGCGGATGCCACTAACGGCGTCGGCCGTCGATCGGCAGAAGGGCGGTCTGCGCCCGACAACTGACGGAGCGTCGCGCAAGCGGCGCTCCGTTCCTTTGAATACCATACCTTAAAATATATAGAAACCTATGATCTCCACAGTCGACATCGCAGACGCCCTGGCAGGCGAGCATCCCGTGTGGCGGACGCTGAAGGGCGTGCGGCCGCACCTCCGCGACGGCCGACCGATGTACGTCACGGGCAACGCCGCCGCGACCTTCTTCGTCACGCACGAAGGCCGCGAGAAGGTCCTCAAATGCTACACGCGCGACAATCCGTATCTGGCGGTCATA
>CAUHCL010000063.1 GCA_959604655.1 uncultured Alistipes sp. | reverse complement strand
GCAGTTCGCCGCCGCCCCCACGCGGCGGACTGCTGTCGCACTCCTGCCGCCGTCGGCGAACCGCATATATGCCACAAAAAAGGCCGCCCGTTTTGTCGGGCGGCCTTTGACCGAATCTGCACTATATCGCTTAGTCCTTCAGCTTGGCCGAGAGGAACTCGCGGTTCAGACGTGCTATGTGGGCGATAGAGATAGACTTGGGACACTCGGCCTGGCATGCGCCCGTGTTGGTGCAGTTGCCGAATCCCAGTTCGTCCATCTTGGCCACCATGGCCTTCGCGCGGCGCGCACCCTCCACGCGGCCCTGTGGTAGCTTGGCGAGCGACGATACGCGGGCGGCAACGAACAGCATGGCCGAACCGTTCTTGCAGGTAGCGGCGCAGGCTCCGCAGCCCACGCAGGCGGCGGCATCCATGCTCTCGTCGGCATCGGCCTTGGGGATGGGTATGGCGTTGCCGTCGGGCACCGAGTTGGTGCGTACCGAAACGAATCCTCCGGCCTGAAGAATCTCATCGTAGGCGCCGCGGTTCACCACGAGGTCCTTGATGACGGGGAACGCCGCCGAGCGCCACGGCTCGATGGTGATGGTCTGGCCGTCCTTGAACTTGCGCATGTAGATCTGGCAGGTGGTGACGGCCTGCTCGGGACCGTGGGCGTGGCCGTCGATGTGCAGCGAGCACATGCCGCAGATACCCTCGCGGCAGTCGTGGTCGAATGCCACGGGCTCCTTGCCCTCGTGAACGAGCTGGTTGTTGAGTATGTCGAGCATCTCGAGGAACGACGTGTCGGCCGAGATGTTCTCGACATGGTAGGTCTCGAATGCGCCCTTCGATTTAGCGTCCTTTTGACGCCATATCTTTAATGTAAAATTCATTGTTCAATCTGTATTAAAGTTCAACGTCAAAAATCATTAGTCCTTGTAGTTGCGCTGTGCGGGGTGGACGAACTCGAAGTTCAGCGGCTCCTTGGTGAGCTCGGGCTCGTTGTCCATGCCCTTGTACTCCCATACTGCGGCGTAAACGAACTTCTCGTCGTCGCGCTTGGCCTCGCCCTCCTCGGTCTGGTGCTCCGAGCGGAAGTGGCCGCCGCACGACTCCTCGCGGTTCAGCGCGTCGCGTGCCATCAGCTCGCCCAGTTCGAGGAAGTCGGCCAGACGCAGAGCCTTCTCCAGCTCCACGTTGAACGAATCGGCGGTACCCACCACCTTCACGTCGCTCCAGAACTCCTTGCGCAGAGCCTGAATCTCGGCGATGGCCTTGGTGAGCGACTCCTTGGTGCGGGCCATACCCACGTTCTCCCACATGATGTGGCCCAGACGCTTGTGGATGTCGTCCACCGACTGCTTGCCCTTTATCGAGAACAGCTTGGCGATCTTATCCTTCACGGCCTTCTCCGCCTCGGCGAAGGCGGGGGTGTCGGTGCTCACCTTCGGAGCCTGGATCTTGTGCGACAGATAGTCGCCGATGGTGTAGGGCAAAACGAAGTAACCGTCGGCCAGACCCTGCATCAGGGCCGAAGCACCCAGACGGTTGGCGCCGTGATCCGAGAAGTTGGCCTCGCCTATGGCGTAGAGGCCCGGGATGGTGGTCATGAGGTTGTAATCCACCCAAATACCGCCCATGGTGTAGTGCACGGCGGGGAATATCTGCATCGGCTGCTCGTAGGGATCCACGTCGGTGATCTCCTTGTACATGTCGAACAGGTTGCCGTAACGCTGCTTGATGGTCTCCTTGCCCAGACGCTCGATGGCGGTCTTGAAGTCGAGGAACACTGCCAGTCCCGTCTCGTTCACGCCGAAGCCCGCGTCGCAGCGCTCCTTGGCGGCACGCGAAGCCACGTCGCGCGGCACGAGGTTGCCGAATGCGGGGTAGCGGCGCTCCAGATAGTAGTCGCGGTCGGCCTCGGCGATATCCGAAGGCTGCTTCTTGCCCGCGCGGATGGCCTTCACGTCCTCGATCTTCTTGGGAACCCATATGCGGCCGTCGTTACGCAGCGACTCCGACATGAGGGTCAGCTTCGACTGCTGGTCGCCGTGAACGGGGATACACGTGGGGTGGATCTGCGTGAAGCAGGGGTTCGCGAAACCTGCGCCCTTGCGGTAGCACTGGAATGCTGCCGAGCCGTTCGAGGCCATGGCGTTGGTCGAGAGGAAGAACACGTTGCCGTAACCGCCCGTGGCGATAACCACGGCGTGCGCTCCGTGACGCTCGATCTCGCCCGTGACGAGGTTGCGCGCGATGATACCGCGGGCCTCGCCGTTCTCGATCACCACGTCGAGCATCTCGTGACGCGGATAGCTCTTCACCGAACCTGCGGCTATCTCCTTGTTGAGAGCGGCATAGGCGCCCAGAAGGAGCTGCTGGCCCGTCTGGCCGCGGGCATAGAACGTACGCGACACCTGCGCGCCGCCGAACGAGCGGTTGGCCAGCAGGCCGCCGTACTCGCGTGCGAAAGGCACACCCTGGGCCACGCACTGGTCGATGATGAGGTTCGAGACCTCGGCCAGACGGTATACGTTGGCCTCGCGGGCGCGGTAGTCGCCGCCCTTGATGGTATCGTAGAACAGACGGTAAACCGAGTCGTTGTCGTTCTGGTAGTTCTTGGCCGCATTGATACCGCCCTGAGCCGCGATAGAGTGCGCGCGGCGCGGAGAGTCCTGAATGCAGAACACCTTGACGTTGTAGCCCAGCTCGCCGAGCGAAGCGGCAGCCGATGCGCCTCCCAGACCCGTACCTACTATTATGATGTCGAGCTTGCGTTTGTTCGCGGGGCTTACGACCTTGATGGCCGCCTTGTGGTTGCTCCACTTCTGAGCCAACTCGCCGGCGGGAATTTTTGAATCTAACTTGAAAGCCATATCCGTTGATTTTTAATTGTTCGAGTGAAAGACCATGATATTACAATCCCGCGCAGCAGGCGCCTCCGCAAGCCTCTGCACATCCTTTGAGGCTGCATACGAAGTAAACGACCACAACGGCCATGAAGCCCAGCACCAGCAGGGTCGATACGATCTTACCGATGCACTTCAGGCGGGGATACCAGGTGTCGTTGGCCCAGCCCACGGTCTGGAACATCGACCATATGCCGTGGTTGAGGTGGAGCCACAGGGCGGCCAGCCATATCAGATAGAGTACCACGTAATACCACTTCGAGAAGGTGTAGGCCACCAGAGTCGCGCCGTCGTGAGCCGACACGAGGTAGCCGCCCACCATCGAACTCTCGGCTCCCATCAGCTCGACGAGCTGCATCTTGCTCCAGAAGTTGATGAGGTGGAGCAGCAGGCCGACAACGACGATGACGCCCAGCACCAGCATGTTCTTCGAAGCCCACTCCACGCCCGGCTCGTTGACCGTCACGGCGTAGCGCTGCGTGCCGCGTGCGCGGTAGTTGTTCAGGGTAAGCACCAGAGCGTAAACGAAGTGCAGTACCACCAAAGCGGCCAGACCCGCGGTGCCGACCAGTGCGTACCAGTTGGCGCCGAGGAACTCACAGATCATGTTATAAGCCTCGGGGTTGATGATCGCCACGAGGTTCATTGACATGTGGAAAAGAAGGAAGAGGACGAGGCAACAGCCCGTTACGCTCATCACCAGCTTCTTTCCGAGAGATGAATTGCATAAAAAACAGCTCATAATTTACAGATTTTGTTTATTTTTGTTTGTGAAATTGTTTTTCAAATCTACGGCAAAGATAATCATTGTTTGCTCAATAACAATACTCTCGGCCCAATTTGTGGACAATTTGAGGATCGGCGGCGCGGCCGTGCTGCGCGCGGGCCGAAAAGAGTAAAACGGAGAGTGGTTCCGAACGATGAAAAAGAGCGACATAAGAAGAGACATGCGCCGTGCCGCGGCCGAGCTCGATGCGGCGGAGAGACGGCGCCAATCCGATATCGTGACCGAGCGTCTGCGGCTTGTGGCGGCGCGGGAGAGGCCCGCCGTGGCGGCCCTGTTCTCGCCCCTGCCCGACGAGGTCGACATAAGTCCCCTGCTGCGGATTCCCGACTGCCGCGTAGTGCTGCCGAGGGTGGCCGACAGCCCCTGCGGCGAGCCCGAAATGGAGTTCTACGACTTCGATCCCGAGGCTATGGGGTGCGGGGCGTTCGGCATCGACGAGCCGCAGGGCGGCGAGCCGTGCCCGCCCGAGGTGATAGACCTTATGATAGTCCCGGGCATGGCCTTCACCCGCGACGGCGTGCGGCTCGGCCGCGGCAAGGGCTATTACGACCGCTACATCGCCCGCGAGGGATTCCGTGCGCGGTGCGTCGGGGTATGCTTCCGCCACCAGCTGCTGCCCGAGCTGCCCGCCGAACCCCACGACCGACGCATGGACGAAGTGGTGACGGCTGAAGAATAAAAAATGCGGTTCGGAGAACCGCGCGGGCCGCAGCCTCGCCCCGCGGAGTCCCGCAACTCACTTACGTTCGTCTGTGTCCTCCGCAGTCTGCGGCCACTTTAATCTTGAGCAGCTTTGCGGATAACCATATAAATAACTACTTTTGCGACATGGAGAATCGGCTGGGGATACTGAAAGAGCAGGTGGCGGCATTGCCGCTCGCCCCGGGCGTCTATCAGTTTCTCGACCGTTCGGGCACGATAATATATGTGGGCAAGGCCAAGTCGCTGCGCAAGCGCGTGTCGTCCTACTTCGTCCGCAACAAGGACCATTCGGCCAAGGTGAGGGTGCTGGTCAGGCACATAGCCGAGATACGCCACATAGTGGTCGACAGCGAGCAGGACGCCCTGCTGCTCGAAAATTCGCTCATCAAGACCCACCAGCCGCGATACAACATCCTGCTCAAGGACGACAAGACCTATCCGTGGATAGTGCTGCGCCGCGAGAACTTCCCGCGCGTGGAGTCGACCCGCACCGTGCGTCACGATGGCTCGCAGTATTTCGGACCCTACGGGTCGGTGTCGATGCAGCGGTCGATACTGGAATTCATACGCGAGGTGATCCCTCTGCGCACCTGCAAGCTCAACCTCTCGCCGCAGGCCATAGCGCGCGGCCGCTACGGCGTGTGCCTGCAATACCACCTGGGCAACTGCAAGGGCCCGTGCGTCGGCGCGCAGAGCGAGGCGGAGTACGCCGAACTCACGGAGATGGCCAAGGATGTGCTGAAGGGCGATCTGCGCCCCGTGCGGCGCTATCTGGAGGAAAACATGCACTCCGCAGCGGAACAGTTGAAATTCGAGGCGGCGCAGCGCTGTAAGCAGCGGCTCGACGCGCTGGAGAACTACCGCAGCCGCTCGGTGATAGTGAGCGCCAAGATCGTCGACTGCGACATATTCTCGCTGCTGGAGGACGACGACGCGGCCTACTGCAACTTCATCCGTCTGCGCCACGGCTCCATAGTGGCCCTGCACACCGTGAAGCTCACCACGGGAGTCGACGCCTCGCAGCCCGAGATGCTCACCGCAGCCATACAGCATGTCGTCGACAACATATCGCACGACCTCTCGCGCGAGGTCATCGTGCCGTTCATGCCCTCGACCACGCTGCTGTTCGACAAGGTGGTCTTCACCGTGCCGAAGCGCGGCGAGAAGGCCGACCTGCTGGAGTTCTCGCTCAAGAGCGCGCGCATCTACCGCGCCGAGCAGATGAAGAACCTCGAAATAAAGAATCCCGAGCGGCATACCGAGCGGTTGATGAACGCCTTGCAGCTCGCGCTGCATCTCGACCGTCAGCCGCGCCACATAGAGTGTTTCGACAACTCGAACCTGCAAGGGGCCAATCCCGTGGCCTCGTGCGTGGTGTTCCGCGACGGCAAGCCCTCGCGCAAGGAGTACCGCCACTTCAACGTGAAGACGGTGACGGGCCCCGACGACTATGCCTCGATGCGCGAGGTCGTCTACCGCCGCTATTCGCGCCTGGTGGAGGAAGGGGCCGAGTTGCCCGACCTCATAATAGCCGACGGCGGCAAGGGCCAGATGGGGGCGATTCACGAAGTGGTGACCGCGCTCGGACTCGATATACCGATAGCGGGCCTGGCCAAGAACGACCGTCACCGTACGTCGGAACTCTACTACGGCTACCCGCCGCTGCTGGTGGGCATACGACCCACCTCGCCCGTCTTCCATCTGCTCATGCACATACAGGAGGAAGTGCACCGCTTCGCCATAGCGTTCCATCGGCAGAAGCGCAGCAACGCCTTCATCAACAGTGAGCTGGAGAACATCGAGGGTATCGGTGCCAAGAGCCTCGCGCAGCTTCTGCGCAGGTTCCGCACCGTGGCCAAGGTACGCGAGGCGACTTTGGCGGAGCTGGCGGAGACGGTGGGCGAGGCGCGCGCGAAGAGGATAATCGAATATTTCAAACCCATAGATACGGAAACCTCAGATGATGAACCGACCGAAGATATATAGAAATCTGTTGTGGGATCTCGACGGCACGCTGACCGATCCCGCCGTGGGCATCACCACCGCCGCGCAGCACGCCCTGCGCCGCTGCGGAACGGAGGCCGACGACAGGCGGGAGCTGACCAAGTTCATCGGTCCGCCGCTGATGGACGCCTTCCGCGAGATGTACGGGTACACCGAGGAACGGGCGCGCGAGGCGTGTGGCTACTTCCGCGAATATTACAACGTCACGGGGCTCTACGAAAATAGCATGTACGAGGGCATCGACACGCTGCTGGACCGTCTGGCCGCCGCGGGGATGAACCTCTACGTGGCCACCTCGAAGCCCTCGCCCATAGCGCAGATGGTGCTGGAGCACTTCGATCTGGCGCGCCGCTTTCTGTTCATAGGCTCCGACACGGCCGATCACCTTCGGCCTAACAAGGCGGCCGTGATCGAATATGTCATGCGCGAGAACGGTCTCGGCAGGGACGGCACCGTGATGATAGGCGACCGCAGGCACGACATCGTAGGGGCGCGGGCAGCGGGCATAGACTCCATAGGCGTGCTCTACGGCTACGGCAGTCGCGAGGAACTGGAGAGCCACGGCGCTACGCATGTGGCCGCCACGGTGGAGGAACTGGGACGGATGCTTCTCGGAGAAAAGGAATACTAACCGTTAAACGAATATCATCATGAAACGACTCGCAATCATCGCCGCGCTGTGCTTCGCATCCTTGGCCGCATCGGCTCAGGGCATGAAGAGCATCCGTGAGTTCGGCGTGCTGCCCGAGAACTCGCCGCGCGAGAATGCCGACCGCCTGCAGGAGGCGATCGATTGGGCCGCGCAATCGGGCGCCGCGCTCTACGTCGAGCCCGCCGCGGGCGGTTACCCGATAGCCTCGGGCATAACGCTGCGGCAGAACGTGTCGCTCGTGGGGGCGCACGGCCCCACGGGACGCGGTACCAAACACCCCGAAAAGGATGCGCCCACGGGGTCGCTGTTCGTGATCACCGACGCCGAGGCGCCGTTCCTCACCGTGGAGTCGTCGACGCAGGTGCGCGGCATACAGTTCTGGTATCCCGAACAGTCGTTCGACGACCCGAGCCGCATAGTGGCCTATCCGCCCACCATACGCATGAGCCCCGACCGCACGGTGCAGGGCGTCACGCTCTCGTGTCTGACCTTCTACGGCGAGTACATGGCGATGGATTTCCGCGGCCGTCCCGACAACATCTGCGAGCAGATACTTTTCGAGCATTGCTACGGCTATCCTCTCGGCGGCGAGTTCATAGCCGTCGACTACTGCTACGACATCCCGCGCATACTCCACTGCCACGTCAATCCCGCCAACATGCGCCTTTTCGGCCGAACCTTCTCGCGCGCCGTGGTCGACAGCGTAATAGCCCGTCCCACGTTCACCTACACGATCGACCACACCGACAACGCGCAGATGATCGACCTCTTCACCTTCGGCGTGCACGGCGGCATATATCTGGGCAGGGACACCTACGGGCAGCTTACCAACTTCAATCTCGACTGCGTGACGATAGGCATATACAAGATCGGCGGCGGCGAGTTCAACCGCAACTGGCAGATAGCGCAAGGCTCGATAATAGCCAACGTGAAGGGCTGCGGCACGGGCATACACCCCATAGTCGTAACGGGCAGCGGCCATACCGCCATATCGAACGTCGAGGCCTTCTCGGGCGGCAATCCCGCCCTCACGGCCGACGGCTACTCCGACGACTTCATGCTGGTGGAGGGCGACCGTCCGCTCACCGTATCGCTCTTCGGCTGCCGCATGCGCAACTACAAGGCCGACGGGCCGATCACGCTGCGCAACCCCCGCGCCCGCGTGCAGGCTGCGGCCTGCGTCGACAAGGACGAGCGGTTCTACAACATCACCGTCGATCCCGAATAAACGAAACACATGGTAAAAATGAAGAACATAATCTTACTGCTCGCGCTCTGCGCGGCGACAGCAGGTGCCGTGCGCGCCCAGGAGAAGACCTTGCGTCTCGACGAGATAAACATCCGCGACCCCTACATCCTCGCTGATTCCCGAAGCGGCCGCTACTACATGTACCGCTCTACGGGCTCCGACGACAGACCCGACCCGAAGGGTGCTGTGGAGGTGTTCACGAGCGACGACCTCGAACACTGGAGCGGTCCCGTGCGGGTGTTCGACGTTCCCGACGACAACTGGATCACGGGCCGCGTATGGGCGCCCGAGGTACATTATCACAAGGGCAAATACTATCTTTTCGCTACTCTCAACAGCGACATCGAATGGAAGAAGCGCGACCGCAACATGCCGCCCTACACCATGCGCGGAACGCAGATATTCGAAGCAGGGCGTCCCGAAGGACCGTTCCTGCCCGTCGGCGACAAGCTGCCAGCCACCCCTATGGACGAGATGGCTCTCGACGGCACGCTGTGGGTCGAGAACGGCCGCCCATATATGGTCTACTGCCACGAATGGGTGCAGATCGGCGACGGAGCCATGAAACTCGTGGAGCTGAAGAAGGATTTGTCGGCACCCGCGGGACAGCCCGTGACGCTGTTCCGCGCCTCGGCGGCACCGTGGTCGACGGGCAGCGGCGAGGGCGACGAAAAGACATACGTCACCGACGGATGTTTCCTCTACCGCACCCGCACGGGCAAGCTGCTGATGCTGTGGTCGAGCTTCATGAACGGCGAATACGCCATCGGCATAGCCGAATCGGCCACGGGACGCATCACAGGTCCGTGGCGCCAGCAGCCCGAACCGCTGTTCAACCGCAACGGCGGCCACGGCATGGTATTCACGGGATTCGACGGCGTGCTGCGTCTTGTGATCCACGCCCCGAACTCGCCCGCGGGAGCCGAACGCGCACGCATATTCGAACTGGAGGATGCGGGCGACACGCTCGAACTCAAAAAACGTTAGTGCCATGAAATTTTTCACGGAGATATCGGCCGTAGCATGCGTCGTTATCGCGGCCACGGCGTGCGGAGGATTCGACGGCGCGGAGCGGCGTATCATCAACGGCGGCGAGGGCGAGATCATGCGCGTGCTGACCATAGCCGACCGCGACGATTCGCTTTTTCTGCGGCGTACATCCGCCCCGCTCGATCGTAAGGCCGTCGAGTCCGACGACTTCGCCGTCCTGCGCCGACGCATGCTCGCCACGGTGCGCAACCCGCAGAACGAGGGCGTGGGGATAGCGGCCCCGCAGGTCGGCATATCGCGCCGCATGGTGGCGGTGCAGCGTTTCGACAAGGCGGGCGAGCCTTTCGAGTTCTACATCAATCCCGAGATCGTATCCGCCTCCGACGACATGGCGGAGGGCCCCGAGGGGTGCCTCTCCGTCGACGGAGTGCGCGGCTCAGTGGCCAGGTCGCGGCGGATCGAGCTGCGCTACCGCACCGAACGCTTCGCCGACACCACCGAGACGGTGGAGGGATTCACGGCCGTGATATTCCAACACGAGATAGACCATCTGGGCGGCATACTGTTCATCGACCGCATGAAAAGCGCGGAAAATTAAGCGGGAATCGCTTTGTTATTCGGATTTATGTAAGTATTTTTGCCCTCGCAAGGTTCGGCCGTATGATGCCGATTAATAGGGAATCCGGTGTAAATCCGGAACAGTGCCTGCTGCTGTAACTCCTCATGGAAACGTTTGTCGTCTCTCTGCCACTGGCTATGCGTCGGGAAGGCTCGATAAAACGAGGAGAAGTCAGAAGACCTGCCTTGACGCAAGATTTATCCCGCGGGTTTCGGGTCGGAATCGTACTTCTCGACTTAGGATTTCACATTCGTCTCATGCGGAAATGAATCGAGCGTAAAACGCACGATAAAATTTTAAGACAATGAAACGACTGCTGAATTTGTCCGTCATAATCGCACTCATGACACTGTTCGCCTGCAACAAGGACGGCGTGATCGTCGAAGAGGACCTCGCCCCCGTAATCGCGTTCGACTCCGAAACGGGAATATACGCCGCCAAGGCGGGCCGAAGCGTCACCGTGACCCCTAAGGTGAAGAACGGTGAGGGAGCCTCGTTCGCATGGATCATCGATGGCGCGACGGTGTCGGACCGCCCCGTATTCGAGTATGTGTTCGCCGAGGCGGGGACGGTGTACGTCACCCTGCGCGTCGAGAACCGCTACGGCCGCGCGGAGGAGGAGCTGCGGATCGACGTGGACGAGCTCATGCCGCCCGTAATAGCGCTCGACATTCCCGCCGAGGGCATAGCCGTGGCTGCGGGACACGAATATCGCTTCGAGCCCGAGGTGCAGAGCGAGGATGCTCCGTCGTACGCATGGTATCTCGACGGCGGCAAGGAGCCCGTGTCGACCGAGAAGGACTATACGTTCAGACATTCCGAGATCGGCGCGCACACCCTGCTCTTCACCGCCGCCAACGGCGACGGGAGGTCGGAGCGGCGGATCGCGGTCGAAGTGACCGACGGCGTGAAGGCCGTGATAACCTTCATACCCTCGTGCTTCGATCACGATCCGTCGAAACGCACCGTGTCGCTCGGCCGCACCATATTCCTGCGCCCGCTGGTGGCGAATGTCTCAGCCCCCGAATATTCGTGGTATGTGGACGGCGAGCCATGCGAAGGCTGCGACGGACGCATGTTCGCATTCACGCCCGCGGCCGAGGGAAAATACAAGGTGCGTATCCGCGTGACCGACGGAGCGGAGGGTGCCGAATCGGTGACCGAGAGCGAAATCGAGGTCACGTGCTACCCGCGCGAGGCCGACCGCGACATTACGACCGTCGGTAAGGCGGCCGCCGAGGTTGCGGAGTTCATGCCCGCCCCCGGGCAGTTCGTGAACGACGCGGCGAAGGCGGGGTATTCGGGCCAGAGCACCGTGGCCGAGGCGCTCGACTATGCCCGCAGCCGCATCCGCGACGGACTCGAAATATCGCTCGGCGGCTTCGGCGGCTACGTGATAGCGGCGTTCGACCACAGCGTCGTGAATGACGGCGGATACGAATTTTCGGTCGCGGGCAACCAGATCGACACGAGCAACGAGCCCGGGGTGGTGTGGGTGATGCAGGACGTGAACGGCAACGGCCTCCCCGACGACGAGTGGTACGAGCTGCGCGGCAGCGAGACGGGCAAGGAGCAGACCGTGCAGGAGTATGCCGTGACCTACTACAAGCCCTCGGCGCCGAGGCAGTCGGTGCGCTGGACCGACAATCTGGGCGGCAGAGGCACGGTGAACTATCTCGCGCAGTTCCATTCTCAGGACTACTACTATCCTCTGTGGCTTCCGCGCGAATCGCAGACCTATTACGGCACCCGACTGGCGCAGAACACCACGCAGGGCGATATGTGGTCGAACGATCCTTACGAATGGGGATATGCCGACAACACGGGCAGCGACAATCTGACGGCCGATAGAAAGGACGGCAAGACATATTTCAGGATAAGCAATGCCATGACTCTGGACGGCCGACCCGCCGATTTGCGCTACATCGATTTCGTGAAGGTGCAGTCGGCCGTCAACGGCAGCGCGGGAGTTCTGGGCGAGGTGTCGACCGAGGTGGTCGGCATATTCGACGAAAGCGCGGGCCGATGATGGCGGTGACGAGACATATGGCTGCCGCCTTCGCCGCGGCGCTGCTGCTCGGCGGCTGCATGAAGTGGGATTACGGATCGGAGGAGGATTTCTCGGCCCTCGGATCGGGGCTGTTCATAATCAACGAAGGCAATTTCCAGTACGGCAACGCCACGCTGTCGTATTACGATCCCGTCGCGGAACGGGTCGAGAACGAGGTGTTCTACCGAGCCAACGCCATGCGGCTGGGCGACGTGGCGCAGTCGATGACGGTGCACGGCGACACGGGCTGGATCGTCGTGAACAACTCGCACGTGGTCTTCGCCGTCGACCTCGGCACGTTCAAGGAGAAGGGACGCATCACGCGCCTCACCTCGCCGCGCTACATGCACTTCGTGTCGGACACC
>CAUHCL010000062.1 GCA_959604655.1 uncultured Alistipes sp. | reverse complement strand
GAACGAGGAATCCCCGCTCGCGGTCGAGCAGCTCGGCGCAGCATTCGAGCATGCGGCCGATATGTTCTTCCAGAACCCACTTTTCGCCGTTCGCGCCGCGGCCGTATGCGGGCGGGTCGAGGATTATGCCGTGATAGCGGTTGCCGCGGCGCACCTCGCGCTGCACGAACTTCATGGCATCCTCCACGATCCACCGCACGCCGTCCATTCCGCTCTGCTCCATGTTCTCGCGCGCCCAGCTCACCACCTGCTTCACCGAATCGACGTGCGTCACCTCGGCCCCCGCGGCGCGGGCTGCCAGCGTAGCCCCGCCCGTATAGGCGAAGAGGTTGAGCACGCGCGGAGCGATGCCCTCGGCCGCGAACGCCGTCGTGCGGTCGAAAATGAAATTCCAGTTGGCCGCCTGCTCGGGGAATATGCCCACGTGCTTGAATGCCGTGAGGCCCAGACGCATGCGGATATTCATCGTCTTATACGAATAGTCCACCGTCCAGCGGTCGGGCATGGAGGGACGTCGGGTCCATTCGCCGCGCTCGTCGTTGCGCGACGATGCGGTGCGCATGAAAGACGCGTGCGCCTCGGCGCGCCATACATCCTCGCCGAGCGAGCGGCGCCAGATGGCCTGCGGCTCGGGACGGCGCGTGACATAACGGCCGAAACGTTCCAGTTTCTCGCCGTCGCCCGAATCGATGAGTTCGTAATCGGGGAACGAAGGGGTTATAAGTTGACTCATAAGTTATTCTATAAAGGAACCATTCGGTTTCAGGCATGTAATATAATTGCGGCTCTTCAGAGCCGCGCGAGCCGCAGCCTCGCCCCGCGGAGGCTCGCTGTTCGCTCACTCCGCAGACTGCGACTCGCTTTACGACAAGCCCGAAGCCGATCGTTCCGTTTAATAATTCCCATTCGGCAATGCCCGCAGCCAAAGACGAACGGTTATCTTTTCCTGCCGCGACCGCAGTCGACGAGCGACATTTCGCATCGGCCGCAGTCGAACACAAGGCGGTAACGCGCCGCACCGTGCTCGATGTATAGATCGCCGTGAAGCGACGGCGACTCCTTGAGGCACTGCCCCATCTCGCGGCGCAGGCAGTAGCTCGAAACCATCACCCGCTCGCCCGCGGTGGGCGAGGTCTCCAGCGGAGGTTCGATATGCCGCACGCCGTGGGCGCGGTAGAACTCGGCGGCCATGCCGTTGGTCACATTCTCGTAGCGCGTAACCGTGTCGCTCGGATAACGGGCCGTGCCGTCGTCGGCCGTTATGCGATGCGGCAGCGGGCGGCTAAGACGGGCGGCACGCAGTGCATCGAGCGCCTCGCGACGCATCTCGGCGAGAAGCGACGCGGGTGCGAACATCTCCGCCCCGTCGACCGCGACGTCGCGCACCGAAAATATGGTGTCGCCGCTCTTGGCCACTGTACGCCGCGCCGTCTGCTCCATCTTGTCGGGATCGGCCGCGGGAGCGAGCGTCAGGCTACGCGTCACCGTAACCTCCACCCCTTCGCAGTCGCGCAGCGAGAGTGTCGCGCCGTCAGCCGCAAGCGCGACACGGGCATCGACATCGATGGTGCGGCGCGTGCGGCTGCGGTCGAGAGCCGACGAGAAACGGTGGTCGTAATTGCGGAACACCTCGGCGCCGGCCTCGATTCCGTCCATGCGGTTGGGGACGATGGCGCCGTCGGCGATGCCGTTGACGTTGGTGCCCGCCATGCCTTTGCGGCCTATTATGCAGATGCCGTCGCCTGCCGCAAGATCGTTCGGGCGGTCGAGCACGAAGCCGCGACGCGTAACGGAGGCCACGCGCCCCACGGGTTCGCCTACGGCCTTGGGGGTGTCGAACGACGCCACGCCGCCGCACTTGCCGTGCAGCATGTAACGCGAGGCGCCGCGGGTGAAGCTCTTCGCGGTGTCGGGCGTAAAGTCGGGCACGCTGCGCCCGACGGAAGGCCGCACTATGTCGGTGCGGCGCGCAATGATATCATCCAGCCGTCGGCGGTAGTATGCCACGACATTCTTTATGTAGCGCACGTCCTTCAGGCGCCCCTCGATCTTGAACGAGGCTATGCCCGCGTCGATGAGCGTCTCCAGATCGTCCGACAGATCGAGGTCGCGGACCGACAGCAGGTGTTTCCCGCTCACGAGCGTGCGGCCCGACTCATCTTTCAGGTCATAAGGCAGGCGGCACGGCTGCGAACATTCGCCTCGGTTGCCGCTTCGCGACGAGGTGGAGCGCGAGAGGAAGCAGCGGCCGCTGTGACCCACGCATATCGCTCCGTGCACGAAGCACTCCAGCTCCACCGTGGCGGCGGCCCGTATGCGGCGTATGTCGTCGAGCGTGAGCGAGCGTTCGAGTATCACGCGCGAGAATCCGCAATCCTGAAGGAACCGCACCCCCTCGGGCGACGTGTTGCCCGTCTGCGTCGAGGCGTGCAGCTCGACGGGCAGATTCATGCGCCGCAGCGCCATGTCCTGCACTATGAGGGCGTCGACTCCCGCGGCGATGAGTTCGCGCGCCTGCGCCTCGGCATCCGCCAGTTCGTCGTCGAAAAGCACGGTGTTGAGAGCCGCATGCACCCTTACGCCGTATTGGTGGGCGTACTCGACGGCGCGGGCTATGTCGTCGATACCGTTGGCCGCGGCGCGGCGCGCCCCGAAGCGCGAGCCGCCCATGTAGACGGCATCCGCTCCGTAATCGACGGCGGCGACGGCGGCCGCGAGGTCCCTGGCGGGTGAAAGGAGTTCGACACTACGCATAACGTGCGCAAAAATAGTAAAGAATGCGCAAAGCGCGCCCTTTTGTCCGTGCTTTTTGCGGCGCAGGCGCGCGGCATCCGAAAAAACGGCTCGCACAGATATAACGAAAGCGTATTTTTTTATAACTTTGCAATTCGTAAACCGAATAAAACAAAGACAGGGTTATGTTGACATTGAAGCAACTCAGAGACGACAAGGAGCTTGCCATCAAACGCTTGGCAAAGAAGGGCGTGGATGCCGCTCCCGTTATCGCCAAGATAGAAGAACTGGACGACCGCCGCAAGGCCATCCAGGCCGAGCTGGACAACTGTCTGGCCGAGCAGAACCTCGCCGCGAAGCAGATCGGCGCGCTGATCGGTCAGGGCAAAAAGGAGGAAGCCGAGGAAAAGAAGCGCTTCGTGGCCTCGCTCAAGGCACGTTCGGGCGAACTCTCGGCCGAGCACCAGTCGGTGAGCAACGAGTTGCAGTCGCAGATCGTGCTGCTGCCCAACTTCCCCGCCGACATCGTGCCCGAGGGCAAGACGGCCGAGGACAATCTGGTGGTGAAACTGGTGGAGAGCTACACCACTCTGCCCGAGAATCCGCTGCCGCACTGGGAGCTGGCCCGCAAATACGACATTATAGATTTCGATCTGGGCGTGAAGCTCACGGGCGCGGGATTCCCCGTCTACAAGGGCAAGGGAGCGCGTTTGCAGCGTGCGCTGATAAACTATTTCCTCGACTGCAACACCAAGGCGGGATACCTTGAGGTGGAGCCTCCCGTGATGGTCAACGAGGCGTCGGGATTCGGCACGGGACAGTTGCCCGACAAGGAGGGACAGATGTACCACGCCACGGTCGACAACTACTATCTGGTCCCCACGGCCGAGGTGCCCGTGACCAACATCTACCGCGACGTGATCCTCGACGAGAAGGATTTCCCCGTGAAGATGACGGCCTACACCCCCTGCTTCCGTCGCGAGGCGGGATCGTACGGCAAGGATGTGCGCGGCCTGAACCGTCTGCACCAGTTCGACAAGGTGGAGATCGTGCAGCTGTCGCTGCCCGAGACCTCGTATGAGGCATTGGACGGCATGGTGGCCCACGTGGAGTCGATCGTGAAGTCGCTCGGACTGCCCTACCGCATTCTGCGTCTTTGCGGCGGCGACATGTCGTTCACCTCGGCGCTCACGTACGACTTCGAGGTCTATTCCGAGGCTCAGAAACGCTGGCTGGAGGTGTCGTCGGTGTCGAATTTCGAGTCGTTCCAGGCCAACCGACTCAAGCTGCGCTACCGCGACGGCAACAAGAAGATAAATCTGGCCCACACGCTCAACGGATCGTCGCTGGCGCTGCCCCGCATAGTGGCCGCCCTGCTGGAGAATTTCCAGACTCCCGACGGAATACGCATCCCCGAGGTGCTGATTCCCTACACGGGATTTGATATTATCGGATAATTCGTTATATTTGCATTAGACTTTTTCTAACTTAAAAACAAATATTATGGCTTACAAAATTTCAGATTCGTGCGTAGCTTGCGGAACTTGCATCGGCGAGTGCCCCGTTGAGGCTATTTCGGCAGGCGATATCTATGTTATCGATCCCGACAAGTGCATCGACTGCGGCACCTGCGCAGGCGTTTGCCCCAGCGAGGCTATCGCTCCCGCCGAATAAGCGCGCAGATACCTCAAGCCCCAAACGGGCGGCATCCGATCGGACGCCGCCCGTTTTCGTAACTGTTCAACACGAAAACACCCCTGCCGAGGATTTCGGCAGGGGTGGAATTCTAGGGGCCGTCCGCTTCCGATCGGCGGATCCAGGCTAACTTATTAAATGGCCTTCGTATCGTAAAGGATTTGGTTTACCTTGCGGACCGCTGCGGCCGAAGCTGCGAACTTCTCGGTCTCGTCGGCCGTGAGGTCGATCTTAACGATCTTCTCGATACCCTTGCGGCCGATTACGGCGGGAACGCCGATCATGATATCCTCCTGGCCGTACTCGCCTTCGAGGTAGCAGCTGCAAGGTATTACGCGCTTCTGATCACCCAACACCGACTCCACCACCGAAGCTGCCGCCGCACCCGGGGCATACCAGGCCGACGTACCGAGCAGACCCGTGAGGGTCGCTCCGCCGACCATAGTGTCGGCGGCCACCTGCGCCAGCTTCTTCTTCGAGATGAACTGCGACGCGGGAACACCCTTTACGGTAGCCTTCGATACGAGGGGGATCATGGTGGTGTCGCCGTGACCGCCGATCACCATGCCGTCCACGTCGTGGATGTTGGCGCCTGCGGCCTTGGCCAGATAGCAGCGGAAACGCGACGAGTCGAGCGCGCCGCCCATGCCGATCACACGGTTCTTGGGCAGTCCCGTCGACTTGAGCGTGAGGTAGGCCATGGTATCCATGGGGTTCGACACGATGACGAAGATCGCGCGGGGTGAGGCGGCCAGGGCCTGCGAAACCACGCTCTTCACGATGTTGGCATTGGTGCCGATAAGTTCCTCGCGGGTCATGCCGGGCTTGCGGGGAATACCCGAAGTCACTACGACCACGTCCGAATTGGCGGTCTTCTTATAATCATTGGTGCAGCCCACCAGCTTGCTCTTCGAGTCGGTGGTGGCGGCAGCCTGATACATGTCGAGCATCTTGCCCTCCGAGAGTCCCTCCTTGATGTCGATCAATACTATTTCGTCGGCTATGTTGCGTGCTGCGAGCACATTGGCGCAGGTGGCACCCACCATGCCCGCGCCGATTACCGTTACTTTTGACATATGCAATTTATTTAATCGGGTTCAATATAGTTTTGTCGCTGCGGCCTATCCGATCAGCTCGGTGTATGCCTCGGGAGTCAGCAGAGCGTCGTAGTCGGCGGGATTGTTCATCTTCACCTTAACCATCCAGCCCTCGCCGTAAGGATCGGAATTGACCAACGCGGGATCGGCATCCACGGCGTCGTTGAACTCAACCACCTCGCCGCCCACGGGCAGGAACGCGTCGCTGACGGTCTTCACGGCCTCGATCGAGCCGAACACGTCGCCCACGGCCAAAGTCTCGCCCACCGTCGGAACGTCGACGAAAACAATGTCGCCCAACTGGCTCTGTGCGAAATCGGTAATACCGATAAAGGCGAACTCGCCCTCGATGCGACACCACTCATGGTCGCTCGAATACTTCAGATTTGAAGGTACATTCATGATATGTTACGTTTTATTGTGTTAATTCCGTTCCGTTTGCATCTGCCTCTCCGTCTGCGGCACGCCGCGCGCACTGACGCATCGACCGAAAGGACGGTTATTTATACAAAGATAAGTGTTATTTTATTAACGGCAATAAATTCGCCGAGATTTTATGCTTTCAGCACGAACTCTATCTCCTTGAACAGATAACTTCCCGTCGTGCCGTCGGCGCTCTCGACGATCAGCGCGCCCGACGGTTCCACCCCACGAATCGTGCCGCGGAAACGGCTACCGTCGGGGCGGGCATACCAATGTTCCTCGTCGCGGCGGTAGAGCAGACGGCGGTAGTCGCGTTGCAGACCCTCCGCATCGCCGTCGCGCAGCATGGCGTAGCGCGCGGCCAGATGCGCGAGCAGCGTCTCCAGCACCTCGCCGCGGTCGAATCGGCGCCCCGCAGCCGAGGCCATCGACACGGGGTTGGGCAGCGCGGGATCGAACTGCATCTGGTTGACGTTCAGCCCTATGCCCGCCACGGTGCGCATGATGCCGCCGCCTTGCAACTTGTTCTCGATGAGCATTCCCGTGATCTTGCGGTCGCCGACATATATGTCGTTGGTCCACTTTATCCGAGCGTCGATGCCGTAACGGGCCAGCGTGTCGCATACGCCCAGCGCCGCCGCCTCCGAGAGCAGGAACTGCCGCTCGGGTGCGAGGAACGCAGGTTCGAACACGGTCGAAAAGGTGAGGTTCTCGCCCTCGGCGCTCTCCCAGCGGTGACCGCGCTGCCCGCGGCCCGCTGTCTGACGCTCGACCCACACGGTGTCGCCCTCGCGGTAGCGTGCGTCGGCGGCCTCGTCGTTGGACGAGGTAAGTTCTTCGAAGCAGTATATCATCGCTAAAGTATAAAATTTATCTTCGGCGGCTGCGGGGGGTCGCACCAGGGGCATCATAACTCGAATTTATTCTCGGCCATATAGCGCCACAGCGGCGCGGCATGCAGGCACTGCATTATCTCGTCGCCGTCCAGCAGCTCGCGCACTTCGCGGGCGCTCATCAGATGGACCTTTATGTCCTCGCCCGCCTCGGTGTGCTGCTCGCCCACGCGCTCGACGCCCTCGGCCAGAAACGTATAGACTCGGTTGGTGTGACTCGTCGGGTTGGGCGAGGTGACCATGTAGGGGCGCCACACGCCTCCCGCATAGCCCGTTTCCTCCAGCAGTTCGCGGCGTGCGCTCTGCTCGGCCGTCTCACCCTGCTCGCAGGTGCCCGCCGCCAGTTCGTAGTGCGTCTCACCCAGAGCGTGACGGTACTGGCTTATCATGACGAACTCGCCCGCCGCGGTGCGGGCTATGACGTTCACCCAGTCGGGAAATTCGAATACGTACCACTCGGGGACAACGGCTCCTGTAGGCAGCTCCACGCTCTCGCGGCGCACCGTGAACCACGGCCGTCGGGCGACGTATTCGCTCGACAGCACCCGCCACGGACGGTTTTCGGGTTTTCGCATGGCATCCGACGATTTATACCGCCACTCCGAAGTCGCGCAGGGCGTCGTTCAACGATGTCTTCTTGTCGGTCGACTCCTTGCGGCGACCTATGATGAGCGCACACGACACGCCGTACTCGCCCGCGGGGAATTTTCGGGTGTAGCTGCCCGGGATCACCACCGAGCGCGGCGGCACGTAGCCGCGGTACTCGACAGGTTCAGCGCCCGTGACGTCTATGATGTGCGTCGAGCCCGTAATCACGGTGTTCGAGCCGAGCACCGCCTCGCGGCACACGTGCGCACCCTCCACCACGATTGAGCGCGAACCGATGAAACAGTTGTCCTCGATGATTACGGGAGCCGCCTGCACGGGTTCCAGCACGCCGCCGATACCCACGCCGCCGCTCAGGTGCACGTGCTTGCCGATCTGCGCGCACGAGCCCACGGTAGCCCACGTGTCGACCATGGTGCCCGTGTCGACGTATGCGCCTATGTTGACGTACGACGGCATGAGGATGGCTCCCGCCGCGATGTAGGCTCCGTAGCGGGCCACGGCATGCGGCACGGCGCGCACGCCCAACTTCTCGTAGTCGTGCTTGAGCTCCATCTTGTCGTACCACTCCAGCTCGCCGCCGCGCATGACGCGCATCTCCTGAATGGGGAAATACATTATTATGGCTTTCTTGACCCATTCGTTCACCTGCCACTCGCTCTTTTCGGGATCGACGGGCTCGGCGGTGCGCAGCGCACCCTTGTCAACGGCCTCCACCACCTCGCGGATGGCGGCCTTCACCGTCGCGTCGGCCAGCATCGAACGGTCGGCCCACGCCCGTTCCACTATTTCTTTGAGATCGTTATACATATTTATTCTTATTTTTGTGCCGTAAAGATAGATAAAATAGACCAATCCGAGGTCGGCGAATACAAAATTAATACCTTTGCATCCGAATATGGATTACTTTGAGCGGCGGCGTTTCGGAGCGCAACGGCCCCGCCGCCGTCAAACTATTTAAGAACGTATGAAGGTTTATAAATTCGGAGGAGCCTCGGTGAAAAGCGCCGACGGCGTAAGGAATCTGCGACACATCGTCGACGGAGAGGAAAATCTGTTCATCATCGTATCGGCCATGGGCAAGACCACCAATGCTTTGGAGAGCGTCTTCACCCACATGCAGAACGGCCGAAAGCGCGAGGCCGACGACGAGATAAAACGCATAAAGGAGTACCACGCCTCGATCATCGACGATCTGTGGGGCGGGCACACCGAGATCGCCGACGTGGACAAGCTCTTCGCCGAGCTGCGCGCCGTGGCCGTCGACACCGTATACCGTGCCGCCGACGCCGAATTGTGGTATGACACGATAGTGGCCTACGGCGAGCTGATCTCGACCACCATCATATCGAAATATCTCGAACACACGGGCATCCGCAACCGCTGGATCGACATGCGCAAGGCGTTCGTCACCAACCTGCGCCATAAGGACGCCTATGTGGACATCAAGGCCTCGGAGCCGCGACTGAAGGCCGCCACCGAAAACACGGGCGTGGGCGTCTTCGTGGGGCAGGGCTTCATAGGAGCCGCGCCCGACGGCACGACCACCACTCTGGGCCGCGAGGGCTCCGACTACTCGGCGGCCGTGGCGGCATACATACTCGACGCCGAGTCGATGAGCGTGTGGAAGGATGTGGACGGCGTGCTGAACGCCGACCCCAAGATATTCAAGGACGCTGTGAAGATCGACGCGCTCAACTATCTCGACACCATCGAGCTGGCTTACAGCGGCGCGCAGATCATCCACCCCAAGACCATCAAGCCGCTGCAAAACAAGAACATTCCGCTCTACGTCCGCCCGTTCGGCGACAAGACGAAGCCAGGCACGGTCATCAACGGCGAGGCGGAGCACGTGACGCTGCCCATTCTGATCTACAAGCGCAACCAGGTGCTGCTGACGATACGTTCGCGCGACTTCTCGTTCGTCATGGAGGAGAAATTCGCGGTGATCTTCTCGCTGCTCGACCGCTTCCGCATAAAGACCAATCTGGTCAACAACTCGGCCGTGGATCTGAGCCTCTGCGTGGAGTATTCATGGCATATCGACGAGTTGATAAAGGCCCTCAACGAGGAGAATTTCAGCGTGGAGAAGATCGACGACGCCGAACTGCTCACCATCCGCAACTATACCGACGAACTTTACGAGCGTTTCGCCTCGGATCAGGATCTGCTGGTCCGTCAGTCGAATCCCACGTCGGTGCGCGTGGTGCTTCGCGAGGCCAAGTTCTGATCCGCCGCGATATAAGCAAAATGGCAGCCGCTCTTGAAGCGGCTGCCATTTGTTTATATATCGCGTGTATCGGGCATTAATACCTTACTGCTCTCTCGGACAGCAGCCCGCGGAAGGCAATATCCACACGCGTCAGCCCATCCCGCGGCAGAAGCGATTTCGGACGAAGGGCGGGGCGACTCGCAGAGTCCGCGGGCCTAGTAACTTCGCCGCGTAGCGGCGTTATCTTCGGCGGCTCGCACCTTTGGTGCGACCCCCGCAGCCGCCGAAGATAAGTTTTACCCGAAATCGTCAACCTGCGACTCTTCAAAACCGCGCAGTTCGCCGCCGCCCCACTGCGGCGGACTGCAACTCGCTTTCGGCTCGTGCGAATCCTGCCGCCGTCGGCGAACAGCAGGCCCAAAACCGAAAATGCAGTCCGTCAGAACTATACAGGCCGCGGCCCGAGAGCATCTGCCAAACACGTCTGCAGGAACTAAAGGTGTTCCAGCGTGTAGCGTATCATCTTGTTGCGGATGTTGTAGCCGTCCGACGGATACATCGAGTGGTTCTGGTCGGGATAGATCATCATGTCGTACTGCTTGCGGGCGCGGTTGAGCGCGTTGCACATCTCCATGGTGTTCTGGAAATGCACGTTGTCGTCGGCCGTGCCGTGCATGATGAGCAGGCGCGTGCGGTCGCTCAGGCGGTCGGCGAAGTTGATGGGCGAATTGTCGTCGTAGCCCGACGGATTGTCCTGCGGCAGGTCGTTGTAGATCTCGGTGTAGATGGTGTCGTAGTAGCGCCACGAGGTGACGGGAGCCACCGCTATGGCCATCTTGAAGAGTCCGTCGCCCTTCAAGGCGCACCCCAGGGCCATGAAACCGCCGTACGACCAGCCGTAGATGCCTATGCGGTCGGGATCGACGTAGGGCTGCGAGGCCATGTAACGCGCGAACGAGATCTGGTCCTCGACCTCCAGCGCACCCAGATTGCCGTAGGTCTGCTTCTTGAACCGCTCGCCCATGAATCCCGTGCCGCGGCCGTCGCAGCAGACGACGATGTAGCTGTTGCCGACCAGCACGTTTTCCCAGTCGAACGATATGCGGTCGGCCACCGACTGCGACCCGGGCCCCGAGTACTGCGTGAGCAGGACGGGATACTTCTTCGCGGGATCGAAATCCGTAGGCTTGATAATGTAGGCGTTGAGACTGTCGCCGCGCTCACTGACGAAGGTAAAGAACTCCCTGTGCGGCAAGCTCTTCATGCGCTCGGTCAGCTCCGTGCTCTCGGCCAGCGTGCGGATCAGGCGTCCGTCGCCGCGGCGGAGCTCCACGGTGTTGCCCTCCGTGGCCGACGAGAAGGTCGAAATGTAGTACTTCATACCCTTGCTCGGCGCTATCGAGTAGGTGCCGTCACGATCGGTGAGACGGCGCTTGTGCTTGCCCTTGAGGTCGACGACATAGAGGTCGCGGCGCAGCGGCGAACGCTCGGTCGAGAGATAGTATATCCTGTCGTCGGCCACCTCGACGATATCGACCACCTGCCACTCGCCCGAGGTTATCGGCCGCAGCAGACCCTTGGCGGCGGAATGGAGATAGATGTGGTTCCAGCCCGTGGCCGTCTCGTTCATCACCAGAAAACGGTCGCCGTCGATGAAACGCACCGTACCCCGCTCGGGACGCTCGACATAGGTGGGCGACGTCTCGTCGTAAATCACCTTCTGCGTGCCGTCCTTGCGGCAGAGCACCACCTCGAAGCGGTTCTGTTTGCGGTTGACACGGTAGAAATAGAGTTCGCCGTCGGGCGTCCAGTCGATCAGCGGGATATACTGGTCGGTCTCGGCACCCGTGTCGACGCGGCTTTTGGCACCGCTCGCGATGTCGTAAACCCACAACTCGACCTTCGAATTGGGGTCGCCCGCCTTGGGGTATTTGAACGAATAGGGTTCGTTATACAGCTTGCGGTCGAAGCGCATCATTTGGAACGTGGGCACCTCGCTCTCGTCGAAACGCAGGTAGGCCAGACTCTTCGAATCGGGCGAGAAGGCGTAGGCCTTCGTGAATCCGTACTCTTCCTCGTAAACCCAGTCGGCGGTGCCGTTTATCACCTTGTTCCACTCGCCGTCGTCGGTCACGGCACGCGCCTCGCCGCCCACGGGACCGACGTAAAGGTTGTTGTCGCGAGCATAGGCCACCAGACGCGAGTCGGGCGAGAAGGCCACGTCGCGCACATTCTTCAGCGCGGCCACACGCTCGCCGCCCGTGCGCACTATGTCGTAGTCGGCATAGAACGAGTGGCGGTAGACGGGCCGCGAATTGGCGCTCAGCAGCAGCATCGCCTCGTCGGGCGAGAACGAATATCCGCCGAACGCACCCATGTAGAGCGTGTCGGCCGCCTCGGGATCGGCATAACTCTGACGTATGATCGAATTGCCGCGGCGCACGGTGTAGTGTTCGCCGTCGCGCATCGATTGCAGGCCGTAGACGCCGCGGTTGAGCGAGCTTATCCCGCGCAGTTCGTCGTAAGTGCTTTGCGAGAATGCGGCCGCTCCCGAGAGCGTGAGCACGGCCGCCAGTGTGAGTTTTCGTATCATTGCGAAGTTCTTCAAATTATCATTTTACAATTATTGCATCAATGTGCTGTATCGGAGCGTAGCGACCGAAGTCCCCTCCCAAGGAGGGGATTGCGGAACAAAGTTCCGCTTCTGCTGTGGCGGCTCGGCAATC
>CAUHCL010000061.1 GCA_959604655.1 uncultured Alistipes sp. | reverse complement strand
GACATTATTTATATACTTTTGCATAGTAAGAACATGCTTTATGAGACGAACGTTAACATATGTCTGTGTGTCGGTTGCGGCCGCGTGCACCGTATGCTGCGGTCCCCGCGGCGGAAAAACGGACGCTGCCGCGGACGGCAAGGCTGCGGAGTATAAGGAGGGCAGGGTGTTTCTGCCCGCTCTGGCCCCTTCGATGCTGTCGCCCGAGGAAAAGGCGGCGTATCTGAACGAGCATTACTGGGATCGTTTCGATTTCGCCGACACGCTCTTTATCGCCGAGGCGGACACCGCCCACATGGCGACGGCTTTCGCGGTGTACGTTGGTCGGTATGTTCCCGACTCGCTGGCATCGGAGTCCATGTCGAGACTGATGGCCAAGGCCTCCGAGTCGAAACGCATGTTCGATTACTTCTTGATGCTCGCCGAGACGGTTCTGCACGATCCTAACTCGCCGCTGCGCAACGACGAGCTCTACATACCCGTCCTTGAGGCGGCGTTGCGGAGCGATCTGACGGACGAATACGAGAAGATGCCTTATGAGTACGATCTGGATATGGCGCTTCGCAACCGCGTGGGACGCGAGGCTGCCGATTTCGAGTATACCTTGGCGTCGGGGAGGTCGGGGCGCATGCACGACATCGCGGCCGACTACCTGCTGATATTCGCAAGCAATCCCGGGTGCCCTATGTGCCGCGAAGTGCGCGAGCAGATCGTGGCGTCGCCCATGCTCAACGAACTCGTCGAGCGCGGTACGCTGAAGGTGCTGGTGATATATCCCGACGATGATCTCGCGGCATGGCGCGAGCACCTGTCGGATTATCCGTCGGCATGGATCAACGCCTACGATCGGGGAATGGCCATATCGAAGCAGCGGCTCTACGATCTGAAGGCCATACCTTCTCTCTATCTGCTCGATGCACGCAAGAGGGTGATGGCCAAGGACTGCACCGATGTGGAGTATATAGAACGGCTGATTGCGGCGGCCGAGGAATCATAAGCGCAGCTTATGAACATATAAGAAAATGTTATTGAATAATGTATGCAAGATTGAAAAAAGAGACTATCTTTGCATCACTAACTTTTAACAGAAGATAAATATGGCTAAGAAATTTCGTTGTACGGTATGTGGTTACATCCACGAGGGCGATTCTGCTCCCGAGCAGTGCCCCCTCTGCAAGGTAGGTAAAGATAAGTTCGTAGAGATCGAGGAAAACGATGGCGATCTCGAGTTCGTAACGGTTCACAAGCTCGGCGACGGCAAGGGCGCGAGCGAGGAGTTGTGGAAAGGTCTGAACGACCACTTCATGGGCGAGTGCACCGAGGTGGGCATGTATCTGGCCATGAGCCGTCAGGCCGACCGCGAGGGTTATCCCGAGGTTGCCGAGGCTTTCAAGCGTTACGCCATCGAGGAAGCCGAGCACGCCTCGAAGTTCGCCGAGTTGATCGGTGAGGTCGTTTGGGATACCAAGACCAATCTTTACAAGCGCATGAATGCCGAGAGCGGCGCATGCGAGGACAAGATGCGTCTGGCACGTCTGGCCAAGGAGCAGAACCTCGATGCCGTTCACGACACCGTTCATGAGATGGCCAAGGACGAGGCGCGTCACGGCGCAGGTTTCCAGGGCCTTTACAAGCGTTACTTCGGTAAATAAAGGGATTTATAAACTGGGAAAGGAGATCCTCGCGAACGATGTCGTTCGCGAGGATCCGTGTTTTTGCGGGGTGGGTATTTGCACCGCGCGGCGGTGCTGTCTTCGGCTGCCCGCACTTTCGGTGCGCCCCCCCCCGCAGCCGAAGATAATTTTTATATGTTGTTTTTCTTCTCCGCTCTGCGAAGGTCCTCGATACGCTGCTCTATCTCACGTATGTCGCGCGAGTCGCTGCGGTTCTTGATCGTGTATATTACCAGCACGGCTGGGACCGTCACGATTATTATCATCGATGCCGTTTGTTGGTCGAAGAGCAGATTCATCACGATGGCGAGCAGGATTATCTGCGTAATGATAATTGTCGGTTTGAGGTTGCGTTTCAGGCGGTTGTAACGTTTCAGCGCGAAGCTCATGCGCAGCAGATCGTCCGATGCCGATATGTCGCGGTGCGCTCGGTAGAGTCGGGCTACGGCGAACACGCAGAGCAGATACTGCGCTATTATGAGTCCCTCGGCTATGATCGCCGTGCGTGAAACGATGTCAAGCCCCCCCCCGAAATCGTTAATAAACAGACCGATATGGCGCGATATGGTTATCGACAGGCAGATGAATCCCACGGTGATGAGTATTCCTGCCACCTTGAATCCGCGTCCGAGACGCTCCACGCGGTCGTTTATCACCGATCGGATGAGTTCGTCGGTGACGATCTTCTGTCTGCGGGTCTCTTCACGCAGTTCGGACCAGCTCTGTTTCAAATCTTCCATGTCCATAGTTAAGGTTTTTATTCGTTCGACATTTTCTGCAACTTTTCCTTTATCCGCATGAGCTTCACCGCCACGTTCGAGCGTGTGAGTCCCGTGATCTGCGCTATCTCGTCGTAGCTGTGTTCCTCCAGCCACAACAGTATCAGAGCCTTGTCGGCAGGGGCGAGGCGCGATACGAGCGAGTACATCTCGCGTATGCGTCCGTTGCGCCCGTCGTCCTCGTACAGGTCGGTGTCCACGGCGAGCGGCACGTGGATCGGCCGTCGGCGCTGCTTGCGTACGAACGAGAGGCATGTGTAGAGCGCTATGCGGTATACCCACGTACCCTCCGAACTTTCGCCCCTGAACGAATCGCGGCTGATCCACAGATTGGCCAGCACCTCCTGGTAATAGTCGGCCAGGGTATGGCTGTCGGTGGCATAGATGTAACATATGCGGTATATGACGCCTTTGTAGCGTTCGGCCAGCTCTAAAAACTGTTTTTCGTCCATACGAGATTTTCACTTGTGCTGCCTCGGTGCGGCGACCGCTCGGCATGCGGGTTATGCGTTTTCGTTATTGATAGTGTTCCGCGGCGCGGTAAAGTTACTGCGGGAGGATGAAAAATTGTATTTGTAGGGGGAAATACGTAATATGGACAGCCGTTCGCCGCGTGGGGCGGCGGCGATATATCGTAAAGATAGATGTATACGAAAAACGGATCGGCGTGACCGACCCGTTTTCGAATTACTTGACAAGAGCGATTAACAGCGAACGCAGGAACCTTATTACCAGCTTATACCAGTTGCGCACCGCATAAGCCACTTCGTAAACCGTTTCCATACGGTCGTTTATGTAGCGGATGGATCGTCGGACCGATACCGAGTAGATGATCCATGCCGCCAGCGCGAATACGGCTCCGACGATGACGGCGGCCAGAGCGCCCGAATCGAGCAGTTCGGCCAGCCACATTACGAGTGCCGTGACGAACAGCACGACCGCCGCAGTGGCGGCAGTGATGAAAAATACTATCGATGCCAGCATTCTGCAAGAAGTGAGGTTGATGCCGTTCGAGTTTCATCGTCGTCGTGCGACTACTTGTCGTCGTCGCAGTGACAACGGATCTTGTCGGCTTCGCGGTCTACGTAGTCGCTGATTTTTCTGCGCAGGTCGGGACCCGACTGCGGAGTTACGAGCATGGTTACTACCGAGCCGACCAGTGCGCCGCCCAGAAACGAGATCAAAGAGCAAATACCATTGTTTTTCATAAAGATTAAAATTAAATTGGATTCGCTCCGAAAAGTTGCAAAATTCGGGCCATATGACTATATTGTCGAGGCAATGGAAATCGAAAAAAATATCTGCGTTGCTTTCACCGGACACCGCTGTTATCGCGGCGAGGCCGATGCCCTGCTGCGGCGCGAGGTGGAGCGCCTTTACGCCGAAGGATACCGTTGTTTTATTACGGGCATGTCGTGGGGATTCGACCTCGCGGCGGGGTTGGCCGTCGCCGAAGCCAAACGCCTGCACGACGACATTCGTCTGGTGGCGGCGGAGCCTTTCGCGGGCTTCCGCGACATGTTCGACGGCCGCAGCGCCGAGGATTACGATGCCGTGCTGGCCGCGGCCGACGAGCGTGTATGCGTGTGCGACGCGAAATCCGCACGGAGCTATATGCTTCGCAATGATTTTATGGTCGACAACTCGTCGTTTTTAGTGGCGTGGTACGACGGTTCGCCGCACGGCGGCACGGCATACACGGTGAAGCGTGCGAGGCGACTGCGCCTGCCGATAACCAATCTCCGACCATCGCCGCAATTGGAGCTTTTCGGATGACCCCGATGGGTGCGGTTATTTGAACCGCGCGGGGCGGCGGCGAACTGCGCGACTCGCAGAGTCGCATAGTGTAAGATTCTGTGGCCCGACAAAATAAAAACAAAGGCCGCCCCGTCGTGGGCGGCCTTTGCCGTAAATCTGCAACGGGTATCTCCTACCAGTTGAGAATCTTCTTGAAATCGTATGCCTCGGGATTTGCCACGTAAGCCTTGGCGGCCTCGTAATCCTCGGGGGTGATGTAGTTCATCAGGTTGTTTATCACCTGCTGGATCTTGTCCGACTCGATGTTCACAAGACGGGGCGGAATCTTGCCCGTGGCGGGATCCTGCAAATCCTTGAGGTAGAGCGGCGACACGAAACCGTCCTGGCTGATGTAGACCATGCAGCCCGTCTTGCCCTCCGAGAAGAGCTTGTAGACGCCCATGCCCAGCTCCGAGCAGTAAACCAGGTCGTATGCGATGGGAGTCTGGCAGCGAACCTCGTAACCGATCTCCACGGGACGCGACTTAACCTTGATCTTCAGCTCCTTGAGCTTGTTCTCCAGCAGCTCGTTGAAGATGTTGGCCTTCGACACCTTGCCCAGCTCGGGGTGACCGTGGTCGTCGTAGGTGAAGTGTATGCCCGAGTTGCGGATCTCCTCGTCGCTCAGCGCGTGGAACACGCCCTCCGAGATCATGGCCACACCGTACTCGATGCCCATCAGCTTGCGCTTGATGATCGACGAAACCACCAGGTTCACGATCTTCTCGACGGTGATCTCGGTCTTGTTGAACATCTCGGGGATGACGATCATGGGGTAGTGGCAGGCCGAACCGATGCCGAATGCCAAGTGACCTGCCGAGCGGCCCATGGCTGCTACCACGAACCAGTTGGCCGAGGTGCGGGCGTCGTTGTAAACGGCGCGGCCGATGACGGTACCGCCCTCCTTGGCCGACTGGTAACCGAAAGTCGGCGATCCTGCGGGCAGCGGAAGGTCGTTATCGATGGTCTTGGGAACGTGGATGTTGGCGATGGGGTAGTGCTTCGCCTCGAGGAACTTGGCGATGCGGTTGGCCGTCGACGCGGTGTCGTCGCCGCCTACCGTGACGAGCAGCTTCACGTTGTTGTCCTGGAAGAACGAGAGGTTGAAATTCTCCTCGAAATCCTTGTCGGTCGGCTTGAAACGGCTCATGGTGAGGTACGATCCGCCCTGGTTGAAGATGTAGTCGGCCTTTACGAAGTCGAGATCCTCGTGGCGGGGATTGGGGTTGAAAAGACCCGAATAACCGTAGTGCAGACCGATTACGCGATAGCCTTTGGCGAGGAACGTCTTGGCGACGCTGCCTACGACGGTGTTCATGCCCGGTGCGGGACCGCCACCTGTGAGAATAGCAATAGCCTCTTTCATAGTGTTTTGCAAATATTAAAAAGTTTAGGTACTACTTTTCCGATTTCCCGAATCCGCATCTGCGTCTTTTCGGGAGGATTCGGTGCGCCGCGCCTTTTTGTCGCTGCCGATCGTCGAGGCCCGACGAATCCGTATTTTCGCGCAAAAATAATAAAAATTAGTTTTATACGATCGTTCGCCGCAGCTATTTTTTGCATGGCGCGGATGTGCGTGCGTTCCGCCGCCGCGGAACGGGTGACCGTGATTTCCGCCGCGGATGCTATTTTTAGTGCCGTTTGTTGGTAAAATAACGATATTTTGCATACATTTGCGATACACTATCATGATTACCGTAAACACTAATTCAAATTCAAGGCTTATGAGAAAATTATTTACCGCTGCGGCTCTTATGCTGGCTGCATTGTCGATGATCGGCTTTACGGGATGCAAGCCCGCCAAGAAGCAGATCGGTCTTCAGCTCTATTCGGTTCATCAGGACATGTCGAACGTCGAGGCATCGCTGCAAAAGGTGGCCGATGCGGGTTACAACGTGGTCGAGACTCTGGGCAGCCCCGATTGCTTCGGACTGCCTGCCGCCGAGTTCAAGGCGCTGTGCGACTCTAAGGGTATCAGGATCGTGTCGACCCATACCGCCATCGGCATGGATCCCAACGACGAGGAGGGCGTGATGAACAGATGGCGTGCCGTGTTCGAGGGTCTGAAGACCATGGGCGCCAAGTATTGCGTGATCCCGGGTTTCGGCTTGGGCAATAACCTCGAGGAGTTGCAGAGCGTGTGCGACTATTTCAACAAGGTGGGCAAGCTGGCCAAGGAGTACGGTCTGCTGCTGGGATACCACAACCATTCGCACGAGTACAACGTGATGGACGGTCAGGTGATCTGGGAGTACATGATCGAGCACACCGATCCCGAGTGCGTGTTCTTCCAGATGGACGTTTTCTGGACCACCAAGGGCGGCAAGAACCCCGTGGAGTATCTCAAGAAGTATCCCGATCGTATCAAGATGCTGCATATCAAGGACGAGATGGTGATCGGTGACAGCGGTCAGATCGATTTCGAGGCCATCTTCAAGCAGTTCTATGCCAACGGCTATTCGGATTTCGTGGTCGAGCAGGAGATGCCTCACGGTCCCGAGGGTGAGACCAAGGAGGCCAAGCTGGCCCGCATGTGGGACGGCGTTGCCAAGAGCGCGGCTTATCTCGAAGCGGCTCCGTTCGTGAAATAGGACCGTTGCCCTTTTCGGCTTTGTCGGCAGACTGATCGCAAGGATCGGTCTGCCGATTTTTTTCGCTTTCTGCGCCGCGCGTCTGAAAATTTCGCTGCCTGCCGAACCGTTATTTGTACGTATTTTGCACGTATGCGCCCACGGTAACCATAATAATTTATGACTATGGACAAACTCAACAACAAAAAGAGCGGCGAGACGTTCAAGGAGCGTGTGGCCGACAAGGTAGACAATGCGGCCACCAAGATAGCCGACAAGGTGCACGAGAAGGCCGAGCAGTTCAAGGGCGGCGCTGCCGACACCTCGAACCGTTCGGGTCTGAACGGCACGAAAAAGCCTTCGGAGAACTGCGGCTGCGGCACTTCGGGCAAGACCGGCACCGTTTCGGGCGACAAGAAGCCCGGGCAGGGAAATACCTATTAAGTCTCCTTACGGCGCAACCTTTTTTGCGGGCCGTCCGATTCGTCGGGCGGCCCGCTTGTCGTCGGTGGCGGCATGTTTGGCGAAATGTGCGGCAGCGAAGGCTTTTTTTGGCAAGTGTTTTGCTTTGCATTACTGCGTTGCGGCCTTTTCGGCGTATCGCTCCCCGCGGGAGTCCGAGGCCGATGGTGGGCCGCAGTGTTTAACCGAAATTTGAAGCGTATGTTTTACCACTCCAAAGAACTCCAGTACAATGCCCGCGTATCGCGACCCGATCCGCGTTTCGCCCGTCTGCTGCTCGAACAGTTCGGCGGCGGCAACGGCGAGCTCAAGGCCGCCATGCAGTATTTCGTGCAGGCCTTCGCATGCCATAATCCCTATCCCGACAAATACGACATGCTGATGGATATCGCCACCGAAGAGCTGGGCCATCTCGAAATCGTCGGCGCCACGATCCAGATGCTGCTTTCGGGCGTGAACGGCGATTTGAAGGATGTCGCCGAACGCAACGACATTTTCGGCGACGGCTTCTCGAAGGACGATCTCATCCATTCGGCCTTCTCGGTCAATCCCCAGTTCGGTGTGCTGACGGGCGGCGGCCCCGCGCTCACCGACAGCAACGGCATGCCGTGGCAGGGGACCTACGTGAATGCCAACGGCGATCTGACGGTCGATCTGCGGTCGAACATAGCGGCCGAATCGAGAGCCAAGATCGTGTACGAATACCTGATGGAATTTACCGACGACAAATACGTGCTGGCTACTCTCAATTTCCTTATGGCCCGCGAAATAGCCCATTTCCAGCAGTTCGAGGCGGCGCTGGAGACCATCTCGCCCAACTTCCCGCCGGGCGTGCGTCAGGGCGATCCGCGCTATTGCAATCTCTACTCCAACCATTCGTCGGGCGGCGATGCCTTCGGACCGTGGAACGAGGGGCGCAGCACGGGGCTCGACGAGGAGTGGCGCTATGTCGACGATCCTCACGGGCAGGCGATGACTACCGACGGACTCACCGATCTGAAGCCCGAGGGTACCGAGCGCACCGAGGCGTCGGTGCGCAGTGCCGACAAGAGGCTGGCCAAGGAGCGCAGCGGCGAGATACGCCGCACGACCGATACGGGGAACATGCAGTGGTGCGAGTATCGTACGGGCAAGACCGAGACCCGCAAGCGCGAACCCGTCGGACAGAGCCGATGATCGGCTGCACAGCATCGAATATACGCGTCTCGGACCGCCGTGTGATGCGGCACGAGACCGAACAATGTTTAATAAAATTTTTTGAGTTATGAAAGAATCCAACACCAAGACGACAAGCCGTTCGCAGAGCGGTTCGGGCAAAACGACGACGGCCAAGAGTTCGACTTCGGGTCGTTCTACCGCCTCGACTTCGGCATCGCGCGGCACGGCGCGTTCGCAGTCGACGGGTACCGCCTCGCGCGGCAACAATCCCACGGGTCGCAACCAGTATTCGAAGAAATAGGGTTGACATCCGAAGATGTGCGGGGTGCGGAGTTTTCCGTACCCCGTTTCGTTTCAATGTCTTGCGGCCGCGGCTGCTTTCGCTTGCCGAATGCTGTCCGATCGAAGCGGCAGCAGCCGAAAACGCGGGCAGAGGCCGAATCGTTTGGGTCATATTTGTCCGTAAATATGCCGCTTGCGGGAAATAGTGCGGTGCGGAAGCGGCATTTTGCAGTAATTTTAGTATATTTACGCGGATTTTAACGTTGCGCTCCGAACCCGCGGCAGCGGATTGCCGACGGAGATTCGGAGTGTTGCAAATTTCTCGCGAATGGAAAATTATTCGGCTCTGTACGATACGTTTCTCGTGGTGATGGCCTTGACGGCCGTCGTGGTGTTCGTCGCCCTGCAATTCTTCGAGGCGGGCTACGGCTATCTGTTCGACCGCCGTTACGGACCTCCCGTACCCAACAAGGCGGGGTGGGTGCTGATGGAGTCGCCCGTGTTCATCATGATGTGCGTGCTGTGGGCATGCTCCGACCGACGGTGGGATGCCGCGCCGCTCGCGCTGGCGGCGATGTTCCAGCTGCACTACTTCCAGCGTTCGTTCATATTCCCGCTGCTCATGCGCGGCAAATCGAAGATGCCGCTGGGAATCGTCGTCATGGGCATGGTGTTCAACACGCTCAACGCTTTCATGCAGGGCGGATGGATATTCTACGTGGCTCCGTCCGATTACTACGACGGCTGGTTCGGCAAGCCGTTTTTTTACGTCGGCGCGGCGCTGTTCTTCGTCGGCATGTTCGTCAACTGGCAGTCGGACTACATCATACGCCACCTGCGCAAGGAGGGCGACACGCGCCACTACATACCGCGCGGCGGAATGTTCCGCTACGTGTCGTCGGCCAACTACTTCGGCGAGCTGCTGGAGTGGACGGGCTTCGCCGTGGCTTCGTGGTCGTGGGCGGGCGCGGTGTTCGTGCTGTGGACCTTCGCCAACCTGGCGCCTCGGTCGGCGTCGCTCTACAAGCGCTACGAGGCCGAGTTCGGCGAGGAATTCACCTCGTTGCGGCGCAAACGCATACTTCCCTTTATCTATTAGAAGAAACCTGAAAAGATATGGAAAAAGATTTGAAGGATTCCAAACTCTTCACACCTTATAAACTCGGTCCCGTGACTCTGCGCAACCGCACCATCCGTTCGGCGGCGTTCGAGTCCATGGGCAAGGATTTCGGCCCCACGCAGAAGCTGAAGGATTACCACGTCAGCGTGGCGCGCGGAGGCATCGGCATGACCACTCTGGCCTATGCGTCGGTCAACCGCAGCGGAGTGTCGTTCAACAGCCAGCTGTGGCTGCGCGACGAGATAGTGCCCGCGCTCAGGGACATAACCGACGACATACACCGCGAGGGCGCGGCCGCGGGAATCCAGATCGGCCACTGCGGCAACATGACCCACTGGTCGACGGCAGGATGCTTTCCCGTGTCGGCCTCGACGGGATTCAACCTCTATTCGCCCACGTTCCATCGCAGGCTGCGCCGCGCGGAGATAGCCGACATGGCACGCGATTTCGGCCGTGCGGTGGTGACGGCCCACGAGGCGGGTTTCGACAGCGTGGAGGTGCATGCGGGCCACGGCTATCTGATCTCGCAGTTCCTGTCGCCCTACACCAACCATCGCCGCGACGAGTTCGGCGGATCGCTCGCCAACCGCATGCGCTTCATGGACATGTGTCTGGAAGAGGTGATGGAGGCCGCGGTGCGGACCAATACCGCCGTGCTGGTGAAGCACAACATGGAGGACGGATTCAAGGGCGGCATAGAGATCCCCGAGTCGATCGAGATAGCCAAACGCATCGAGTCGTTCGGCGTGCACGGCATAGTGCTCTCGTCGGGCTTCGTCTCGAAGGCGCCGATGGCCGTCATGCGCGGGCGCATACCCACCAAAACTATGGGCTACTACATGCCGTGGAGCCTGTGGCCGCAGAAGATCGTGGTGTCGCTGTTCGGCCAGTGGATGATTCGTCAGTACGATTTCAAGGAGTGTTTCTTCCTGGAGAATGCCCGCAAGTTCCGCCGCGAGCTGAAAGGTCCGCTGGTATACGTGGGCGGCATAGTGTCGCGCGAAGGAATGGAGAAGGTGCTGGACTCGGGATTCGAGCTGGTGCAGATGGCGCGTGCGCTGGTAAACGACCCCGCGTTCGTGAACAAGATGCGCGAGGGCGATATCTCCACCCGCTCGGGGTGCGACCACAAGGATTACTGCATAGCCCGCATGTATTCGATCGACATGCAGTGCTGCCACAATTGCGGCGATCTGCCCGAGGTCATCAAACGCGAACTGAAACTTCGGTAGGCCTATGAGACTCGGAGAGGTGGTGCCCGCATCGAAAACGGCGCTGGTGACGGGCGCGTCGAAAGGCATAGGCCGCAGTTATGCGTTGCAGCTGGCCGCGGCGGGTTACAACGTGGTGATGGTGGCCGTCGACGAGCGGGAGCTGGCCGCGGCGGCCGAAGAGGTGCGGGCGGCGAATCCCGCCGTCGGAGTACGCATACTGTCCAAGGATCTGGCTACGCCCGAGGCGGGCGAAGAACTTTTCGCCTGGACCGAGGCAGAGGGCATCAAGGTGGATGTGCTCATAAACAATGCGGGCATGTTCTCGTTCTGCGATATACTGGATACCCCCGTGGAGCGTATCGAGCGGATAATATTCCTGCACGATCTCACGGCGACCAAGACCTGCCGTCTCTATGCCGCCGACATGATCGCGCGTGGCGGCGGACGCATACTCAACATGTCGTCGTACTCGATATGGATGCCCTACCCGGGTCTGTCGCTTTACAGTGCGAGCAAGGCTTATCTGAAGAGTTTCTCGGTCGCCTTCTCAAAGGAGGTGGAGGCGAAGGGCGTCACCGTCACGGCCATATGCCCCGCGGGTATAGCGACCGATCTGTACGGGCTCTCGCCCCGCTGGCAGCGCATAGGCGTGAAGATAGGCGTGCTGATGACACCCGACAGCTGCGCGCGGCGCTCGCTGCGGGCCATGTGGCGCGGCCGCCGATGCAAGGTGCCCGACTGGTGGTTCCGACTCTTCATACCGTTCTGCCGTATGCTGTCGGGGCCTCCGATGCGTTGGCTGAGAAACTTTACGATGAAGTTTCAGAAGTAGGGCAGGATTGGGGCGGCTCTTTAGAGCCGCGCGAGCCGTAGCCTCGCCCCGCGGAGGCTCGCTGTCGATCACTCCGCAGGCTACGACTCGAAAACGGCAAACCTGCCGCAATTACAACATAACAAATCCGTGCGGGATCGTCCCGCACGGATTTGCTTTTTAATGCTTCGAAATATTTATTTTTCGTTGTGGATCACCTTCACGTTCACCGCCTGATCGCCTTTCTCGGTAGTGCCTATCTCGAACTCGACCCTCTGGCCTTCGGACAGCGCTTTATATCCGTCGGCCACGATTCCCGTGTAGTGTACGAACAATTCACGACCGTCTTCGCACATGATGAAGCCGTAGCCTTTTTTGCTTTCGAACCATTTTACCTTGCCAATCATAAGTAATCTCCTTTCCCTCTTGATTTAAGTTGTTGTAATAAGTTTAGGTTATACCAAAGTTAGCGATAAGTTGTCGGTAATCCAAATATTTGCGCGGATATTTTTGTTTTTCGCCCGTGAGAATCCTTGCGGCGGCTCGGGTCATGTGCAATGACGGGCGTCGTGCGATGTCGTGGAACAGCAAATAAAAAAGGGTAAGCTACTTATATCGCACCGCTACAACCACATACCCTTGCTTGCTTCCACACCTGGGGGATTCTGTAGGAGCTGGTCGTATAAGACTTACCCGAGCGCAAAGGTAGAAAAAAAAATGTAATCGGCAATAGCCGACCGATAAATTGTTGCTTTTATTCGCTCGGCCGCTTTTGCAATTTGGCGCGCAAATAGTATATTTGCAGAATATAATGCGGTTTCGGATGAAAAAGATAATTATACCTCTGATTGTTGTCTTCGCCGTTCTGGTCGGTGCGGCGTTGTGGTGCTACGACGCGTTTTACGGCAATTGCGTCCGCGAGCGTCACAGCCTTTTCGTTCGTTCGGCCGACCCCTACGAGTCGCTGGCCGATTCGGTCGACATGTATATAAAGCACAAGTGGGCCTACGACGTCTATGCCGAGCGTCTGAATCTGGCCGAAACCTTCAAG
>CAUHCL010000060.1 GCA_959604655.1 uncultured Alistipes sp. | reverse complement strand
CATATTCGACTGGCACAACCACAACGTCCACACGCGCTGGCAGAAGAAGCAGAATCCCGAGAAGTTCAAGACCATGAAGATCTCCGACAGCAGCATGGACGCCGTGTCGCTCTACTTCAACCTGCGCACGGTGGACGACGCCGAGATCAAGGAGGGCTACGAACGCGAGCTGGAGATGGTGCTGGAGGACACCATACGCTACCTCAAGTTCCGCTACGTGGGCCGCGAGGTGAAGAAGATCAAGAATCTCGGCCATTTCAACACCATAAGGTTCCGCTGCAAGATAGCCACCTCCGACGGCTTCGCGTTCAAGGACGGCACCGAGTTCGAGGTGTGGATATCCGACGACCGCAACAAGATCCCGCTCTACCTGAAATCGCCCATCAAGGTGGGCAGCGTGTGCGCCTACCTGTCGAGCTACGAGGGGCTGCGCTACCCGCTCGACAGCTTCGTGAAAAAGTGAGCCGCCCCGCATGGCCCCGCCCCGAAGGCGGGATTCCGCGGGGTGGGGCGCAATAAAACGCCGAAACGGGACATTATGTCGCGGGAAAACGCTATATTTGCGTACTAAACGCAAGCTCACATGACACTCAGGCAACGATACGACGGCGTGATAGGCTGGTTCTCGGCCAACATGCCGACGGCGGACAGCGAACTGCACTACGACGATCCCTACCAGCTGCTGGTGGCCGTGATCCTCTCGGCCCAGTGCACCGACAAGCGGGTGAACATGACCACGCCCGCGCTGTTCGAGGCTTTCCCCACGCCGCAGGCCATGGCCGCCGCGACGGCCGAGGAGATCTATCCCTACATCCGCAGCATATCGTACCCCAACAACAAGGCACGCAATCTGGCGGGCATGGCGCGCATGCTGTGCGACGAGTTCGGCGGCGAGGTGCCGAGCGACCTTGCGGCGCTGCAACGCCTCCCGGGCGTGGGCCGCAAGACGGCCAACGTGGTGGGCGCGGTGATATGGAACAAGGAGGTGATGCCCGTCGACACCCACGTGTTCCGCGTCTCGGCGCGCATAGGGCTCACGCGCGGTGCCCGAACGCCGTTGCAGACCGAATTGCAGCTGGAGAAAAACATCCCCTCGCACCTGCTGCCCGTGGCGCACCACTGGCTCATACTCCACGGCCGCTACGTGTGCACCGCCCGTGCGCCCAAGTGCGCGACGTGCGGCATAAGGGAGTGGTGCCGCGACTTCACGGCCCGCGGCGGCGGCAAATCGGAACAAAACGCATGACTTAGACTTCAGGAAAAAATTTTTTCGACCATGAAAAACCCGATAAGACAATCTTTGGCACACCTCGCCGCCGTTGCGGCGAAGGCTGCGGCCGCGGCGCTGCTTACGGCGGCCGCACCCCTGCTGCTCGCATCCTGCTCGGAGGACAAGACGAGCGACGAAGAGAAAAACTACGTGGAAGGCGTAATCATCCCCGCCGACAACACCGTCGAATGCAACGCATCGGCGACCAACATAACCGTCACGTTCGAGACCGAAAGTTCCTATTCGCTGGAGGTGGACGACGAGGCGATGCTACGCATCACCAACCCGGGCATCGTCTCGCAGGCGGGCAAGCACTCGGCGAAGATACTGGTGACGGCCAACGCCACGGGCGAGCCGCGCAACGGCACGATCTACATCACCGTCAAGGGGCACAACCGCACCAAGCTCTACGGCATATCGCAGTCGGCGGGCGCCGACAACGAGGTGGTGGAGTGGATCGACGAACGCCTGAGCGATGAATACTACTGGCTCGACGAGTACGTGCAGAAGCGCTCGACGTTCGATTTCTCGCTCGAATACGACAAGTTCCTTTCGACCTCGCTGCTCAGCCTCTCGTCCAACGCCATGGACGGCGGCGTGCAGATGTCGTCGACGGGCCTGCCCACGCGTTACCTCTACTCCTACATAACCCGCGAGGAAGCCTCGTCGGCAGCGGCCTCGCACACCCGCGCCGCCACTCCCGTGCAGGGCTGGGGCATATCGCTCGCGTCGATGGTGTGGACGCTCAACAACGCAGGCACGCTCTACGGTCTGGCCGTGGACAACGTATACCCCGACTCGCCCGCAGCCAAGGCGGGACTGCGCCGCGGCGACATAATATCGCAGATGAACGGCACAGACATAACGGGCAGCAACTACGTCGACGTGTGGAACACCATCATGTTCGACAAGGAGGCGTCGGCCGAGCTCACCAAGATCGACCAGTCGACGGGCAAGAGCGCCACGGTGTCGCTCTCGCGCGGACCGTTCCACAAGAATCCCGTGGCTTACAGCGCCGTGCTCGACCTGCCCGAGCATCTGAACAAGGAGGGTCGGAAGATAGGCTATCTGGTCTACACGTCGTTCGACAGCGACTACGACGACAAGCTCGTCGAGGCCGTCACCGCCCTGAAGACGGCGGGCGTGACCGATCTGATCCTCGACCTGCGCAGCAACGGCGGCGGCTCGGTCAATTCGAGCATCAAGCTGGCGAGCATGATCCTCGACCGCAGCCACGCGGGCAAGGTATACGCCGACCTGAAGCGCAACCCCGCCAACGAACACGGCGACTCGCGCTGTCTGCTCGACGCCAACGTGTCGGTCAACCTGGGTCTCGACAAACTGTGGGTCATAGCCTCGGACGGCACCGCGTCGGCCAGCGAGATGGTGATAATGGGTCTGCGCGGACTCGACGTGCCCGTGACGACGGTAGGCACGCGCACCGAGGGCAAGAACTGCGGAATGGATGTCATGGAGCGCACCATCGGCAGCTACAAGTACACCTTCGCCCCCATCACGTTCCTGATATTCAACGCCAAAGGCAACAACGACTACTCGGGCGGCATAGCGGCCGACGCCGATCTGGAGCGCTTCGCATCGGATGCCGCCAACGACAGCGTGAAGCAGCTGGCGGAGCTCTATCCCATGCCCATGACCGTGTGGGGCGACTACGAGGGCGACATTGCGCTGCTGGAGACCGTCATGCAGATCGACGGCCGCACGCTGTTCGACCTGCCCGCAAGCACGGAGAGCGCGTTGCGCACGACGCCCGTCACCCGAGGCGGGGAGACCCTGCGCCGCGCAGCACTCGAACCGATCCGCCGCGCAGCGGGAGCCACGCTCACCGAGCAGGAGCGCACGGAACTGGAGAATGCAGAATAAACCGCCCCGAAAACCGACCCGAATGAAAACGATAACCTTGATAACGGCCGCCATGATCGTATCGGCAGCGGCGGCCGAGACATACGCAACAACGCCCGCAGGCGACGGCAACGCTGTCGTCGTGCAGGGCGAGCCTGCCGACGAAACGTACCGCGTCAACCACGGCCCCTACCTTCAGGGCGTCACCTGCGACCGCGCCACGGTGGTGTTCACCACCTCGCACAAGGGATTCTCGCGAGTGGAGATCCGCCGCAAGGGCGACACCGCGGTGCGCACGTGCGACAGCCGCAAGGACGGGCTCATCATGGCCGACAACACGGACAACGTGATCGCGATAGAGGGCCTGTCGCCCGCCACCGAGTACGAATACCGCATAGTGTCGGCCCGCGTGGCCGATTTCCAACCCTACAAGGTGACCTTCGGCGAGCGGATCGAGACCCCGTGGTACGGATTCCGCACCTTCGATCCCGCGGCGCGCGAGTTCACGTGTCTGGTGATGAACGACATACACGACACCCCCGCCAAGTGCGACAAGCTGCTGGCCGCAGCGCCCATGGACGAGGTGGAGATGGTCTTCTATCTGGGCGACATGATGAACTATTTCGCGCGGCCCGAGCAGCCCTACGAGAGCTTCATCGACGTGTCGGTCGACCGCTTCGCCCGTCACAAGCCGTTCGCCGTGGTGCGCGGCAACCACGAGACGCGCGGCGCGCTGGCCCGCACCTACGACCGCTACATACACAACAACCCCGAGGGGCGCTACTACGGGTTCTACACCTTCGGCGACACGGCCGTGGTGATGCTCGACTGCGGCGAGGACAAGCCCGATTCGCACGAGGTGTATGCGGGATTCGCCGCCTTCGACGAGTATCGCGAGCAGCAGATCGAGTGGCTGCGCGAGGTGGTGCGCAGCAAGGAGTTCCGCCGCGCGCGTCACCGCATAGTCATGCTCCACATACCGCCCGTCGACGAGCGGATGGCCGAGCAGGATCCCGCGGCGGTGAAGGAGATGCTCGAATGGCACGGCAACGTGCACTGGGGCGAACTGGTGCTGCCCGTGCTCAACGCCGCGAAGATCGACGTGATGTTCTCGGCCCACCAGCACAGCTTCCACTTCCTGCCCGCGCTGAAAGGGGTGCACGACTTCCCCATCGTAATCAACGACAACAAGAGCGCCATGCTGGTGCGCAGCAGCGCCGAGGGCATACATGTGACCATCACCGACACCGAGGGCCGCGAGCTGATGAACCGCACGTTGTAGCCGCTCATCCCGCGGCAGGCAGGGCCCGACCGACAGAGATCCGCCGCCACGCGCCGCCGCGAAGATCATAAAACGAAAAAAGGCTGTCTAACAAGACTCCAAAAATGAAAATCACCCCTGCCGAAAACTGTTCCGACGGGGGTGAAATCGTAAAAATCGGACTTGTCAGACAGCCTTTTTTTCTATCGGGTCGTCTTACTCCCACTCGATGGTTGCGGAAATATTGATACTATAATTTTGTCATTTTCAGGGTACGTTTAGGGTACGATTACAGAAAACCGGTTGAGATTAACGCCATGTAGATTAGCTTCATTGCTAAGATTTCAAATAAATCTATCTAAAATCTTTATATTATATGAAATTAGGCAAATAAGGATGGACCTACAAAAGGCATTTTAATCGGTTGCTTATTTTTTATCAAAATTCGGAAGTAAGGACATTTACCATTAATAGAAAGGTCTCTACCATCATCTCCTTTTCTAAACTGAATAATCTCAAATTGTGACGGATTATATTTGTGCAGAAAAGTGATGGGTACACCTATGGCTCCTTCATAGTCCATTGGTATATCTTGGGTTCTATTGACATTTATGCCATTAAAATTATCAAATTTAGGATATAAATCCTCATTACCTCTATATACTTTTGTCAGTTTTAGAAGATTATGCCTCGGCTGAATGTCTAAACTTGTGAGCCATAGACAATTGTTTGGAGCTATAATTCGGTCCCCATTATTTGAGATATAAGTTTCAGTTCCATACATCTCATAATGGTCAGGCACCTTAAACCCAGAGATTCCTCTCCCAAGATGAACACCTAACCAAGCCTTATTTGATTGGATTAAATGAAAAACCTCTTGATATGTGATGGCATTTATGTTGCCAATAATAAGAAAGTCTTTTTTATATCGAATTATTTGCGAAATATATTCCCTGAAGAGAGAAAAAGGCGGATTCGTTACAATAATATCAGCTTGTTTCAACAATGATATACATTCCTGACTTCTAAAATCACCATCGCCATTAAGCAGTTTGCATGACAAGTCGGAAATATCGGTATCAATATCGTCTAAAGTACATTCAATGTAGCCGCCATGCCCAAATTCAGATTCGTTAAATAGGCTTTGAGTATTGGGCACATAGTATGATGCGATAAGTTTTTTTAAACCTAAAGATTTAAAGTTTTTGAAAAAATACTTGAAGAAATTGCTTTCCTTTGGATTGTCACAGTTGCAATAGACTGTTTTTGCGCAAAAACAGTCCTTATAAAAGGCCAGTTCGCGCTCAATATCTTCAAGTAATGTGTAGAACTCATCACTTTTCGAACTCTTTGCCTTATGTAAAGTATTATTAGTTGCTTTCCGTGCCATAAACAGGTAGCTTTACTTATTCTGAACTTGATAGAATAAATCACTATATATGACCTGTATAGATGTCTTAGCAATTTCTAACATGATATTGAACATCTGCCCTATTGCCCATCGCTCTCCATTACCTTGCGTGTAAATAGATGCCGCTTGGAGCATTATAGTTTTGTCCTTATGGTGAACGAATCTATTTTTACATAAATTTGTATTTATAGGTAATCCATAATTTGCTGCCGTTAGACGATCTAATCTATTAAGCATACCAGAATTATATTCAAGGACAACCACTCGTCCATCAGGCCGAGTAATACTAATTGTTTCCGTCAAAAAATTAGAGCCCTCAAGGAAAAGCACATATGGGAAGTGAGATTCTCCTAACATGAAATTTGCTATTTCCGAAATATTTTTGTGCGACCTCTCAATAGCATTTCCTGCGGCCATTAAATCTTGGTCATTATTTTTCCCAACTAATTTTCCAGCCAGTATATTTTCTATATCTTTTCCTTGATGTTTAGCTTCAGAAACCAAAATGACACGCCATTCATCGTAATCATCTTTGACCTCTATTATACCACCATCAGGAAGAATGCTGGAATTAGACACAAATAGTGTTTGGCCCAACTCATTGTCAACTTTCCGTAGTGCCAAATTAATTTCTTCCTTGTGAATATTATCTCTATATCTAAATGATAATTTAGGAAAATCTGTTTTAAGTTGGCTTAGAACCAAATGCGATACTTGCCCGACTGTCATGTCATGCAGTTTTGCTTCTTTACCAAATATCCCAACGACACCGTGAGAGATTTTATGTTGTTGGGTTAGTCTTTTAGATTGGTTCTTTTTTGCCATAATTTTTAATTATGATTGATGCAAAAATACGAAAAATTTGCGGGGTACAATTTAGGGTGCTTATTAGATACCTTTATTACGCAATTATGCTAATAACAGTCGTTCAAATCCTCAAGCAAAGGATCCGAACGACTGCATTATAAATAATTACGTCTATATTATTCGAGATTACTCCCACTCGATGGTTGCGGGCGGTTTCGACGAGATGTCGTACACTACGCGGTTCACCCCGCTCACCTTGTTTATGATCTCGTTCGACACCTTGGCCAGGAACTCGTAGGGCAGGTGCACCCAGTCGGCGGTCATGCCGTCGGTGGATGTCACGGCGCGCAGGGCCACGCAGCTCTCGTAGGTGCGTTCGTCGCCCATCACGCCCACGCTCTGCACGGGCAGCAGCATCACGCCCGCCTGCCATACCTCGTCGTAGAGGCCCGCTTCGCGCAGCATGTCGATGAATATCTTGTCGGCCTTCTGCAACACCTCCACCTTCTCGGGCGTCACCTCGCCCAGCACGCGGATCGCAAGACCCGGGCCCGGGAACGGATGGCGGCCTATGAGCATGTCGCTTATGCCCAGCGTGCGGCCCACGCGGCGCACCTCGTCCTTGAAGAGCAGGCGCAGAGGCTCCACGATCTTCAGGTGCATGTGTTCGGGCAGTCCGCCCACGTTGTGGTGCGACTTGATCTTCGCGGCGGGACCGTTCACCGACGCCGACTCCACCACGTCGGGATAGATGGTGCCCTGAGCCAGCCACTTCACATCCTCGATGCGGCAGGCTTCCTCGTTGAACACCTCCACGAAGTCGCGGCCGATGATCTTGCGCTTCTGCTCGGGGTCGGTCACGCCCGCCAGATCGCCCAGGAACTTGTCGGCGGCCTTCACGCCCTTCACGTTGAGCCCCATGCCCTTGTACGATTCGAGCACGTCCTCGAACTCGTTGCGGCGCAGCAGGCCCGAATCCACGAATATGCAGTAGAGATTACGGCCTATGGCGCGGTGCAGCAGCACGGCCGCGACCGACGAATCCACGCCGCCCGAAAGACCCAGCACGACCTTGTCGTCGCCCAGCTTGGCCTTCAGCTCGGCCACGGTGCTCTCCACGAAGCTCTCCGAGGTCCACGACTGCGCGCAGCCGCAGATGCCCACGACGAAGTTCTTCAAGAGCTGTTTGCCGTCGGTCGAGTGGTACACCTCGGGATGGAACTGTATGGCCCACGTCGGCTCGCCCGCGATGCGGTATGCGGCCAGCTCCACGTCGTCGGTGGAGGCTATCGACTCGTAACCCTCGGGGATGCGCGTGATGGTGTCGCCGTGCGACATCCACACCTGCGTGCGCTGCGGCAGATCCTTCATCAGGGGATCGTCGGCACGCTTCACCGTGAGCATGGCGCGGCCGTACTCGCGGCTGGGGGCGGGACTCACCTCGCCGCCGAAGAAGTGGGCCAGATACTGCGCACCGTAGCATACGCCCAGCAGCGGCAGCCGACCCTTGATCGGCCCCAAATCGATACGCGGAGCCTGCGCGTCGCGCACCGAGAAGGGACTTCCCGACATTATCACGCCCTTTATCGACTCGTCGATCTCGGGCAGGTGATTGAAGGGATGGATCTCGCAATAGACGTTGAGTTCGCGCACGCGCCGCGCTATGAGCTGCGTGTACTGCGAACCGAAGTCTATGATCAATATTTTTTCAGTCATAATGCCTTAAAATGTTTTTTCGGGAATCATCCGCTGCGGGGCCTTACTCCCCGCGCGAGTAGTTGGGCGTCTCGCGGGTGATGGTGATGTCGTGGGGATGGTTCTCCACCACGCCGTTCGACGTGATGCGCACGAAGCGGGCCTTCTGCAATGCGGCCATGTCCTTGGCGCCGCAGTAACCCATTCCCGCACGGATACCGCCCACGAGCTGGTATACCGTCTCGCTGAGCGAGCCCTTGAACGGCACGCGGCCCACGATTCCCTCGGGCACCAGCTTCATGTCGTTCTTTTCCTCGCCCTGGAAATAGCGGTCCTTCGATCCCGCCTTCATGGCGTCGATCGAACCCATGCCGCGGTATGTCTTGAATTTACGGCCGTTGTAGATGATCGTCTCGCCGGGCGATTCCTCGGTGCCCGCGAACATCGAACCGATCATCACGCAGTCGCCGCCCGCGGCCAGAGCCTTCACGCAGTCGCCCGAGTAGCGCAGGCCGCCATCGGCTATGACGGGGATGCCGCTGCCCTTGATGGCGTTCGAGGCCTCGAAGATGGCCGTAAGTTGGGGCACGCCCACGCCCGCGATGATGCGCGTGGTGCAGATCGAGCCCGGGCCGATGCCCACCTTGATGCCGTCGGCTCCCGCCTCGACCAGATAGCGGGCCGCCTCGGCCGTGGCGATGTTACCCACCACCACGTCCAGCTCGGGGTACTGGCTCTTGATCTTTCGGAGCATGTCCACCACGTTCTTCGAGTGTCCGTGGGCCGAATCGAGCACCACGGCGTCGACGCTCTCGGCCATGAGGGCCTTCACGCGGTCGAGGGCATCGGGGGTGATGCCTATTCCCGCCGCCACGCGCAGACGTCCTTTCGAATCCTTGCAGGCGTTGGGGTGGTCCTGCACCTTGGTTATGTCCTTATAGGTGATAAGACCTATGAGCTTGCCGTGGTCGTCCACCACGGGCAGCTTCTCGATCTTGTTGCGCAGCAGGATCTCCGACGCCTTCTCCAGCTCGGTGCTGTGGGTGGTGATGATGTTCTCCTTGGTCATCACCTCGTCGATGGCGCGGTTCATGTCGCGCTGGAAACGCAGGTCGCGGTTGGTGACGATGCCGATCAGACGGTTGTCGGCGTCGATCACGGGTATGCCGCCGATCTTGTTGTCGTGCATGAGCTTGAGCGCGTCGCCCACGGTCTGTTCGCGGGTGATGGTGATGGGATCGTATATCATGCCGTTCTCGGCCCTCTTCACACGGCGCACGTGGGCCGCCTGCTCGGCGATCGACATGTTCTTGTGAATGACTCCTATGCCGCCTTCGCGGGCGAGGGCTATGGCCAGCGGAGCCTCGGTAACCGTATCCATTGCGGCCGACACGATAGGTATGTTAAGTTTGATATTTCGCGAAAAATGGGTCTCGGTAGAGACTGTTCGCGGCAACACTTCAGAATAGGCGGGTACGAGCAACACATCGTCGAAAGTCAACCCTGTCGACTCTACCCTTTCATCTATGAACGACATAATCTTGGGTTTTTGTTGCGCACAAAGATAGGCATAAAAACGCACACTGCCAAAAATCCGCCGTCACTTTTAGGGCGCGACGGAGGTTTTTTCGAGGTATTTCCTCCGCTTGTCGGCGCGTATGCCGCCCACGGGCAACAGCACGGCCGTCTCGTAGGCGTCGCCGAAGTCGCGGTTGACCGCAGTGTCGAACACCCGCATCGACGGGCACAGCCTCATGTAGGCGTGTATCATGGGCGGGATGCCCTCGCCCCGAGCGCGCAGGAGCCGCAGCAGGCGGCCGTAGTTTTCGGCATAGGTCGGCGCGTCGAACACCCCCTCGGCGAGAGGCTGCTCGGCCGGCTCGAAGGCCTGCAACAGCGGCGCGTCGGAGCCGAAGAACGTATGCAGGAAGGTCATGAGCAGGCGCCGCGCCTCGGCGTCGTAGTGCGGATAGACGGTCACCTTGCCGAACAGATAGCGCACCTCGGGACGCGAGGCCACCACACGGCCCAGCCCGCGCCACAGCGACTCCATGGCGAAGAGCGGATGCGGTCCCTGCCCGCGCACGCCGCCGCCCGCCACGAACGAACGTCCCAGCTCGACGGCACGGGGCAGGTATTCGCGGCGGAAACGGTCGCTGAAGCGGAAGTAGTGCGACGACGATATGTTGGCCGCGTCGCACTCGCCGCATATTATGTAGCGATAGCCGCCCGCGATCTCGCGGCGGAGGGGGTCCCACGCCACTATCTGGCGGTAGCCCTCGGGGGCGGTGTCGTCGGCGTCGATGTCGACCGCGCGCCCCGTTCCGCCGCCCGAGCCGCGGAACGCAGCCTCGCGCAGACGCCCCGTCTCGTACATGAGCGAGGGGGCCTCGGCGGCGCGGAACGAATAGAGCCGATAGCCTCCGCGCGCCGCGACGGCAAGGGGACGCAGCGCCGCCAGCTCCTCTTCGAGAGCCTCGCGGGGCAGCGGCGGCGCCACGGCCTCGCACTCGCGCGGCAAAGCCGATCGGTGAGCCGTCATAAGGCGGGAGTGTTTTGCGCGAGGGCATAGACCCGCCGCCGCACCATGCGGCAACGCTCGTCGTCGCCCTCCAGCGACCGCAGCTCGGCGGGGCGGATGGGCGTGCCGACCCTCATCTCGATGCGGGTCCCGCGCTGGCGGAACATCTCGTCGGCGAGCAGCAGCATCTCGAAATTGAACTTCACGCCCAGCGCCTTGCGCAGCCGCGCCGCACGGTAGAAGCGGTCGGAGAGGCTGCCGCCGACGTAGAGCGGCAGTATGGTGCGGTCGTAGCGCTCGGCCAGACGCACGAACGAGGCCCGCCACGCGGGATCCTCCACCCCGCGCCGCGTGCGCCGCGAGCACAACCCCGCGGGGAAGGTCAGCACAGGCAGATCGGAGGCGAAGGCGCGCTCGCGTATGGCGGCATACTCGGGATGCTGCGCGCCCGTCTTGTTGACGGGTATCCACAGCGGCCGCAGCGGCCCGATGTGGGTGAGCAGATCGTTGACTATGGCCCGCACCCCGCCGAAGCGGCAGCAGAGGGCGTGGCAGGCGGCCACGCCGTCCAACCCTCCGAACGGGTGGTTCGCCACGACCAGATAGCGGCCGCCGAGGGGCACGGAGTCGAGTCCCTCGACGCGGCAGGTCACGCACAGCTCGTCGAGCCACGCCCCGAGCACCTGCTGCGGCTCGGCGTCGCGGAAGCGGTGCAGGAACGAGTTGATCTCCGCCTCGTGCAGCACGCCGCGCAGCCATCCGACGGCCGCACGGGGCAGCATGCGCGAGAGGCGCGGCGCGCGGCGGCGCAAAATTTCGGCAATGTCGATTCTTTCCATAACTGTCCCAATTTCAATATCGCTCCGCCTCGGGCGGGGGCCCGCATCGGCGGCCCGCACCTATGGTGCGCCCCCGCGGCCGACGACGACGGGTCCGCACCTACCGCGGAAACGGCCGACGGAGGGGAGCGGCTCCCGCGCGGAAGCGAAAAATATTACGGAAGAAATAAGCAACATTTCTGCTAAAAGCAGTACCTTTACACCCAAATACGCTTTTGAGATACAAAAATGTCTTTCGACACTATGACATACCACGTGCCCGTGCTTCTGGAGGAATCGGTGGCGCTGCTCGACATCGATCCCGCGGGCGTCTACTGCGACCTGACCTTCGGCGGCGGCGGCCATTCGCGGCGCATACTCTCGCAGCTCGGGCCCGAGGGGCGGCTCTACGCCTTCGACCAGGACAGCGACACGCTCGCCAACGCCCCCGACGACGGGCGTTTCCATTATGTGGAGAGCAATTTCCGCTTTCTGCGCGGCGCGCTGCGGCTGCGCGGCGTGGAGCGGGCCGACGGCATTCTGGCCGATCTGGGCGTCTCGTCGCACCACTTCGACGAGGCGGAGCGGGGCTTCTCGTTCCGCGGCGACGGGCCGCTCGACATGCGCATGAACCGCCGCGGAGGACGCACGGCGGCCGATGTGGTGAACCGCTACGACGCCGACGCGCTGGCCCGCGTGCTGCGCGACTACGGCGAGCTGGAGACCACGTGGAAAATCGCGGCATGTATCGTGCGCAGCCGCGAGCAGGCACCCCTGCTGACCACCTCGCAGCTGGTGGCGGCGGTGGCTCCGTGCACCCCCAAGCGCGACGAGTCGAAGTTCCTAACCAAGCTCTTCCAAGCCCTGCGCATAGAGGTCAACGGCGAGATGGAGGCGCTGAAGATGGCGCTGGAGCAGTCGCTCAAGGTGCTCGGAAAGGGCGGGCGGCTGGTGGTGATATCCTACCACTCGCTGGAGGACCGACTGGTGAAGAATTTCATGCGCAGCGGCAATTTCGAGGGGCACGTGGAGCGCGATTTCTACGGCCGCCCGTCGACGCCTTTCGAGGTGGTGACGCGCAAGGCCGTCGTACCCTCGGCCGAGGAAGTGGCGCGCAACCCGCGCTCGCGCTCGGCAAAGCTGCGCGCGGCGGTGAAGTTATGATAGCGCACCGATTTGCGCCGCCGAGGATGAACAGGCTGTTCGCCGACAGCGGCAGGAATGCGACAGCAGTCCGCCGCGCGGGGTGGCGGCGAACTGCCGACATCGCCGAGCGATGTCG
>CAUHCL010000059.1 GCA_959604655.1 uncultured Alistipes sp. | reverse complement strand
TGGGGTTGGCGATCAGCGGGCCGAAGTCGGTCATGGCGCCCACGCCCACGAAGATCAGACAGGGATAGATACCCAGTTTGACACCCAGATAGAGGTAGTCGATCAATCCTGCCACAGAATCGAATCCCGTCCAATGCACGTGTCCGCCTTCGAAAAGCTGCGAATGGAACATACCCGCACCCGGCAAGTTGGTCAGCACCATACCGAAAGCTATGGGCAGCAGCAACAGAGGCTCATACTGCTTCACGATAGCCAGATAGAGCAACACGCAGGCTATCAACAGCATGATGATGCAGCGCCAGTCCTGAATAAGACCGACGAATCCCATGCCCTCGACAAAATTCATAAGCGATTCGCCGACATCGATATCGGCATCGGCCGCCTGCGCGACGCTCTGCACGGTCTCGGTCGCCTCGCTCTGCGCAGAGCCGTTGCCCCACGCCTGAACCGACAGCCCCACCGTAGCGACTGCAAGCAGCATCAACATATATTTCATCACTCTCTTCATCGGTTGCAACATTTACGTTTATGCCAAATCCAAAAGTGCATCGCCCTGCTGAACGGCCTGACCGCCCGACACATGAACGGCGGTAACCGTACCGTCGGCGGGAGCGAGTACCTCGTTCTCCATCTTCATGGCCTCGATGATAATCAAGGTCTGGCCCGCCTTCACGGCGTCGCCCGCCTTGACGTTCACCACAGTCACGCTGCCCGGCAGGGGCGCGGTAACCGAATTGGCGCCTGCCGCAGCCTTGGGTGCAGCAGCGGCGGCAACGGGAGCCGCGGCGGGGGCGGCATGCTTGGGAGCCGCGATGTGAGGAACGGCAACGCTCTCGGCGCGCTCCACCTCCACGGTATACTTCTTGCCGTTAAGCTCCACCTCGGCTACATTGTGCGACGTCTCGGCCACGGTAGCCTCGTAATGCTTTCCGTTTATGTTGAATTTAAGTTTCTGCATTTTAATTACTTGATATTAAAAAGTTATACTTTTCTGATTCCACGGCGAGTATGCCGCATCCTCGTGAACGATGGTAAGCACGTCGCTCTCCTCGTCGTGCATGTCGTAGAACATGTGCAACGCGAAAGCCACTGCCGCCATCTCCTCCTCGTCCGACTCGGCGGGAGCCGCTGCGGCAACCGTAGCGACGCTCTGCTTTTGGGGCTTCTCGGCGAAGACAAGACCGAAGATCTTGATCACGCCGATGAGCAGTATGAGCACCGCGAACACCAGCGAGAATCCCACTACGGTAATTATCAAAGCATTGCCCCAGTTTATAGCTAACATTGTCATAAGCTGCGATCGTTTTCGTTACAAAGGAATATTGCCGTGTTTCTTGGCGGGATTGCCCACGCGCTTGGTCTGCAACGACTCCAGAGCGCGGATCACGCGGAAACGGGTATTGCGGGGCTCGATAACGTCGTCGATGTATCCGTAACGGGCTGCGTTGTAGGGGTTCGAGAACTTGTCCTTGTACTCCTGCTCGCACTTCTCGACGAACTTGGCCTTTTCCTCGGCGTCGGTGAATGCGGCCAGCTCCTTGGCGTGCAGCACCTCCACGGCACCGCTGGCACCCATAACGGCGATCTCGGCCGTCGGCCATGCGTAGTTGATATCGCCGCGGATATGCTTAGACGACATCACGATATATGCGCCGCCGTAGGCCTTGCGCAGCGTAACGGTCACCTTGGGCACCGTAGCCTCGCAGTAGGCGTAGAGCAACTTGGCACCGTGGGTAATCACGCCGCCGTACTCCTGACCCGTACCGGGCAGGAATCCCGGGACGTCGACCAGCGTCACGATGGGGATGTTGAACGCGTCGCAGAAACGCACGAAACGCGCGGCCTTGCGGCTGGCGTTGATATCGAGCACACCCGCCATGAAGTTGGGCTGGTTGGCGATTATACCCACGCTCTGGCCGTTGAAGCGGGCGAAGCAGGTGATTATGTTCTTGGCATAGGTAGCCGCGCTCTCCAGATACTCGCCGTTGTCGACGATGCCGCGGATAACCTCGTACATGTCGTAGGGCTTGTTCGGATTGTCGGGAATGATCTCGTTCAGGATATCCTCCTTACGGGCGATATCGTCGGTGCACGGGATTCTCGGAGTGGTATCGGCATTGTTCTGAGGCATGTACGACAGCAGGTCGCGGATCAGGCCGATGCCCTCCTCCTCGGTGTCGACGGCGAACTGAGCCACGCCGCTCTTGGTGGTGTGCATCGAGGCGCCGCCCAGCTGCTCCTGCGTAACATCCTCGCCCGTGACGGTCTTCACGACCTTGGGACCCGTGAGGAACATGTACGAGGTGTCGCGACGCATGATGATGAAATCGGTAAGCGCGGGAGAGTACACCGCACCGCCTGCGCAGGGACCGAAGATGGCCGATATCTGGGGAATCACGCCCGAAGCCATCACGTTGCGCTGGAAGATGTTGGCGTAGCCCGCCAGAGCGTTCACGCCCTCCTGGATACGCGCGCCGCCCGAGTCGTTGAGACCGATGCAGGGAGCGCCGTTGCGCATTGCCATGTCCATCACCTTGCAGATCTTCTCGGCCATCGATATCGACAGCGAACCCGCCGTTACGGTGAAGTCCTGCGCGAAGACATACACCAGACGTCCGCCGATGGTTCCGTAACCCGTCACCACGCCGTCGCCGTAGGTGTGCTTCTTCTCCATTCCGAAGTCGTAGCAACGATGCGTCACGAACATGTCGAACTCCTCGAAGCTGCCTTCGTCCAAAAGCATGTGAATGCGCTCGCGTGCCGTATATTTACCCTTTGCGTGCTGCTTCTCGATAGCCTTTTCGCCGCCGCCCAAACGTGCCGTTTCACGGTTTTCGATCAGCTTGGCCACCTGTTGTTTCTGAATTTCGCTCATAAAAGTGCTTGCTGTTTATTTTGAATTGTTTACTTGTTTTTGTCCTCGCACAGCTCGGTCAGAATGCCCTGCGTCGATTTCGGGTGCATGAAGGCGATGGTCATGCCCTCGGCGCCCTTGCGCGGGGTCTTGTCGATCAGGCGTATGCCCTTCGCCTCGGCATCGGCCAGCTGTTCCTCGATGTTCTCGCAGGCCAGCGCCATGTGGTGGATACCCACGCCGCGGTTTTCGATGTACTTGGCGATCGTTGAATCCTCCGACGTCGGCTCCAGCAGCTCGATCTTGGTCTGCCCCAGCTTGAAGAAAGCGGTCTTCACCTTCTGGTCGGCCACTTCCTCCACGGCGTAACACTTCAGGCCCAATACATTCTCCCAATAAGGAATCGCTTCGTCAAGGCTCTTGACCGCGATACCGAGATGTTCAATGTGTGAAACTTTCATAATTTTCGAGTTTAAGTTATTAGTTTTCGTATGTAAATTTTCGATTTTCCGACTTTAGCCCAAAACACTACAAAGATACGTGTAAAATCCCAAATAACGAAATATTCGAAACAAGTTTGTAAATATTTTCAGGATTATTTTAACAAATTTTGATACAAAAATTCGCGCGGCACCTGCGGCCCGCGCGACTCTGAAGATTCGAAGGAATGCGACTCTGCGAGTCGCGCAGTTCGCCGCCGCCCCACTGCGGCGGACTGCAACTCGCTTTCGGCTCGTGCGAGTCCTCCGCCGTCGGCGAACAGCAGGCCGCAGCCCGCACTGCCGAACATATTTATTTATACGCTACAACGCCTCGTATATCTCCACCAGCCTCCGCGCCGCACTCTCGGGCGACCACTCGGCGGCACGCCTGCGCATGGCCTCGCCCAGCCGCGCGGCGCACGCCCCGTCGTCGAGCAGCATGGTCATGGCCGCGGCTATCTCGTCGGGCGAGAAGGGATCGACATACAGCGCGGCATCGCCCGCCGCCTCGCGGAAATTCTCCCTGTCGCTCACGATCATGGGGATCCCCGCCCTCACGGCATCCGCCACCGTCCGCGCCGAGCGCTCCGCCTGCGGAAGGAACAACTCCCCCGCCGCCATCGACCGCAACGCAGCCATGTCGCGCCCGCCGCACTCATATATAATATTCACGCGCCCCGCGGCCGCCGACTTGTCGGCATACTCCAGCAATCGGTCGGAATACTCGGTGCGGCGGCCGTATATCACCAACCCCACGTCCGAGCCGCAGCACCCCTCTCTCACCATCGTCGCCAGAGCCTCCACCGCCTCGCCGTAACTCCCCGACGCCACGACGGCCCCCGACATCAGAAAGAACCGCTCGGGCAGCTCGTACCGCTCCCGCACACGCTCCGCCTCGGACTCGTCGGAAGCACCCTCCGCGTCCCGAAAAGAGTAAGGCATCATCACGGCAATCTTACCATCCTCCACGCCGAACGCCACCAGCGCGCGCCGCGAACGGTCGTCGGGCGCGATCACCCTGTGCGCCACCCTGCAACTGAAATAGCATCTGCACCGACGCGCGAAGCGGTCCCACGCACCGAACGCGTCGGGATGCAGCAGGAAACTCACGTCGTCCACGCTGACCACCATCCGCAGCGGCGAGTAGGCCATCCGCCACGGAATCTCGCCCGTGAGCGCATGATATACGTCTATCCCGTTGCGGTTCAGGTGCGCGGGCATGCGCAGATTGCGCCACACGCGCGGCAACAGCGCCAGCAGCGGGTGCGCCGTCACCCGCCGCCACGCATCCCGTCCATCCGCCTCATCCGCCTCCGACGTGCGGAATGCCGACACGACGACCACCCCGTCTATCGCCTCGCAATCGCCTATCGCACCCAGTATCCGCCGCACGTCGCGCGAATCTCCGTGACCCGCCGCGGCCCGCTCCGAAAGATCGTAGCCAATCCTCATATTCCGATGTATATATTCATTAAACTTTTGCTTCTTTGCGCGAAAGTTGCTAATTTCGCTCCCGACAAACGGACTTACCTCCCCCGAAATGAAGAGACTCCTACTTACGTTCGCCGTAATGCTCACCGTGCTCGCCGCAGCCTCGGCCCAGAATGTCGTGATCGGCGAGAAACTGCCCGAGACACGCTTCCGCAAATGGCTCATGGACCTGCAACCCGACGCGGCCGACTACACCTGCATGGTCTTCTACCATTCGGAGAGCTCGCTTTGCCGCCGATGCCTCGATCGCGTAAAGACTCTGGTCAGCAAATACGGCACCAAACTCAATGTGATAATCGTCACCAAGGAGGATTACGACACCGCGGGCGTGACCCTCACCGAGCACCTCGGCGACCGCGTGGCCGTGGCGTTCGACGACGGCGGACGCACGTTCCGCTACTTCGGGGTCAGGTTCATCCCGTTCTGCGTCATCTGCGACCGCAAACGGCGCGCCGTTTGGTGCGGGAACGGCATAACGCTCACCGAAAACATCACCGACCGAATAATAACAGGCCAATAGGAACAAGATCATGGCATTCACTAAAATAGACCACTACGAGAAGGAGTACGCCGACACTCATCACCACAGCGCGCTCAACGTCACCGAAGGCGTGGACGACCAGCCGATAGTCAACCCCTACTTCGTGCGCAAGCGCCGCCGCACGCTCACCACCGAACAATACGTGGAGGGCATCCTGCGCGGTGACATCACCATACTCTCGCAGGCCATCACGCTCATCGAGAGTAACAAACCCGAGCACTACGCGCAAGCGCAGGAGATCATCGAACGCTGCCTGCCCCACGCGGGCCGATCGATACGAATAGGCATCACGGGCGTCCCGGGCGCGGGCAAGTCGACCTTCATCGAAGCCATAGGCAACATGGTGGCCTCGCTGCGCCACCGTCTGGCGGTGCTGGCCATCGACCCCAGCTCCGAGCGCAGCGGCGGATCGATCCTCGGCGACAAGACCCGCATGGAGAGCATAGCCAACAATCCCGACATATTCATACGCCCCTCGCCCTCGGCGGGTTCGCTGGGCGGCGTGGCGCGCAAGACGCGCGAGACGATCGTGCTGTGCGAGGCTGCGGGATTCGACGTCATCTTCATCGAGACGGTGGGCGTGGGACAGTCGGAGACGGCCGTGCACTCCATGGTCGACATGTTCATGCTGTTGCAGATATCGGGTGCGGGCGACGAATTGCAGGGCATCAAGCGCGGCATCATGGAGATGGCCGACATGATGGTCATCACCAAGGCCGACGGCGAGAACATCCACAAGGCCGAGCTGGCCAAGACCCAGTTCCAGGGGGCGTTGCATCTGTTCCCCATGCCCGAATCGGGGTGGCGGCCCAAGGTCTACACCTGTTCGTCGGTTGCCGAAACGGGACTGGAGGAGGTATGGAAAGGCGTGGAGGAGTTCCTCGACCACATAGAGAAGAACGGCTACTACACTTCGAACCGCAACCGCCAGAACAAATACTGGATGTACGAGAGCATAAACGAAGCCCTCAAGAGCAGTTTCTACCGCGATCCCGAGGTCGCCGAACGCATAGCCGACATCGAACAGCGGGTGCTCGACGCCAAACTGAGTTCGTTCATCGCCGCCAAGGAGTTGCTCGACATCTATTTCGGCAGCGAGAGAAAGTAAAAACGTAATTAAGCCGTCTTTTGAATCAAACGGCGGCTTAATTATCAATCTCTTCGAGTGGCATGACGAATAACACATTCGGGCAGCAGCCTGCGGAGGGCGCGAGTGAACTTTCGCGAACGATAGCGGGCCTCCGCTGTCGGGAGGCTGCGGAGGCCCGCAACTCACTCTTCGTTCGTCTGCGCCCTCCGCAGGCTGCCGCCCGAATGCTCTGTAATATCTTCGAATCTGAAAAGCCGCACAGTTTGCCGCCGCCCCTCGCGGCGGACTGCATTTCTTCGCGCCGCCGTCGGCGAACAACATGCCCGCATGTCAGAACCTCACATCGGCCACTATCGGACGGTGATCCGACTCGACGACAGCCTCTATCACCTTGTGATCCGCGACCTCGCACGACGTCCCCGCCCCTTTGTAACAGCATATGTAATCGATCTCTATCTCGGGCTTGTCCGCGGGAAAAGTGAGATTGCCGCCGCTCTTCCCGAACACCTCGAACCGTTCGCGCAGCACGCGCATCGCCTCTTCGTCGGGCTCGGCATTGAAGTCGCCCGCCAGAAACGCGGGTTTGTCCAGCTTGGCGAACTCGTCGACGATTATCTTCGCATCGGTCACACGATCCTCGGCGTTCAGCGACAAGTGCGTCGAACAATAATAATAGTCGGGCAGCTCCACGATCAAGAGCGACCGCGGCTCCGATCGGCACGGCAGCGGCACCCTGCGGAACGACAACGGCTTTTCGCGCGTCAGCATGCCTATGCCGTACTTCCCGCCGCGAAAATCTATCGACGCCGCATAGACGGGATACATGCCCGTCCTCTCGGCCAGATTGCGCAGCACATCCTGCCCCTGATAACGCGTCGTCATGCTGTCCAGCTCCTGAACGGCCACCGCATCGGGTGCGGCATCGTTTATCACGCGCGCCACGCGGTCATACGAAATCTCTCCGTCGAGACCCATGCAGTTGCGTACATTGTAACTCATCAGACGCGCCTCGTGGCGAAAGCCGCCGCACGCCGCAAAAAGCATCGCGACCGAAATTGCGAAAAGAATGGTAATGCGTTTCATATCTTATCTCATGGTAAACTTCCGTAAAGTTACCCATTCGCCGCGTAACGGCCAAGAAAATCGCCGATTTTCGCCTCATCCGCCACACCATGCCCCGCCTCGTCCGCCCGACAGTCAAAAAAATCCATTTTCATTTGCAGATTCGAAATTTTATTTCATATCTTTGTGATATCAAAATAATATCACTTAAAACAACAACTCTATGGAAAGCAGAACGGAAAACAGAAATTACGAGTACACGGGATGGAAAGCCAACGGCTTCGTGGCCCTTGCCCTCATACTCGCAGGCATCGCGGCATCGGTATACGCGATCACGATCGGAGTCAAGCACGAATCCGACCTTATCATAATATGCGGAATAGTGGCCATAATGTTCTGCCTGCTGTGCACCAAAGGCTTCATGCTGCTGGAGCCCAACGAGGCGCGCGTGCTGACCTTCTTCGGCAAATACCGCGGATCGTTCTACAACACTGGCTACTGGTGGGTCAACTTCCTCATGTCGACCAAGAAGATATCGCTGCGCGCCCGCAACCTCAATGCCGAGCCCATAAAGGTCAACGACAAGACGGGCAACCCCATCATGATCGGTCTGGTGCTGGTATGGCGCCTCAAGCGCGACGAGATCTACCGCTCGGTGTTCGACATCGACGTGACGGCCAACGCCCAAGGGCAGATATCGCAGAGCGCCCGCATGAACATGCTGGAGAACTTCGTGTCGGTACAGAGCGACGCCGCGCTGCGTCAGGTCGCAGGATACTACGCCTACGACAACAACGGCACGACGGGCGACGAGGTGACGCTGCGCAGCAGCAGCGAGGAGATCAACGAGGTTCTCGAGAACCGTCTGGCCGAGCGTCTGGCCATAGCGGGCATCGAGGTCGTCGAGGCCCGCATCAACTATCTGGCCTACGCCCCCGAGATCGCTGCCGTGATGCTGCGCCGCCAGCAGGCCGACGCCATCATATCGGCCCGCGAGAAGATCGTCGAGGGTGCCGTGTCGATGGTCAAGATGGCACTCGACCGTCTGGCCGACGACGGCGTGGTGGAGCTCGACGAGGAGCGCAAGGCGGCCATGGTGACCAATCTGCTGGTCGTGCTCTGCGGCGACGAAGGCGCGCAGCCCGTGGTAAACGCAGGAACGTTGCATCATTAACGGTGCGGGATGGCAAAATCGAACGGAAACAAGAGTTTCGTCCTGCGCGTGGACGCCGCGACGATGGATGCTCTGGAGCGCTGGGCCGAGGATGAGTTCCGCAGCATCAACGGCCAGTTGCAATGGATCATCGCCGACGCCCTGCGCCGCAGCGGGCGCCTGAAGAGAGTCCGCGAAGCGGGAGACGAGAAGACGGAAGAGAATTGAAATGCGACTCTTCGGAGTCGCGCGGGCCGCAGCCTTGCCCCGCGCGGGGATAATCGCAAAACATCCAAGCTATGAATATCTACGAAAAATGGTTCATCCGATCGTGGGCCCTGCTGTCGCTCGCGGGACTGGCCGTACACAAGATCGTCTGCTACTCCGAGCCTCCTTACGGCCGCGGAATGGAGATGCTCGACAACATACTCACGGCCGTGATCCTGCCGCTCACCGTAACGCTCATCGTATACAAAAACATATGTATATGGCGCCAAAGTCCCCGACTCTGGTGGCGGCGATGCCGCCGATTCACCTTCTGGTTCGGCATTTCTTTCGGCACAATCCCACCAGCCATAATAGGTCTCAAAAAGGGCGACACATCGGACATACCCGTCATTTTGTGCGTCGCCGCCGCATCGCTGCTCATTGCAGCCGCGGCACACATCCGATTGCGGCGCATGAGTTGCAAACCGTAAACGAAACCGCTTTCGAGCTTGTAATTCGATATTTTGCAGTTCGTCAGAACTGCGCGAGCCGTAGCCTCGCCCCGCGGAGGCTCGCTGTTCGCTCCCTCCGCAGGCTGCGACTCACGATTACAAGCCGCAAAAAGACACCTCGAAACAAAAAAGGAAATTACATGAAGAAGATAGTCGTATTCACAGGCGCGGGCGTCAGCGCCGACAGCGGACTGGCCACATTCCGCGACGCCGACGGCCTCTGGGCCGATTACCGCATCGAGGACGTATGCACGCCCGAGGCGCTGGCACGCAACCGCGCGCTGGTGGTGGAGTTCTACAACAAACGGCGCCGAGAGATGCTCGCCGCCGAGCCCAACGCAGCCCACATAGCCATAGCGGCCCTGGAGCGCAGCTTCGACGTCGAGGTGGTGACCCAAAACGTCGACGACCTGCACGAGCGCGCGGGATCGAGCCGCGTTACGCACCTGCACGGCGAACTCACCAAGCTGCGCAGCGAGCGCAATCCCGCCCTCGTCGTCCCCATCGAGGGCTGGGAGCAGCCGCTCGACGCGCGTGCTGCCGACGGCGAGCTTCTGCGCCCGCACATAGTATTCTTCGGCGAGGCCGTTCCCGAGTTCGACCGCGCGACGCGCATAGCGGCCACGGCCGACATAATGATCGTGGTCGGCACCTCGCTCGCCGTCTACCCTGCCGCGTCGCTCGTTCGCTACGCACGTGCGGGAGTCCCGATCTACATGGTCGACCCGGGCAACCCCGACACCGCCGCCATACGCAACCCGCTGACGCACATCAAGGCGCGTGCCGCCGCAGGCATGCCTGAACTCGCGGCGCAGCTCGAAGCAGAGGCCTCGCGATGAATGCCGAACGTTTCCGCCGTCGGGCGGCCGAACTGCTGGAATATTGCCGCGAGCACGGCTTCAACACCCATATAGCGCTGCTGTGGGATCTGTCGCTGCACTCGGGCCGCCGCCGTCTGGCCCTGTGGAATTTCGACGACGACCGCGCGGAGCACATCTTCGTCGCGAGTCACGGCAGCGGCAGCCGACGCGTGCATGTCCCCTGCGCATACGCCCGCACCTCGAACGCCGACGGATCGCATCTCAGCTCCGAAGGGCACGCCCTGCTCGGCGAGCGCTACCAAGGACGCTACGGCACGGCCTATCGGATGGACGGGCTGGACGAATCGAACTCTGCGCTGCGCCCGCGGTGCGTGGTGCTTCACGGATGGCGGTACACTCCCGCGTTCCCCATTTGGCCGCTGCCTGCCGTGGGCAGCTGGGGATGCCCTGTCGTCGCGCGACGCTCCATGACCACGCTCGATCGGGCGCTCCGCAACGAGAGCCGAGTGGTCTTATGGGCCTATTTTCAGCCATAAACACCGTTCGACGCAAAAAAACAACTGAAATTCTTGCCGAAAAGGAAAAAACAATATATCTTTGCCCCTCGAAATCGAATGATTTCCCTGACTCATGTCACGGCATGGTCAGGACGACGGGATGTAGCGCAGTCCGGTTAGCGCACCTGCTTTGGGAGCAGGGGGTCACAGGTTCGAATCCTGTTATCCCGACCGGAATCGGCCCGCTTCGCAGGCCGTCGTGAAAACAGAATCATCGGGATGTAGCGCAGTCCGGTTAGCGCACCAGCTTCGGGAGTTGGGGGTCACAGGTTCGAATCCTGTTATCCCGACAGATGATGAAAGGATCGTCGAGATATCGGCGATCCTTTGTTTTTTTGTTCCATCGAAAAAAATAGAGTTTTGCGGCTCGTCAGAGCCGTGCAGTTCGCCGCCGCCCCCTTGCGGCGGACTGCTGTCGCACTCGCGCCGCCGTCGGCGAACAGCCGCCAATCCCTATGACAGAAGACAAAGAAATGCAGTCCGCCAGGACTGCACGGGCCGCAGGCTCTGCCCCGCGGAGGCCCGCAACGGCATTCGCATCGTTGCGTTCTCCGCAGGCTGCGACCCGAAACCCAACCGCATCCCACAAAACAGGCGTTACGCCTGCGAATCGCCGAAGCCGTACAATTCACCGATAAAATTTATCTTCGGCGCCTGCACGATTTTGCCTCCAAAACGCAATACGATCCCGAATTTCGAGTTGCGCCCGACGAATTGGCGGCCCACATCGTCCGCACGAAGCAGCTCGGCAAGGTCGCAAGCGGGCTTTGCCGAAAACGTATCGGACTCTTCGAGACGTTGACAGAATGACAACAAAACGCTGCGAGGCCACAAGGCCCCGCAGCGTTTGTTTTACGATCCCGCCGCGATCAAACCAGGCGCAGCAGATAGATCGACGCCACGTAAGCCACAATGAAGCAGACGATGAATATGCCTGCACCCTTGCCGTTCTTCAGATTGGTCGATTCGGCGAAAGCCTTGTAGCTCCACAATATATACCATATGAAGAAGAGCATCGACACCAGCCCTATCGCCGCGATCGTCATCGGATAGCGAAGTGCCGTGTTCAGACTTCCGTCGGTCAGCAGTCCCATCACGCTGCGAACCTTGGGAATCAAAAACATAGCCATCGACAGGTCGAAAGGTATGCGCGCGAAGAGGTTGAACGCCGCGACATCCCAGAAACGGATCTTCGACGACGAAGCCGCCACACCCGCCAGATAGAGTACCACGGCGAACACGGCCCACGCAACTAACTGACGCACGGTGGCCTGCAACAAGTGGTCGCCCGCGAAATTCATCTGCGTAAGCGACGTGAGGCGCAATCCCGCCTGCCAGAAAAGCACCGACGTGAGGATCAGCGCCGCTATGCCCCAGCACAACGCCTTGCGCAGCGGCAGAAAACGGAACGGATTGAGAATCTTGTTCATATCTTTAATGTTTATCGGGTTGCAAACAAATAACAGCGCCGTCAGACATCCGCACGGTCCAGTTCGGCTATAACCTCGTCCAGGCGGTTGCGGACCGTAGGATAGCTCAGCCCCATACGCGCGGCCATCTCCTTGAGCGATCCGCGGCACATCACGAAATCGTGCACGAACCGCAAATCCTCCTCCGACAAACGCATCAATGCGGGCAGACGGTAGTCTCCCCCGATGCTCGTATCGCACGCCGCGCAGTGCATGGTATGCACCCGCAGCACTCCGCCGCATGACGGGCAAATCTTAGGCAGTCTCTTTTCCATTTTATTTTGTTTTATTGTTTTGACACAAAGTTAATGCAATATTCAATAAAATGCAAATCTACTTTAATTTTATTTATATCATGTTTAATAAAATTAAAGTCGGCGGCTTCGCAGTCATGTGGCATGACGCACTTTTTACTGCGTTACTTTTTGTGCGGACAAAAAACCGCCGCGGTGAATATTGCAGGCCGCAGGACTGCGCGGGCCGCAGGCTGCGACCCGAACGCACAAAACGCATTCATACGCCGTCGACGAACAGCAGTCTAACACCTCAGAAAACCTCCCGTCATTCCACATTTTTGTTCGTCAGGACAAAAATGAATGGAATCCCAACCGACAACATTTCGTTAGCGATGCCAATCCTCGCCTGTAGGCTCGGTGGCATGACGCACTTTTTATTACGTTACCTTTTGTGCGGACAAAAGGTAACCAAAAAACCGCCGCGGTGAAACGATTTCGGGGTCGGCCACAGCGCCTGCGCTGAATCGGATGCCTGCGGCACTTTTGAAGCAATCAAAAGATTTCC
>CAUHCL010000058.1 GCA_959604655.1 uncultured Alistipes sp. | reverse complement strand
GCGGGCCGCAGCCTCTGCCCCGCGGAGGCCCGCAGTTGTTCGCAAATGCTCACACTACGCCCTCCGCAGGCTGCTGCCCGAAAACTTTCCCATTAACGATGCCTGCGACTCATCAGAGCCGCGCAGTCCGCCGCTACCCGAACAACAAATCGCACAAACCGCACGATAAATTTGTTTAATTGCCGATAAATACATACATTTGTTGAATGACAATCATATAATCCGCAAAACATAACCCGAACCATATGAAAACAAAACTACGTCTTTTGGCGTTTGCAGCCGTGGCAAGCGCAGCATTATTTGCAAGTTGTTCGCCTTCGTCGCCCGCGGCGGGCGAGAAGGTCGGTGCTCTCGACGCTTCGGCATGGGAGTCCGCCAAATGGATCTCGGTTGCGGATGCCCCCGTCGTGAGGGGTCGCAACAACGGCCGTGCGGCCGACGGCGCAAGCTGGTTCGTATCGACCGTGAAGAATGACGGCAAGGTCACCTCGGCCAAGTGGATGACCACGGGTCTGGGCGTCTACCAGCTCTACCTCAACGGCACCCCCGTGGGCGAAGAGGTCCTGAAGCCCGGCTTCACGCACGTGCTCAAGACCCGCCGTTCGTTCACCTACGATATCACCGACGCATTCAAGTGCAATGCGGGCGCCGAAAATCAGCTGTCGGCGCAGGTCACCCCGGGCTGGTGGGCCGACAAGATCGTCACCCCGGGCGACGGGGACATGTGGGGCACGAAGTGCGCTTTCCGCGGCGTACTGGAACTCACCTATGCCGACGGCTCGAAGAAGCTCTACGGTACCGACCTCGACAACTGGAAGGCAGGCATAGCGGGTCCCGTGAAACACGCCGCGATCTTCGACGGCGAGGAATACGACGCCCGCGAGAAGATGGGCTACGAGTGCGTGGAGCAGCTCGCAACGCCCGAGGAAAACAAGGAGTTCCGCGGCGAGGTGCTGCCGTCGGAGGGTGCCGAAATATATCTGCGCCACGATCTCAAGCTCTCGCCCGTGAAAGCCTACACATGGAAAGATGTCGAGAACGCCAAGGAGAACGAGTTCGGCAAAGTGGTCGTGCTCAAGAACTTCGCACCCAATGAGACTCTGACCGTCAATGCGGGCGAGACTCTGGTCATCGACTTCGGCCAGAACTGCGCGGGCGTACCCTCGTTCGTGTTCAAGGCCAAGGAGGGCACCACGCTCACCTGCCTGCCGGGCGAGCTGCTCAACGACGGCAACGGAGCGAGAAGCCGCGGCATGGACGGCCCCGAGGGCAGCGTGCACCGCGAGAACCTGCGCATACCCGACACGGGCTGCCTGATGAAATACACCTTCGGCGCGGACGACAAGTATGCAAGCTATCACCCAAGCTGCACCTTCTTCGGCTACCGCTTCGTATCGATCACCGCCACCGACACCGTGACTATAAAGGAGATAGCGACCATCCCCGTCACCTCCATCGCCGCCAAACTCGAAATAGGAAAGGTCTCGACGGGCGACGAGTCGGTGAACCGACTCATCTCGAACACCTACTGGGGCCAGCTGTCGAACTACCTCTCGGTGCCGACCGACTGCCCGCAGCGCAACGAGCGTCTGGGTTGGACGGCCGACACGCAGGTATTCTCCGAGACAGGCACGTTCTTTGCCAACACCTCGACATTCTTCCACAAGTGGATGCGCGACATGCGCGACAGCCGAAGCCCTCAGGGCGGCTTCCCGGGCGTGGCTCCGCATGCGCAGTACGGCAACGAAACGATGCGCGTGGGCTGGTCCGACGCCGGAATCATAGTTCCGTGGACCGTGTGGAAGCAGTTCGGCGACAAGCAGATCGTGGATGAGAACTGGGAGGCTATGGATCTCTTCATGAACCACATCAACGACACCAAATACAACCACGAAGCCCTGAAAGACGAGAACATGAACTACCAGTGGGCCGACTGGCTGAGCTACGAGCCGCTGGAGTCGTGCGGCGGCGGAATTTACGGCGAAGGAGGCTTGCGCCCCGAGACCATCGACTACTGGAACTATCTGTGCGCCTCTTACTGGGCCATCGACGCCGCCATGATGGCCGATATGGCCGCCGCGACGGGTCGCGACGCCGCGAAGTATTCGCAGATGGCCGCCGATGCCCGAGAGTACATGAAAACGACGTTCCTCAACCCCGACGGAACGTTCAAGACCGAGATACTGAACACCATGCAGACGCCCGCCCTGTTCGCCCTGAAAAACGGACTGGTCGAGGGCGAGGCCAAGGCCCGCATGATAGCCCGTCTGCGCGAAAACTTCAAGCAGCACGACAACTGCCTGCAAACGGGTTTCCTGGGAACGTCGATCCTGATGGGCACGCTCACCGAGAACGGCATGTCGGACATCGCCTACGAGCTTCTCTTCCAGCGCAAGAACCCGAGCTGGCTCTACTCGGTCGACAACGGCGCCACCACCATCTGGGAGCGCTGGAACAGCTACATGCTCGACAAGGGCATGGGTCCGCGCGGCATGAACAGCTTCAACCACTACGCCTACGGCTGCGTGTGCGAGTGGATCTGGGAAACGGCCGCGGGCATCGCCGCCGATCCCGCCGTCCCGGGCTTCAAGCACATCATAATGAAGCCCGTGCCCGACAAGCGTCTGGGACACCTCACGGCCGAGTACAAATCGGCTGCGGGCGTGATAAAGAGCGCATGGCGGTACGAGGGCGACAAGTGGATCTGGGAGTTCACCGTACCCGAGGGCGCCACGGCTGACGTGACCCTCCCGGGCGAGAGCGAATCGAAGGTATACGAGAGCGGCTCGTACACGATAGAGCGATAATTCAGGCATATAACCTTATAAAAGGAGCGCAAAGCCCTCTCCTCGGGGAGGGCTTTGTCGACGATACGGAACAAATTATGGCCGACTGGAAAGAACGGTTGGGCATGGTCTACTCGACCGATCCCGACTTCGAATACGACACCGCGGACGAGCAGGAGCCCGAGACGCTCGCCCCCGAGCGCCAGAACCTGCGCATATGGCTCGACCGCAAGCACCGCGGCGGCAAGACCGTCACCATCGTGCGCGGCTTCGTGGGCCGCGAGGCCGATCTGGCGGAGCTGGGCCGCATGCTCAAGAGCAAGTGCGGCACGGGCGGATCGGCGAAGGATGGCGAGATCATCATTCAGGGCGACCGCCGCGACCGTGTGGCCGAGCTGCTCGCGGCGGCGGGTTACGTCTGCAAGAAAGCGGGAGGCTGACACCCGATGCGAGGTATGCGGCATATCGCACGGTTCCTGACGACGGTCGCGGCTCTGGTCGCGACCGATCGCGCATGCGCCCAGTATTACAGCTGGGGCGCCGACCCCGCGCGCTTCAGATGGATGCGGGCCGCGACCGAACGGGCCGAAGTGATCTACCCCGACCATACGCCCGATGTGGGGCTCTCGACCCTGCGGCTGGTGGAGTACATGCAGCCTTACATAGACTACGGCTACCGCCTGCCCGCACTCGACATACCGTTCGTCGTCCACCCCGAGAACATGCGCTCGAACGGTCTGGTGATGTGGCTGCCCAAACGCGTGGAGTTCCTGTCGGCTCCCGCCGTCGACAGCTACTCCATGCCGTGGATCAAGCAGTTAGTGGCCCACGAGTACCGCCATGCCGTGCAGTACAACAACCTCAACGTGGGTTTCGTGAAGTTCCTCAGCCGCCTCATAGGCCAACAGAGCTCCACCATCGGCCTGCTCTACATGCCGCTGTGGATGCTCGAAGGCGACGCCACCATGTCGGAGACGCAGGCATCGTCGTTCGGTCGGGGCAAACAGCCGCGCTTCACGCTCGAATTCCGCGCCATGGGCGACATAGCGACCAAATACCGCAACACCGACAAATTCTTCTGCGGCTCCTACCGCGACTTCATCCCCGACCACTACCGACTCGGCTACCAGCTCGTGTCGTACGGCAACGAGGTGACGGGACGCGTCATCTGCGACGAGATAGCGGCCTACGGCCCGCGCCACCCGTGGATGGTGGTGTCGACGGGACTCACCATGCGCAAGCTGTTCGGATTCACCACGCGCGACCTGTTCCGCCGAACGTTCCGTTCGCTGGCCGACTACTGGGCCTCGCTGCCCGCGGTGCAGAACTCGGCCGAGTTCCTCCCCGCCCCGCCGCGCAGGAGCTACACCCGATATTCGCATCCGATACACATCGCGGGCGACACGCTGCTGCTCCTGAAGGAGGATTTCGACGACCCGTCGCGCTTCGTGCTGCTCGACGCCGCCACGGGCCGTGAGCGCACCCTCTGCCACACGGGCGAGGTGTCGACGCGCCCCGTCTGCGACCGCGCCGCGCGGCGTGTATGGTGGACCGAGTACCGACGCAGCAAGATGTTCGAAGAGAAGGTGGAGTCGCGCATATGCTATTTCGACCTCGGCGAGAACCGCCCCCGCACGATCGCCCTGCACGGCAATCTGCTCTACCCCACGCCCGACGGCGAGGGCGGTCTGGCATGGGCCGAATACGCCCCCGACGGCATATATACCATCGTGCACCGCACCCGCGGAGGCGCGCAGAGCCGATGCACACTGCCATTCGGGCAGGAGGTCCATTCGCTGGCGTGGGACGGGCTCACGCGCAGCCTCTACGCCATCATAACAGGCAACGAGGGCATGTGGATCGCACGGATCGGCGATGACGGCACGGCGCGGCAGGTGACGCGGCCCGCCTACATCACCATAAGCGACCTGCGGGCGCAGGGCGGCATGCTCTATTACGGCTCGATAGCCTCGGGACGCGACGAGGCGCACTGCTACGACCTGCGCGAGGGGCGGGAATACCGCATCTCGGAGTCGACCTACGGATCGTTCTATCCCGCGCCGACCGACGACGGGCGCGTGGTGATGGCCACCTACGACTCGCTGGGTTACCGCCCCTCGATCCAGCCTCTGCGCAAGGAGCTGCGCCCCGTGGAGTACTCCGCACTGCCGCTCGACGTGGTGAACCCGCCGCGACGGAGCTGGAACACCATAAACCTCGACACGGTAATGCTCGGCGCGGCCGACACCGCGGCTTCGGCCGCTGCCCCGCGCAAGGTGCGCCGCTACCGCAAGGCGCCGCACCTGTTCAATTTCCACAGCTGGGCGCCGCTCTCCTACGACCCCTTCTCGCTGAGCGAGGAAGGCGCCGTAAACCTCAACCTCGGCGCCACGCTCATGACGCAGAATCTGCTCTCGACCATGCAGGGATTCTTCACCTACGGCTGGAGCCGCGGCGACGGATCGGTGTGGAAGGGTTCGCTCCGCTACCACGGCCTCGGTCCCACCATAAGCGTGAACGCCACCTACGGCGGCCGCCAGAACATATACCCCATATACACCTACAACCCCGAGACCCACGCCATAGAGTTCCCCGCAGCCCCCGCGCGCGGCAAGTACTACTCCGTGGGCGCGTCGGTATCGGTGCCCGTCATGTTCCAGCGCGGCTACCACACCCGCTACCTGACGGCATCGGCCTCGTGGAACTACTCCAACGGACTGGTGGCCAACACGGGTAGGCTCGTCATAGGCGACGGCGGCATAAGCAACGTGGCGACCATAGGTTACAGCAAGGGGCTGCACCTCACCTCGTTCTCGGTGGGATTTCAGGACATGGTGCGCATGTCGCACCGCGATTTCCGCCCGCCGTGGGGCTTCGCCGCATCGGCCTCCTACGCCATAAACCCCGCCGACGGAAGGTTCAGCGACCTCGTCGCCCTGTTCACCCGCATCTACACCCCGGGCGTGCTGCCGCACAACAGTTTCAATCTCGACCTGGCCTACCAGACCTCCATAGGCGGGTTCCGCTCGCGCGACGCGCTCTCGGCCCTCACATTCAAGTCCACGCGGCTGCTGCCCCGAGGATTCGACACCACGCAGATAGAGAACCGCCACTACATGGCCGCGTCGCTCAACTACGCATTCCCAATATGCTACCCCGACGGCGGCTGGCGCGGAATAGCATATTTCAAGCGCATACGCGCCAACGTGGGGTACGACATAGCCCGATTCCGCCGCCGCGGATTCGTCGGACAAGGCATGCTGCACGAGCGCTGGCACAAGATAGATTCGTGGGGCGGCGACCTTACTTTCGACGTCAACCTGCTGAGTCAGCCCGCCTCGGCCACGGTGGCCGTGACGCTGTCGCTCTACCGCCCCAGCGAGGGCGGCATCTACTTCTCGGCGGGCATGGACCTGCCGTTCTGAGCGGCCGAGGCGGCTCGCGGGCTCTGAAGAGCCGCAAGAATACCGCAAGCTCAAATCAGATAGTTATGAAAATATACTCCTTTCCGAATAAATTTATAACTTTGCACGTTGGAATAAAGTACGATCTTTCGACATGGACATAAAGAAGGCGATAAAGGATAAGAACAACATAATAAAGGCGATGTGGATCATCGCCCTCGGCCCCGTGGCGCTCATCTTCGTGATGCTGGCGCTGGCCGCTTCGGGCCTTTTCGGGCGCATGCCCTCGTTCGAGGAACTGGAGAACCCCAAGAGCAACCTCGCCACCGAGATCTACGGCGACGACGGCCACGTGATCGGGTCGTTTTTCGTCGAGAACCGCTCCTACGTGCAGTATGCCGATCTCTACCCGCAGGACTCCACGCAGCACATATCGCTCGGCGGCTACGACGTGCCGCCCATCGTGGCGGCGCTGATCTCCACCGAGGATGTGCGTTTCCGCCGCCACTCGGGCATCGACATCCCGTCGCTGTTCCGCGTGGGAATCAAGACCGTGGCGTTGCAGAACCATTCGCAGGGCGGCGGCAGCACCATCACCCAGCAGCTCGCCAAGAACCTCTTCCCGCGCGACACGGTGCGCAACCGAGGCAAGGTGGGCCGCACGCTGAAACTCGTGCAGTCGAAATTCAAGGAGTGGATCACGGCCCTCAAACTCGAACACAACTACACCAAGGAGGAGATCGCGGCCATGTACCTCAACACCGTGGAGTACGGATCGAACGCCTACGGCATAAAGTCGGCGGCGAGCACCTTCTTCAACAAGACGCCCGACGAGCTGAACATACAGGAGGCCGCCATGCTGGTAGGCGTGGTGAACGCCCCCACGCGCTACTCGCCCGTGCGCAACCCCGCCAACGCCCTGGCCCGCCGCAATCTGGTGCTGAGCCGCATGCGCGCCGCGGGAGCCATCACGCGCCATGAGTGCGACTCGATCTCGGCACTGCCCATAACGCTCGATTACAGACCCATATCGCACAACGACGGCGAGGCGACCTACTTCCGCGAGATGCTGCGTCAGGTGATGAACATGCAGCGCCCCGTGCGCCGTCAGTTCCTCACCGACTGGGATTACGAACAGGCGGTGAAGGAGTACGACGAAAACCCGCTCTACGGCTGGTGCCTGAAGAACAAGAAGGCCGACGGCTCGCCCTACAACATCTACCGCGACGGTCTGCGCATCTACACCACCATATCGCCCGCCATGCAGCGCTATGCCGAGCAGGCCATACAGAAGCAGATGGAGACGGTGATCCAGCCGCGCATGGACCGTCAGGTCAAGGCTTCGGGCGTGCTGTTCCGCAACACCACGGCCGAGGAACGCGAGCAGATAGTAAAACGCGCCATGAAGAACTCCGACCGCTACCGCGAGATGAAGAAGGCGGGAGCCTCGGAGAAGGAGATCTTCGCCTCGTTCGACAAGAAGTGCGACATGCGTGTCTTCACCTTCAAGGGCGAGCGTGACACGGTGATGACCCCGCGCGACTCGATCCTGCACCACAAACGCATCATGCGTGCTTCGTTCGTGGCGATGGAGCCGCACTCGGGCCACGTGAAGGCCTACGTGGGAGGTCCCAACTTCCGCTACTTCAAATACGACATGGCCAAGCAGGGCAAGCGACAGATAGGCTCGACGGTGAAACCTTTCATCTACACCTTCGCCATCGACCAGCTGGGTCTCACCCCCTGCACGATGGCACCTAACCTGCCCGTGTCGATCGAGACCCCCGCGGGCATATGGTCGCCCAAGGAGGCGGGCAAGGTGGAGTACGACGGCGTGCTGCACCCGCTCTACTGGGGCCTGGCCAACTCGCGCAACAACTACTCGGCGTGGATCATGAAGCAGGCCAAGCAGCCCGAGACGGTGGCCGACTTCCTGCACAACATGGGCATACGCAGCTACATATACCCCGCCTACGCGCTGTGTCTGGGCGCGTTCGAATCGAACGTGTTCGAGCTGGCCAGCGCCTACTCGACCTTCGTCAACGAGGGCGTGCACACCGATCCCATATTCGTCACCCGCATCGAGGACCGTCAGGGCAACCTCATTTCGAGCTTCATCCCGCAGTCGCAGGACGCCATCAACAGGCAGACGGCCTACACCATGCTCACCATGCTCCAGCGGGTGATAACCGCGGGCACGGGCGGCCGACTGGTATGGCAGTTCGGCATGAAGGACATGGAGATCGGCGGCAAGACGGGCACCTCGAACGAGAACCGCGACGCATGGTTCATGTGCGTGACACCCAATCTGGTGGCGGGATCGTGGGTCGGCGGCGAGGACCAGTCGGTGCACTTCCCCGCGGGCGGCGAGGGCAGCATCATGGCCCTGCCCATCGTGGGCGAGTTCCTCACCAAGGCCTACGCCGATCCGCGTCTGGGGCTGAGCCGCAACGCCAGGTTCACGCGTCCCGAGGGGTGGGAGCCTTACGACTGCCCCAAGGAGCTGTCGCCCGACGCGTCGGCCGTGCAGCAGAGCGGCGACGAGTTTTTCGATTGACAGCCCCGCGGGCACAGCCCCCGCAGCGAAACGATACGACAGAACAAAAACCCGAAAATATGAGAATTGCCATTGTGGGCGCGAGCGGCGCCGTGGGTCAGGAGTTCCTGACCATTCTGAACGAAAGAACCGATTTCCCCGTCGACGAGCTTCTGCTCTTCGGATCGGAGCGCAGCGCGGGACGAAAATACAACTTCCGAGGCAAGGAGATCGAGGTGAAGCAGCTGTGCCACAACGACGACTTCAAGGGCGTCGACATAGCGCTGACCTCGGCGGGTGCGGGCACCTCGAAAGAGTTCGCCGAGACCATCACCAAGCACGGCACGCTGATGATCGACAATTCGAGCGCGTTCCGCATGGATGCCGACGTGCCTTTAGTCGTTCCCGAGGTCAATCCCGAGGATGCCCTCGACGCTCCCCGACGCATCATAGCCAACCCCAACTGCACCACCATACAGATGGTGGTGGCGCTGAAGGCCATCGAGAAGGTGTCGCATATAAAGAAGGTGCACGTGGCCACCTACCAATCGGCCAGCGGCGGCGGCGCCCAGGCCATGGCCGAGCTTCGCACGCAGCATGCGCAGATCGTGGCGGGCGAGGAACCGACGGTGGAGAAGTTCGCCTACCAACTGGCCTACAACGTGATCCCCCACATCGACGTCTTCACCGACAATGACTACACCAAGGAGGAAATGAAAATGTACAACGAGACGCGCAAGATCATGCACTCCGACATCGAGGTGTCGGCCACCTGCGTGCGCGTGCCCGTCATGCGCGCCCACTCGGAGAGCATATGGCTGGAGACCGAACGTCCCGTCACGCCCGACGAGGCCCGCAAGGCTTTCGCCGAGGCCGAGGGCGTGGTGCTGATGGACGCCCCCGCCGACAAGGTCTACCCCATGCCGCTGTTCATCGCGGGCAAGGATCCCGTATACGTGGGCCGCATCCGCAAGGACCTCACCTCGCCCAACGGACTGACGTTCTGGTGCGTGGCCGACCAGATCAAGAAGGGCGCCGCGCTCAATGCGGTGCAGATAGCCGAGTGGTTGATCCGAAACCACAAATAGAAAAGACAAGTCCCGAGGTGATTCCTCGGGACTTTTTTTAATACGCACAGCGCCTACCGCTAACGCCCCTCGTGCTCGCGGATGAAGCGCAGGAACAGCGGATATGCGGGCAGGCACATGTCGTGGCCGTAGCCGTCGAGTTCGTACAGCGTCACATCCTTGTGACCCGCCAGACGCAGCATGCGCCACAGATAGGCATTTTCCTCGTAGCGGCCCAGCATCTCGCGCTCGCGGTCACCCGACAGGATGAGGATGGGAGGCGCATCGCCGCGGACATGGTAGAGCGGCGCGAGGCTGTCGACCACGGGCTGCTGGTCCGAAATACCGCGCGAGCGGCGTTCCTCGAAATGCGTTATGGCCTGACCGCTGAACGGGACTATGCCGCGCAGACGGTCGGCGTCGATGCCGTAGCGCGCCAGCCGGCTCTTGTCCAGCCCGATCATGCTCACCAGATAACCGCCCGCCGAGTGGCCCGCCACATATATGCGCGAGGGGTCGCCGCCGTACTTCTCTATGTTGGCGAACACCCAGGCCACGGCACAGGCCGCATCGTCGATGATGGTGTCGACCGCCACGTGCGGCGAGAGGCGGTAACCAACGCCCACCACCACGGCGCCGTCAGCCAGCAGTTCGCGCGGGGTATCCTTGCCGCCGCCCGTCAGGCCGCCGCCGTGGAACCACACGATCACGGGGGCACCCTTCGCCCCCTCGGGCGACGAGACGTCCAGACGGCACATGCGCGCGGCATATTCGTCGTCGGAACGGTAGACTATATCGCGCGCGACCTTATAGTCGGCCGCAGCGGCCGTCGCTGCGCACAGCAACGCGACGGCGAGAATCAAATATCGTTTCATTGCGTAATCCGTTAATTCGTTTCAAATATCATGCGGCTGCGGCCGACCTACGCCCGCCGCAGCATCGCGATGAAATCGGGATGCCGCTCCCACAGCGGCGCCGTGGCGAACCACAGCTCGCGCGCCTCGGTCGAGGGCGACGGATGCTCGCTGCGGCACTCGGCCATGTATTTCTCGTCGGCAGGATGCTCGTCGGCCGTAAATTCGGCGTACCACGCCCTGTGACGCGTACGCAGCACGCGCAAGGCGTCGGTGTCGACCCCGCCCGAACGGCGGAACTCGCACCAGAGGCACAGCAGCGAGTATTCGGGCGACTTGGGCGATATGTCGAACAGCGCGTCGTCGAAACAGTCGTAATCCTCCAGCTCGGCATAGCTGAAGGCCAGCATCACCACCGCCTCGGTATGATCCTCGTCGTCGAGTTCCAGCAGCCGCTCCCACAACGCGGCGGCCATCTCCGCGTCGCCCACGGCGAAGTGATCGGCGGCCGAGGCGTAGATCAGCTCCAGCGCCGACCGCGTGGCGGCATCGGCCCAGTCGAGTGCCAAAGGTTCCTCGCCGAGCATATCGTCGAGCCGCCGCACGGCATCGAAACGCATGCGGCACGCCTCCTCGGCGCGGCCCTCGCGGTCCAGCGCGCGCGAGCGGCGCAGCACGGCCCCCAGCCTGTCGCCTCCGTCGATGCGCACAAGGCCCGAAGCGGAGGGTTTAATCGATAGTTTTTCCATCGCGGCGAATCTTGAGGATTACAATGGCGGCAACAGTCGCGGTCACGGCCGCACCCGCAGCGTAGGCGGCCGCAGTATTATGCAGGCACAGCATGTGCGGAGCGACGAACACGTAGGACGTGCATATGAATGTCATGAACATGGCGGGCAGCATGGTGATCACATAAGCCCTGCCCCGACGGGCCAGATAGCAGGTGATGGCCCACAGCGTAACGACGGCCAGCACCTGGTTGGTCCACGCCATCGTAAGCCATGCTATGCGGAACGGCACGAAGATGACGAACGCCAGACCCGCGGCGAACAGCGGCAGCGACACCGCTATGCGGTTGCGCAACGACGCCTGACGGATATTCATGAAGTCGGACACGATCAGACGCGCCGAGCGGAACGCCGTATCGCCCGAGGTTATGGCGCTCGCGACAATGCCCACGACCACCAGCACAGCCACGCCCGAGCCGAACACCGTGGTCGCTATCTTGTCGATCATCACGGCCGCCTCGCCTCCCGAAGCCGCTATATAGTCGTTGAGCCCCTCGACGCCTCCCCAGAACGCCATGGCCATGGCGGCCCACACGAGCGCTATGACGCCCTCGACCAGCATGGCCCCGAAGAACACGGGGCGGCACTCGCGCTCGTTGCGCAGGCAGCGCGCCATCATGGGCGACTGCGTGGCATGGAAACCCGAGATCGCGCCGCACGAGATGGTGGCGCACAGCATGGGGATTATGGGGAAATCGGCCGCACCCGCCTTCATGTTCGCAAGCGACGTGAGTTCGGGAATGCGGTATTCGTCGCCGAAAAGCAGCACGGCCAGCACGCCGAACGCCGTGAAGAGCATCGCCGCGCCGAACAGCGGATAGAACCGTCCTATGATCTTGTCGACGGGCAGCAGGGTCGCCACCACGTAATATATCAGTATGATGCCTATCAACAGCAAGAGCAGCCACGAAAATTCGTCGGTCACGCAGAATGCCGTCACGTTGAGCGGCGACGAGGCCATACGCGCCGCCAGCAGCTTGGCGGGCTGCGACATGAACACGGCACCCACGATCACCATCAGCAGCACCGAGAAGGCGCGCATGAACACGCGCATGCCGTCGCCCAGACTGGCGCCGACGATCTCGGGCAGACTGCGGCCGTCGCTCTTCACCGAAATAACGCCCGCCACGAAGTCGTGGACGCCGCCGATGAGGATCGAACCCGCCGTGATCCACACGAACGCCACGGGACCGTAGGCCGCGCCGAGCACCGCGCCGAAAAAGGGGCCGAGTCCCGCTATGTTGAGCAGCTGGATGGTGAAAGTTTTCCACAGCGGCAGCGGAATGTAGTCCACCCCGTCGTAGTGGGTTCCGCTCGGCATCGTCCGTCGGGGATCGATGCCGCACATACGCTCCAGCACCCGCCCGTAGACGAAATAGGCGGCAATGAGAAGCGTAAGGCATACGAGAAAAGTAATCATTGCGTTCGGGTTACGATTAATAAGGTCATGCGAAAATAATAAAAATCCTAAAAAAATCGCACTTTTTCGTCCGAACATGCACGAACTTACGAAATAATTACGATATTTGCATCCGAAAACGGATCGGACATACCGATCGGCAGGCCGAATTAGCTCAGTGGTAGAGCACTTCACTCGTAATGAAGGGGTCCCGAGTTCAAGTCTCGGATTCGGCTCGATGATCCGAAAGCGCCAAAAGGCGCAGGTACGGAAGGATAAAAAGCCGCTGCAAGAGATTGCATGCGGCTTTTTTCATTGCGGACCGTCTGTCGCGAAGCGATCTTCGGATCGTCGAAAGCGCCCCTGCGGCAAGCAGAAGAGAC
>CAUHCL010000057.1 GCA_959604655.1 uncultured Alistipes sp. | reverse complement strand
GACTCGCAGAGTCGCGCGGGCCGCAGCCTCGGCGCGCGGAGGCCCGCAACTCACTCGCGTTCGAAAGCGTTCTCCGCAGGCTGCTGCCCGAAAACTTTCCCATTAACGACGTCTGCGGTTCTTTGCGCCGCACAAGCTGCCGCCCGAACAACTGCGCCGCGAAGCGGCGTTATCTTCGGCGGCTCGCGCATAAAGCGCGACCCCCGCAGCCGCCGAAGATAAATTTCACACATTCCACCGTCAGCGAACAGCAAGCTGCGCTTCAACAAAATTCAAACAAGTTTGGCATTGCACTCAGCTTATTCGTATCTTTGGCTGCGCCTTAGATACTCTGCCTCGGCAAAATCGCAAATAAATTTGCTTTTGCACTCGGCTTATTCGTATCTTTGCAGCGCTTGAATTTAAGAAGCGCGATCGAAATATGCTGCGAAAATTGTTGTGCGTATCGTTGTCTGCGGCGCTGCTCTCGGCGGGGTGGCTGGGCGGCAGCGGCTTCGCTCTGCTCGTCGCATTCGTTCCCTTATTATATATAAGTGCCGCATACGGTCCCTCGGCCCGCGATTTTCGACGCATGGCGGGATGGGCCGCACTCACGTTCACGGCGTGGAACATAGCCACCATATGGTGGGTGTGGAACGCGGCTCCCGTGGGGGTCTTCGCCGCGACCGCCTTTTCGGGATTCTGGAGTCTCGCGGCCTTCATGCTTTTCCATTACGTGTCGAAACGCTCTCCCAAGCCCGTCGCCTATGTCATGCTGGCGGCGGCGTGGGTCGCGGGCGAATATCTGTATACCCATGCCGAGGTGCTGTCGTTCCCGTGGCTCTCGCTCGGCAACGGATTCAGCGGCTCGCCGTGGGCCGTGCAGTGGTATGAGTGGACGGGCGTCATGGGCGGCTCGGTGTGGGTGCTGGCGTGCAACATGGCGGTTTTCGAGGCAGCGCGCAGCCGACGCGTGCGCGATATGGTGCGGGCGGCAGCCGTGGCGATCGTTCCCGTGGCCGTGTCGCTGGTAATGTATGCCTCATATGAACCCGAGGCCGAGAGCATCGAAATGGCCGTGGTGCAGCCTGATGTGGATTGCTACGAGGAGAAGTTCGCGGGCAGCGAGCGGGCGCAGCTACGGAATCTGCTCGATCTGACGGACGAGACTCCCCGCGACGTGCGGATCATAGTGATGCCCGAAACGGCTCTGCCCGAGCAGCTGCGCGACGATGCGCCGCAGTCGGGCGCCACGGTGCGTGCCCTGCGCCAAAAGATCGATTCGATCCGTCCCGAGGCTATGATCGTCGCGGGAGCCTCGACGGTGAAGTTCTACGGCGCGGGCGAACCGCATTCGAAGACGGCGCGCGCGGGAAGCGGGTTCTATTACGATATCTACAACTCGGCCGTGGCCGTCAACGGCGACGGCGACGGCGATGCCGACGTGCACCACAAGATGCGGCTGGTGATAGGTGTCGAGGCGATGCCGTTCACCGATCTGTTGGGTTTCGTCGACCTGGGCGGCGTGACGGGGCAGCTGGGCCGCTCTGACAGCGCCACGGTATTCGAGAAGGACGGAGTGAAGGTGGGCCCCGCGATATGTTACGAAGGACTCTACGGCGACAGCTTCGCGAAGTTCGTGCGCGAGGGTGCCGAGGCGATGATAGTGATGTCGAACGACGGATGGTGGGGCGACACGGCGGGCCACCGTCGGCTGTTCGACTTCTGCCGCCTGCGTGCCATCGAGACGCGACGTGCCATAGCCCGCAGCGCCAACACGGGCGTGTCGGGATTCATCACCTCGCGCGGCGATGTGACGGCCCGTCTCGACTGGGACATGCGGGGTGTGCTGGCCTCCGAGGTCGAGGTGTCGTCGCGACGCACGGTCTATGTGGCCTACGGCGACTGGGTGGGCCGTCTGGCGCTGCTCCTGACGGCGCTGTGCCTGCTCTGCCACTCGGCATACAGAATACGACGCAAGAATCATTTAGTTAATTGATAACGCTCTATGAACTACTCTCAGACCATCGAGTATCTCTTCTCGTCGATGCCCTCGTTCCAGCAGATCGGGGCCGATGCCTACAAACCCGGGCCCGAACGCATTATCGAGTTCTGCCGCCATCTGGGCAATCCGCAGCGCAACTACCACACCATCCACGTAGCCGGCACCAACGGCAAGGGATCGGTGTCGCACATACTGGCCTCGGTGCTCCAGCAGGCGGGGTATCGCGTGGGACTCTACACGTCGCCGCACCTGAAGGATTTCCGCGAGCGCATACGTGTCGACGGCGAGATGATACCCAAGCAGAAGGTGGTGAACTTCGTCGACAAGCATCAGGCCAAGATACGCGAACTCGACCTCTCGTTCTTCGAGACCTCGACGGCCATGGCGTTCGACCACTTCGCCCACAGCGAGGTGGAGGTGGCCGTGATAGAGACGGGGCTGGGCGGACGTCTCGACGCCACCAACATCATAACGCCGCTCCTGAGTGTGGTGACCAACGTGGGGCTGGAGCACACGCAGCTGTTGGGCGACACGCTGCGCAAGATAGCGGCCGAGAAGGCGGGCATCATCAAGAAGAGCATCCCCGTGGTGATAGGTGAGTCTGATGAGGATTACGACGACGTGTTCGAGGAATACGCCGCGGCGAACAGGTCGCAGGTGGTGTATGCGCAGAAGCGGTTCCGCTGCGTCGACCACTACGTGGAGGGCGACGTGCAGCACATACGCGTGGAGCGTCTGCGCGACGGCCGCGTCTACGACCTTACGGTCGATCTGCTGGGCGACTATCAGTTCAATAACGTGATAACGGCCGCCGCGGTGGCCGATTACCTGCACGAGGCGACGCCGCTGACCATAAGCCGCCGCGCGTTCGTCGAGGGACTGGCCTCGGCCGCCGAGGCGACCCACCTGTCGGGCCGCTGGCAGATCATAGGCCGCTTGCCGCTGGTGGTGTGCGACACGGGCCACAACGCCCACGGACTGCGTTACATAGGCGCCGAGCTCAACCGCATGTCGGAGAACTACGGCCGTCAGATATGCGTATTAGGCTTCGCCAAGGACAAGAATCTGGACGAGATACTGCCCCTGCTGCCCACCTCGGCCCGCTACATATTCACCGAGGCTGCCGTACAGAGGGCGCTGCCCGCCGAGGAACTGGCCGCCAAGGCCGCGCTCGCAGGGCTGCACGGCGAGGTGATCGTCGGGGTGCAGGCGGCGCTGGCACACGCCCGCGAACTGGCTTCGGCCGAGGACATGATCTTCGTCGGCGGCAGCAACTTCGTCGTGGCCGAGGTGCTGTAAGGAGTCGCGGACCGCGCTCGGCGTTCGACGGCAGAGGGGCGAAATGCGTTTTTTAGTGCGGCGGCTGTAATTTTTCGGCTCGGCCGACGACTATTGTTTATGAACCGCCGCCGAGCCCCCCCCCGACTGTCGGAAAACGAATTTTAATAATTACATACGCAAACCCCGAACATAAAATGGACATTCTGCAAATAGAGAACGTCACCAAACGTTACTCGGCCCACACGGCCCTCGACAACGTGTCGCTCTCGGTGCCGCAAGGCTCGATCTACGGACTTCTGGGTCCCAACGGTGCGGGCAAGACCACGCTCATACGCGTCATCACCCGCATCACGCTGCCCGACGAGGGCCGCGCCGTATTCGACGGACACGTCATCACCGACGACGATATCTACCGCATCGGCTATCTGCCCGAGGAACGCGGACTCTACAAGAAGATGAAGGTGGGCGAACAGGCCATATTCTTCGCCCGATTGAAGGGCCTCTCGCGCAAGGAGGCCATCGCGCGGCTGAAGGAGTGGTTCGTGCGTTTCGGCATCGAGGAGTGGTGGAACCGCAAGGTGGAGGATCTCTCGAAAGGCATGGCGCAAAAGGTGCAGTTCATCACCACGGTGCTCCACAAACCCAAGCTGCTGATATTCGACGAGCCCTTCTCGGGCTTCGATCCCATCAACGCCAATCTGCTCAAGCAGGAGATCCTGCGGCTGAGGGACGAGGGGGCCACCGTGATCTTCTCGACGCACAACATGTCGAGCGTGGAGGAGATATGCGACCACATCACCCTGATCAACAAATCGCACAACATACTCTCGGGATCGGTCGACGAGGTGCGCCGCCGCTTCGGCGAGAACATCTTCGAGGTGATCTACGGCGGAGACGCCGAGGTGCTGGCCGCGGCCGTGGAGCCCATGGCCGACATACTCGGTCGGACGGAGCCTGCCGACACCCCCTACCGCACCATGCGTCTGCGTCTGAAACCCGACGCCACGGTGCGCGACACCGTGACGGCCGTGAACGGCGCCGTCAGCCTGCGTTCGTTCAGCGAGGTGATGCCGAGCATGAACGAGATATTCATCCGCGCCGTGGAGGGCACTTTGTAACAAGCACCAAAAAATAAAGACCATGAACAAGATAGGAATAATCATAGCCCGCGAATTCAACGAGCGGGTACGCAAGAAGTCGTTCATCATCACCACCATACTCATGCCCGTGCTCATGATAGCCATGATGGCGGCGCCCACGCTGATGATGATCTTCGCCAAGGGCGAGACCAAGACGCTGCTGGTGGTGGACGAGAGCGGCGTGGTGGCGTCGCAGCTCACGGGCGACGACGATGTGGTGTTCGAAACGTCGGACCTCACGCCCGACGAGGCCCGCGCATGCACCGACCGCTTCGGAGTGCTGTGGATCGGCAGCGACATAGTGGACAATCCGTCGAACGCCAAGCTCTACACCAATTCGTCGTCGTCGATGTCGCTCGAAAGCTCCATCTCGTCGCAGATGGAGAAGATCATCGAGCGCGAGCGCCTGAAGCGTTACGACATAGAGAATCTGGAGCAGATCATGCGCGACGTGAAGGCTTCGGTGACACTCACCACCTACCGCAACGATCTGGCCGACGAGGGCGAGGACAAGGAGGCCACCTCGTCGGGCATGGCCTACATGATGGGAATCGTGCTGGGCATGATGCTCTACATGTTCCTGCTGATCTACGGCTCGATGGTAATGACCTCGGTCATAGAGGAGAAGGGCAGCCGCGTGCTCGACGTGCTGGTGTCGAGCGTGCCGCCGTTCCAGCTCATGATGGGCAAGATCCTCGGCGTGGCTGCGGTGGCCGTGACGCAGATAGCCATCTGGGCCGTGCTGGTGTGCGGCGTGGGTGCCGTGGCGCTGCCCGCCATCATGCCCGACGACGTGATGCAGAGCGTGGAGGCCGTGCAGAGCGGCGCCATCACCTCGGCCGAGGCGGGCTTCGACGCCGACATGCTGTCGGCCGTGTCGATGGCCACCGACCCCGCGCGCATAGTGATGATGTTCGTGTGGCTGCTGCTGTTCCTCGTGGGCGGATTCCTGTTCTATTCGGCCATGTTCGCCGCCGTGGGATCGAGCGTCGACTCGATTCAGGACGCCCAGCAGTTGCAGACGCCCGTCACGATACCCATAATCCTGGCCATCATACTGGCCATGTCGGTATTCAACGACCCCAACTCGTCGCTCGCGTTCTGGGGCTCGATCATACCCTTCACCTCGCCCGTGGTGATGATGGCGCGCATACCCTTCGACATAGCCACATGGCAGATCGTACTGTCGCTCGCGGTGCTCTACGTCTCGGTGGCGGGCATGGCATGGGCCGCGGGAAAGATCTACCGCGTGGGCATCTTCATGCACGGCAAGAAACCGTCGCTCAAGGAGCTGCTTTCGTGGATACGGCAATAGCCCCGTCCGCCACGCGGCGGAGACGGACAGAATCCCGCGACCGAATCTTTTCGGCGCGGGATTTTTCGTGACGCGGGGCGGGCGGGCCTTACGCGCGGAGTGCAGTCGGACTTTACGTGCGGGATGCGGCGGACGGCATTCGGGCGGAAACGGTTCGGCACGCCGATTGCTCAACCGAAAAGCGGCAGGATCGAAACCTTGATACATCGAAACTGCGGTGCGTATGTCGGGATTCAAAGAGCAATATCGGCGTTATTCGCTGTTCGTCATAATTCTGGTGCTGGGCGTGGCGGTGGTCGTCGAGCTGCGGCCCTACATAGGCGGCATACTCGGAGCGGCCGCCATATACGTGCTCCTGCGCCGACAGATGCGGTATCTGACCTCGTACCGCAAGTGGCGGCGCAGCCTGGCGGCTTCGGCGCTTCTGGTCGAGGCCGTGATATGCTTTCTGATACCTTTCAGTCTGATAGTGTGGATGTTCGTGAGCAGGGTACAGGATCTTACGCTCGATCCGCAGGCGTCGATGGAGTCGATCCGCGGGCTGGCCGAACGCATCCGCGAGAAGACCCACTACGATCTGTTGCAGGAGGACAACATCTCCTCGATAGTGGCCATGATAACCCGAATGGGACACGCGTTCCTGCAAGGGCTGGTCAGCTTCGGGGTGAATCTCGTCATGCTGCTGTTCGTGTTGTATTTCATGCTCATAGGCGGGAGCACCATGGAGCGCTACTGCCGCGGGCTGCTGCCGTTCAACACCTCCGTGTCGCGCGACGTCATGCTTGAGATCTACATGATCGTACGCTCCAATGCCATAGGCGTGCCGCTCATAGCCGTAGTCCAGGGCTCGATAGCCTACGTCGGCTACGTGATCTGCGGAGTCCCCTCGGCGCTTTTCTGGGCCGTGGTCACCTGCTTCGCCACCATACTGCCCGTGGTGGGGGCCGCGCTGGTGTGGCTGCCGATGGCGTTAGTCCTCGGGCTCGAAAACCGATGGGGCGCGGCCGTGGGGCTGCTCGTCTACGGCACGCTGGTCATCACGCAGTCCGACAACGTAATACGCCTCATACTGCAAAAGAAGATGGCCGACACCCACCCCGTGGTGACGGTCCTCGGGGTGGTCATCGGCCTGCCTCTGTTCGGATTCATGGGCGTGATCTTCGGGCCGCTGATCCTGGCGATGTTCGTCTTCTTCGTCGACCTCTTCAAACGCAAATATCTCGACAACGCGCGCCGATCGCAGCTATTCATAGAAAAACGGTAATGGAACAAATATCCACACGCGTCAGCCAACCCGCGGCAGAAGCGATTTCGGAAGAAGGGCGGCCGCGGCGACGGAGCGTTAAGAATCGGAGACTTTTTGATCCTCAAAAATGCGAAGCATCCGATTCAGCGCAGGCGCAAGGACGACCCCGAAATCGTTTCACCGCGGCGGTTTTTCGCGCCACCTTTTGACGTCAAAAGGTGGCATAATCGGTTGAGATGCCAATCCTCACTCCCGTTCGGTGGCATGACGGATTATCTCTTTTATAAAACAGGCGTTACGCCTGCGACTCGCAGAGTCGTGCAGTTCGCCGCCGCTCCACTGCGGCGGACAGCACGCCAAAAAAACGAAAATGCAGTTCGTCAGGACTGCGCGGGCCGCAGCCTCGCCCCGCGGAGGCCCGCTATCGTTCGCGAATGCTCACTCGCGTCCTCCGCAGGCTGCTGCCCGAGAGCTGAAGACTCACCGCCGTCGGCGAACAGCACATCCAAAACCGACGCTACTCCCCGTGCAGTACGAAATCGAGTATGGCGTCGGCGGTCTTTTGGGGCTCTTCGATGAATCCCATGTGCCCCGAATTTTCGAGCCACACGACCTGCGCCTGCGGATTGGCCGCGACGATATTTTCGGCCGCTTCGAGAGGAATGTAGTTGTCGTGCTTGCCCAGTATGAAGAGCTGCGGCACCTTGCTCGCGCGCAGCATCTCGTTGCGGTCGGGACGCCCGATCATGCCTCCGAGCAGCGCCACGATACCCTCGTCCTCGGTGATGTGCACCTGCTCGACCAGATCGTCGATATACTTCTTCAGTCGGACGCGGTTGGCCTCGGCGAAGCCCGTCTCGGGAGCCACGCGTGCGAGCACGTCCTTCTTTCCCGCCCGCACCAGAGCGATCTCGCGGCGGCGGTTCTCGCGCTTGGTCTCGTCGTCGGGAAAAGGCGACGAGCTGAGCAGCACCACGCCGTCCAGCCGCTCGGGATAGGCGGCGCAGAAGGCCAGCGAGACATAGCCGCCCATCGAGTGGCCCACCAGCGTGGCGCGTTCTATGCCTAAGGCGTCGAGCATGTCGCGCACCGTGGCGGCCATCATGTCCATGGTGTGCACCTCGCCCTTCACCTCCGAGATGCCGTGCCCCGGGATGTCGAGCGTTATAACGCGCACCGAGGGGGTGAGCAGCGGGACGAAATCGTCCCACACGTACATCGATTCGAGGTAACCGTGCAGCAGCACCACGCAGCGGTCGCCCTTGCCCGAGTCGGCTATATGCAGGGCCGTGGATCCGGCCATTATGAACTTCTCTTTCATATCAAGCGTTGATTTCGTTACGATGCGGCCGTGCGCCGCATTCGAAGCGTAAAATTAGCAAAAATTCGGCAAAGCGAGGGAGCGCGGCCCATATTTTGTCCGCAAGGTAACGCGAAAAGAGCGCCGCACGAAAATATATTTGCGCGGCGGGTGAAATATTCGTAATTTTGAACGATATTTCGGCAACGAAACGTTATTCCCTCGAAGATGCTTACGGAAATCATAAAATGCCACGGCTCGGGCAACGAGTTCATGATGATAGACCTCACGGCCGAGGGTGCCGCCGCACCCCGCGATTTGGGCGCTTTCGCCCGCGACCTGTGCGCCCGCAAGGAGTCGGGACGGTGCGACGGAGTGCTGTACGTGGTGCTCGCCGACGGACTCTACGCCATGCGGATGTTCAACCCCGACGGCTCGGAGGCCGAGATGTGCGGCAACGGCATACGCTGCGTGGCGCGTCTGGCCGACGAACGCTACCTGCACGCCGAGAGCTTCACGCTGCTCTCGGGCGGCGGCCGCTATCCCGCCTGCCGCGCCGAGCGGATCGCGCCCGAAATACCGACCTACGGCGTAGACATAGAGGTGCGCACCGCGAGCGACGATTTCGGATTCGCACGCGGCGCCGAGCGCTTCACGGCCGAGGTCATACCCTCGCTCGACGGGTCGCTGCGGTTTACGGCACTCAATTTGGGCAACCCCCACATCGTGGCCGAGGTGGAGCGGATCGACATGCAGGCGCTCACGCGCATGGGCGAGGCCGTCACGCGGCTCGGGGAGGATTTCCCGCGCGGAATAAACGTCAGCCTCTACGAGCGTCGCGGTCCGCAGGCCCTCTTCGCCGCCACCTTCGAGCGCGGCGCGGGCATCACCTTTTCGTGCGGCACGGCCATGACGGCATGCAGTACGGCGGCCGTGATGACGGGCGCATGCCGCGAGGGCGAGCCCATCGAGGTATACAACCGCGGCGGCATGGTGCGCTGCCTCTGCCGCACGGAGGGCGGACGCATAGTGACGCGCCTCACGGGCAACGCCACATACGAGTGGCGCGGCACGGCCGAGCACGACGGGACGGGCATAACGGCCGTCGCGCGCACGGAGAGTTACGACGGCGAGACGGCCGCATACGACCGTTTCGTGGAGAGTATCAACGCACAATAATCGGTTACGGATGCGCCCCATTGCAATACGGAGAGCGATAATAATCCTGCTGGGCATGGCGTGCTCGGCATGCAGCGTCACGCGCAAGATCCCCGAGGGGGAGTATTTCCTGCAAAAGGTCACCGTCGAGGACGACAAGCAGGCCCCCAAGGACGAGCGCATCAGTTCGTCGCGGCTCGAACAGTACGTGCGCCAGACGCCCAACAAGCGTTTCCTGGGCACCAACTTCTACGTGTGGGCCTACAATCTGGCCAATCCCGACAAGGACAACTGGTGGAACAACTTCAAGCGCAAGGTGGGCCAGCAGCCCGTGCTGCTCGACATGTCGCTCACGCACAAGAGCGCGCAGAACCTCAAGACCTACATGGATTCGCGCGGCTACTACTCCTCGACAGTGGAGTACGACGTCGACACCACCCGCCGCCGCAAGCGCGCATACGTCACCTACCGCACCCGTCAGGGCGAGCCCTACCGCATAAGCAGCATATCGTACGACTTCCGCGACAAGCTGCTGGCCCCGCTGATCGACGCCGACTCGCTGTCGTCGCTGCTGCACGTGGGCGAGATATTCGACATCACCACGCTCGACAAGGAGCGCGAGCGCATAGCCTCCTATCTGAACGACCGCGGATACTACAACTTCTCGGTCAACAACATAGAATACCGCGTCGATACGCTGCTCGGCGACCGCAAGGTGGGCATAAGGATGATCGTGAAACGCAACATAGCGGGATACGACGAGCGCGGCCGCGCCATCATGGACAACAACCGCGTCTACCGCATAGCCTCCATCGACGTCATGCCCGACTACAACCCCACCGTCGACCGCGTGCAGCTCAACCGCAGCCGCCTGCTCGACACGGTGCATTACCAAGGGCTCGACATCATCACCGAAGGGCGGCCCAACGTGCGCCCCGCGGTGCTGCACACCGCCATACCGCTCGCGCCCAACACCGTTTACAGCGCGTCGCAGGTCGACCGCACCTACAACGAGATCATGGCGCTGGGGTATTTCAAGAGCGCGCGCATAGCCTTCGAGGAGATTCCGCGCAGCGAGAGCGATACCGCCTTCGTCCACTATGCGGGCGAGGGGCGCGAAGCCTACACGCCCGACCGATTCGACGACATAGGCGAGGGCTACCTGCGCTGCTACATACTGGCCACGCCCACGCTCAAGCAGGGCTTCAGCGTCGAGCTGGAGGGAAGCACCACGTCGAGCTTCTACGGCGTGAACGCCACCATAGGCTACCAGAACCGCAATCTGTTCCGCGGCGTGGAGACGCTCAATACCGCCTTCACGGTGGGTTACGAATACATGAAGGCCCACGGCACGGGCAAGCGGCGGGCCAACGAGCTGGGCATCACAGTGGGACTGTCGTTCCCGCGCTTCATACTGCCGTTCCGCCTCTCGACGCGCAAGATCAACATGCCCCGCACCAAGGTCGAGCTGTCGTTCAACTATCAGGACCGTCCCTATTATCGCCGCGACCTCTCGCGCGCAACGTGGACCTACTCGTGGCGCAGCATCAACGGACGCTACAACTACCAGATACGCCCCATCGACCTGAACTGGATCAACGTGGGCTACATAAACCAGGATTTCTTCAACTCGCTCAAGAACGAATACCTGCGCCAGAGCTACATGACCCAGGCCATAGTCGGCCTCTCGGCGTCGTATGCCTACAACAATCCCAACAGGCAGGTGGGCATGCGAATCAACTTCGAATCGGCGGGCAACCTGCTCAATCTGTTCGAACGCGCCTTCTCGGAGAAAAAGGCCGACGGCTACTACAACATCCTCGGCGTGCGTTACTCGCAGTACGTGCGCGGCGACATAAGCATCAACCGCCAGATCATGCTCGGCGAGAAGTCGGCCATAGCGGGCCGTCTGTTCGCGGGCGTGGGCGTGCCATACGGTAACTCCACCGCGCTGCCTTTCGACCGTCTGTTCTACGTGGGCGGAAGCAACAGCATGCGCGGATGGACGCCCCGAACCCTCGGCCCGGGCAGTACTCCCGCCGAGGATACGCCCTATCCCGTGCAGATGGGCGACATGCGTCTGGAGGCCAACCTCGAACTGCGGTTTCCCATATGGGGCATGTTCCACGGCGCGACGTTCCTCGATCTAGGCAACGTGTGGTATCTGGGCATGGACAAGTCGAAGGTGCCCGACGACGGCATATTCCGCTTCGACAGCTTCTACAAGCAGCTGGGATTCAACAGCGGCGTGGGTCTGCGTCTCGACATAAAGTTTGTGATCCTGCGTCTCGACTGGGGTATTCAGATATACAGTCCCAACCGCGTGGGCGAGTCGAAGTGGATCCACAACTTCAAATGGAAGAACACGGCGCTCAATTTCGGCGTGGGCTATCCGTTCTGATCGGCGGCCCGCGAAACGGCCGATCGGCTGACATCATGCCGATTTTGCCGGCATATTTGCACACTTGAACAAACGACATACATTATGACCTGGACATTCATATTCCGACTCGTCGTGGCGGGCCTGCTCGGCACGGTGGTGGGCATCGAACGCGAGTGGCGCGTAAAGGAGGCGGGATTCAGAACCCATTTTCTCGTATCGCTGGGCAGCGCGCTCTTCATGATCGTGTCGCAGTGGGGATTCGAGGAGTTTCTCGCCGCGCACGACGGGCTGCGCCTCGACCCGAGCCGCGTGGCGGCACAGGTGGTGAGCGGCATAGGCTTCATCGGCGCGGGAGCCATCATATTCCAGCGGCAGATAGTGCGCGGACTTACCACCGCCGCCAGCCTGTGGGCCATATCGGGCGTGGGCATGGCCACGGGAGCGGGAATGTACGGGGTGGCCGCGGCCGCCACGGCCCTGACTCTCGTGGGGCTGGAGGTGCTCAACCTCGTATTCGGCAGCTTCAGCTCCCACCGCACCCCGATAGTATTCTCGACGCTCGACCGCGACGCCATACAGAACGCACTCGCCATCCTGCGCAAGGAGGGCTTCACCGTCATATCCTATGCCCTCGACCGCGAACGCAGCGCGGAAGGGACCGTCTACAAGGCCGACCTGCTGGTGCAGTCGCGCCGTCGCCGCGACGACGACGGACTCATGGAACTGCTGCAACGCGATCCGCGGATACTGGTCGAGCGGATATCCTGACATGCCGCTTGCCGCAGGCTGCAAGTTGTAAGCTGCATTCGGTAGGCTGCAAGCCACATACACATCATGCCGCAAGCTGCTGCAAGCCGCGGCCGACAAAAAAACGTCCCAGCAGGAGTCTTTTCTTGCGGGGACGCTTTTCATATCCGTGCTGCGGCGCGGCCGTGGCTGTCAGGCTCAGTCGGTCACACGGGCGAAGTTGTAGCGGTAATATTCGCCGTTTTCGCCGATGTACTCGACGTACATGTTGTTCTGCATCATGGCCGATATGCGGCCGAGGAACACCACATACTGCTTCTCGTCGTTCGTGCCGAACATATAAAGATAGGTGAAATTGTCCTGCGGTTCGAATTGCAGCGTCCATATCTTGCCCGAGAAGAATGGCTCCCAGTGGCTGTTGCCGAGCGAATAGGTCATGTCGCTCTTGATCTCTATTTTGTCGCCTGTCACGATGTAGGCACCTTCGGGATCTTGGGGCGTGACGCTCGCTACCGACCATTTGCCCTGCACCTGCTCCACATAGTCGTTCCTGAACTCCTTCTTGCAGGCCGAGAACGACATGACCGCCGAGATCGCAACGGCCGAAACGAAAAACGCGAATAATCTTTTCATATCCATAAAATAAATCAACATCCGCAAAGGTACGAATAAGCGAGAGCAAAAGCAAACTCGCTTGCATTTTGCCGAGCGAGAGTATCTAAGGCGCAGTCAAAGATACGAATAAGTTGAGTGCAATGCCAAATTTAT
>CAUHCL010000056.1 GCA_959604655.1 uncultured Alistipes sp. | reverse complement strand
CGAAAATTTAGCATTGAAGATAGAGAACGATATGTCCAATCCGTATTGTTCAACTTGTCTGATATTCATTGTTAAACTCAATAAAACTTCTACCGAAAAGCACCCTGAGTTTATGTTCGAGCAAGACCATATCTTAACAAAAACCATCGGTCTATACATCGTCAATACTCAAACCAAAGAGATATACTGTGATTTAACTAAAATTCTCTCTGCAACAAAGTAATATATTCTTATTGACATTCACTATCTTTGAATTTGTTAAGAAGCAAACCAATGATAGACAGCATCAAAATAATATTGAAGGATTTTTCGGGTGATTTGAAGAACTGCACCTTTGTCGAGCCGAAAAAGTTAATCAAGGATATTGAAGAAAAGAAGTATCATTATGACAATTACAGGCTGTATAATCATAGCCAGTCGGCAAAACATTTTCTAACGGTTAGCAAGAAAACGGACAAGGCAACAAAGAAAGTAAATGTTACTTTAACGGGCAGTTTGCGAAAAAGAACTTACAATCGAGTTACCATGCTTGATATGCCTCAATCGAAGTTCGTGCAAACCTTGAAAGGCATTGCAAAGGATTTGTGCATCCCTTTTGACGAGCTAAGACAAGCGAAATTTACTCAATGCGAAATCGGAGCCAACATCAGAACCCGAATCCCCGCTATTGATATTTTGCCTTTAGTGGTAGATTATTCCCACTATCAAAGAATTGACGATTATATTGAGAAGGGGACTTTATATTTCAATGGAGCAGACCGTTTGCTGAAACTCTATGTAAAAGATGATGAAATTGCGGCTCATTCCTTTTCGGAGGAAAAACGGGAACTCAAAAAGATGTCTTTTGACAAACTCAAAGCAAAAGGCATTCATCACCTCCGCATAGAGTTTACGATGAAAACTCATCGGTCATTCAAGAATCGAGGAATGGATCATATTAGAACCATTGGAGATTTGATAGACCACTATTCGGAACTTTACGACTTTTGGACTAAAGAGATTAACCGAATTGTCATTTGCCCTAAATTGAAATTCAACGAAGCAGAGCTTTCCGATAAAGAGAAAGAAATCATCTTGGGATTGGAAGAATTGGAATTCTTTGAATTTGTAGATAGCTATCAAGACTACCGTATGTCAAACGCCACGAAAAAGGATAGTAAAAAGAGTGCTAAAAGCGATGCTTTCAAAGATGTTCGTTTGGTTTTGGATAAATATTTTGACCGCAAAGAGTATAACAAATTCACTTTAAGAATTGACATTGCGAAGTACATAATCGGAAAAAGTAAGTCGTTTCAGCTCAATTTACCCATTTTAATACGCAATTTATGGGGTATTTCTACTATTAATAAGTAGAAGAAGTAAGTATATAGACTATATAGAAGAGTGTTATATAACTTTGACGCAAATTTCTTATTTCGCCTAATCAATCTTTTATTGCGGTGAATAATCCGCAATCGAATCACTATATTTAATAGTTGAATCGCAGACCCAAATCTCAACGTCCTCCAGTATTATGGTGATGACTTATTGCGCTTCTTTTGTAAATGGTGAAATCCGCAATCGAATCGCTATCGGATATAGGGAAGTGAAAACTTAATAGTTCGTTGCTACTATGAAAGCGCAAACGTGGTTGTATGCTATGTATATCTTCTCTGGCTTTAGTCAGAGGGGATGCCTCCATAACGGGTCACAATTTTTCTGGCTTAGGTGGTGAAAGATTTTCAGTCGAAGCGAAGTAAATCGGATAATCTATCGTAATCATCATATTTATTTGTAAATTTAAAAAGAGTAATCTATAAAACTTATATGGGAAGAGTAAAACAAGCATGGATTGAAGCTGAAGAACGAGGTTATACGCTACCAGACAAAGGAAAGTATGTGTGTGCCTCTCACTATGAAGATATTTATCTTCGAAAATATATTAATGAGAATTCAATAAAAGGAAAGTGCAGCTATTGCGGCAAACAAACGAACGTCATCGACTTGAGAGATTTTATAGAGTACATATGCGTTGAAATAACAAGTCATTATAACAATCCAGATAATGAAGGATTATATCTATCAAGTTCATTTTATGATGACGATGATGAGGAAATTCCAGGATTTAAGAGGGTGGGAGATTTTATTGCACCTTCGTATGCAGAGAATTATGAAAGCACAAGCGAAATGCTGTATAATTTAGATTTGTGGACAGACAATGACATTTTAAATTCAGATATTGAGAACTGCTTTCTGAGAGATGAATGGATTCAAGAAAATGCTTTGTGTATGACTGAAAGTCAAGAGCTTTCTTTGTTGTGGGAATTATTTGCCCGAATGGTAAAATATGAGCAACGATTTACCTTTTTTAAAAGACCAGAATTTATTCGCAAATCACCTTCTGGTGATAATGGATTATTTGATATACTTACAGAATTAGGTGCAAAAATAACATCTCTTGGATTAATTAAAGAGATTAAAGCAAATTCAATATTATATCGTTGCCGTTTTATTGATGATACGGAAATCGTTGATTCATTTGAAAAAATAACATCAGCTCCCAATGACAAAGCAAAACAAAGTCGAATGAGTCCCGCCGGAGTATCTATGTTTTATGGTAATTTTGATGAATCAACGGCAATAGCAGAAAGTAGTCCTGATGGTAAAACTATTCATGGTAGATACGTTGTTGGTAAATTTAGGCTTACAAAACCGTTAAAAGTTCTTGACTTGACAAATTTACCCCAATATAGCTTTTGGATGCCAGGAGATAAAGATGGGATTGCATTCCTTCGTTCATTTAATAATGAAATAACTAAAAGCATTATTAGGGATGATAGAATTCATGTAGAATATGTACCATCTCAGGTTTTTACTGAATATTTAAGGTATATCTACAAATGTGATAAAGAAAACATAGATGGTATAATCTATAAAAGCTCATTAAAAGATTCTAAAGATAACAATATAGTCCTTTTTTATAATCAACGTAAAAGTTCTGAGATATTAGAATTGTTAGCTATACATCAAAATAAATCGCATTAATATCACTACAAAGTCATGATACACTGAAAATAAAATCATATAATTGAGTTTTTGCGCCCCTATATCCGCCCCTCCAAAAGAAATAAGACTTCTAAGTCGCTAATTTAGCATTACTTAGAAGCCTTATTTGAGGTCTGAAGCGGATTCGAACCGCTGTAGACGGTTTTGCAGACCGTTGGCTAAGCCTCTCACCCATCAGACCGTGGGGATCGGGTAGGATACCGATTCGGAGTGCAAATATACGTATTTTTATGAAAACTCCAAAATTTTGCGGCAATATCGATTCTTTTTGCGAATTTTATTACCTTTACATCGTACGAACGGCCGTTTCGGCGTGCGTCGAGGGCTGTTTCGCGCATCGGCCCGAAGCGTTGCCCCTCGCGGTCGCGGCCGCTTCGAAACATGTAACAGTCGGTATATGACCTTGGAGGATATAGCTCTCACCTTCGTGCCGCAGCTCGGCGTGAAGGGCGCGGTGCATCTGTTGAGGTGCTTCGGCTCCGCCGCGGCCGTGTATTCGGCTTCGGAGGAGGAATTGCGCGTGCGCGCCGAGCTGCGGGCCGATGTCGCGCGTTCCATAGTCGGCGGCAGGGGCATGCGCGATGCCGAGCGCGAGGTGGCTTACTGCCGAAACCGCGGCATAACGCCCATAGCCTCGACGGACGACGACTATCCGCCGCTGCTGCGCGAGATATGCGATTATCCTGCCGTCATATACGTAAAAGGCGATGCGGAGGCGTTGACGCGACGTTCCGTGGCGTTCGTCGGCACCCGCAAGATGACCTCGTACGGCAGCCGCATGTGCGAGACGCTGATGCGCGAGCTGGCCGAAGCCGCACCCGATACGGTTGTGGTGAGCGGACTGGCCTACGGCGTCGATGCCGCGTGCCATCGCGCCGCCGTGAATTACGGCCTTGGGACGGTCGGCGTGCTGGCCAACGTCTTGCCCGCGGTGACGCCTGCGGTCCACGAGCGGCTGGCCGATTCGATGATCGCAGGTGGCGGGGCGCTGGTCACGGAACTCAATTCGCAGACGAAGCAGAACGGGCGCTATTTCGTCCCTCGCAACCGCCTGATTGCGGGTATGTGTGCCGCCACGGTGGTCGTGGAGTCGCCCGAGGCGGGCGGTGCCATGGTGACGGCCGCGTTCGCCGACGGCTACGACCGTACGCTGCTGGCCGTGCCGGGACGTGCTACCGACGAATGCTCGCGCGGCACGAACGCATTGATCTTCAATCGCAAGGCGCAGCCCGTGATGTCGGCGCGCGATATTCTGCACGAACTTATGTGGGACGTGCGGACGGAGAGCGTTCGCGAGAAGACGGAGGCCGATCTTTCGGACGAGGCGCGCGGGCTGCTGCGGTTCTTCGATTCCGATCCCGTGACGATGGACGTGCTGCAACTGCGCAGCGGACTTGCGCTCGGCGAACTGTCGGCGCTGTTGATGGATATGGAGTTCGATGGCGCGGTGCGACGCGTGTCGGGCAACAGATATGAAAAGATGGTATGACAAAGAGACGGAAAACCGATTGGCGGCAACTGCTGCGCAGCTTTGCCGTAGGCGCCGCGATAGCCGCGGCGATGCTGTGCATGATACCCCTGTTCCCCGAGCTGCGGGCGTTCCTGACGGGGCCGATGATACGCGACGGACTGGGTGTGTTCATGGCCTATTGGATGGCGGCCTTGTTGCTGTTCGGGGCGGTCATGCTGCTGCAAACGGTGATCCACGAAGCGGGGCACCTGGTGTGCGGACTGCTGACGGGCTATCGGTTCTCGTCTTTCCGCATAGGCAGTTTCATGCTCTATCGCGGCGACGAAGGCCTGCGCTTCGGGCGGTTCAGCGTGGCGGGAACGGGCGGACAGTGCCTTATGGAGCCTGCGGATACGGCGGCCCCCGCGACGATGCCTTACAGGATATATCTCCTGGGCGGCGTGGCGGCCAACATGGCGGCGGCCGCTACGGCATTCGTGGCGAGTCGGTATGTGTCGTGCGTGCTCGGGAACTATCTCCTTGCGGCGGTCGTGATGACGGGAGTGTTGGCGGCTCTGCTGAACGGCATCCCGATGCGCATGGGCGGCGTCCCGAACGACGGCTGCACGGTGCGGATGATGGGCCGCAGCGCCGAAATGCGACGCATGATGTGGGTGCAGCTCAAGATCAACGCCCTCTATTCGCGCGGCATGATGCTGCGCGACATGCCCGACGAGTGGTTCCGCCTGCCCGCGGAGGCCGACATGTCGAACCATCTGTATGCCGCCATAGCGGGGCTGGACGCTTCGCGACGCATGGAGTGCCGCGATTTCGCGGGGGCTTACGACCGTCTGGAGACCATGCGCGCCGCGGGCGACGAGCTTATCGGGCTGTTCCGCATGGAGGCGGCGTGCGAGCAGATGGCGGCGTGCGTGCTGACGCACCGTCCCCGCACGGAGATCGAGCGTATTTTCTCTGCCGACGTCGAGCGATATGCGCGGCTTTACTCGCGTTACATGATAAGCCGCGCCGTTACGATATATATATGGGAACGTTTCGTGCGCCGCGACGGCACCAAGGCGTCGGAGGCCGCTCGGCGCGTGCGCGTCATGGCCGTGCGCTATCCCGTGCGCGGCGAGGCTGCCGCATGCGTCGAACTGCTGGATTGGATCGAAACGCTTGACGATGAAGAGTATGGAGTTGATTGACACCCATTCGCACCTCTATGCCGAGGAATTCGACGCCGACCGCGCCGAGTGCCTTGCGCGTGTCCGACGGAGCGGCGTTGCCGAACTGCTGCTGCCCGCGATAGATTCCGAGAGCCACGGACGGCTGTTCGCGCTGGCCGCGGCCGAGCCCGAGTCGTGTCGCCCGATGATGGGCTTGCATCCCACGTCGGTGAACGACAATCCGCGTTGGCGCGACGAACTGGCCGAGGTCGGGCGCTATTTGTCGTCGCCGCCGAGCGGAATCAGTTTCTGCGCCGTGGGCGAGATCGGGCTGGACTACTACTGGAGTGGCGATTTCAAGGCCGAGCAGCGCGAGGCGTTCATCGCGCAGTGCCGTCTGGCGGCGCGTATGGACCTGCCCGTGGCCATCCACACCCGTGCCGCGTGGGACGACATGTGCGAGATTCTCGAAGCCGAGACGGCGCGCGCCTCGGCCCGTGGCGAACGGCTGCGCGGCGTGCTGCATGCCTTCTCGGAGAGTGTCGACGTCTATCGGCGGCTGCGCGCCTGCGGCGATTTCCTGTTCGGCATCGGCGGCGTGGTGACGTTCAGGAAGAGCGCGGTGGCTGCGGCGGTCGTCGAGATGGAGTTGGAACATATCGTGCTGGAGACCGACTGTCCCTATCTCACCCCCGTGCCCCATCGCGGCGAGCGCAACGAATCGGCCTACGTGAGCCTCGTGTGCGACAAGGTCGCGGAGCTGAAGGGCATCGCTCCCGAACGGGTGGCGGCCGTCACCACGGAGAACGCGCGCAGGATGTTTGCGACGGCAGGGACGGTTCGTGGCGATTCGTAATCGCGGTCGCAGCCTGCGGAGTCCGCGGATGAGCGATGAGCGAATAGCGGGCCTCCGCAGGCTGCGGCCCGCGCGACTCTGAAGAGTCGCATTTGTTGAAGTAATATAAATCTACATACAGATGAACATTGCCAATGACGGCGCGAGGTCGTCGATACTTATAATCTATACGGGCGGAACCATCGGCATGAAGATGGACGCCGCCACGGGCGCTCTGGTGCCGTTCGATTTCTCGGGTATTTACAGCGAGTTCCCGTCGCTGCGCAGGCTCAACGTCGACATCGACGTGCACACCATGCCGCAGCTCATCGACTCGTCGAACGTGCGTCCGAGCGACTGGTGCGCCATCGCGGGCGTCATACGCGACAATTACGAGCGTTATGACGGCTTCGTGATCCTGCACGGCACCGACACCATGTCGTACAGCGCCTCGGCCCTGAGCTTCATGCTGGAGAACCTTGCCAAGCCCGTGGTATTCACGGGGAGCCAGATCCCGATAGGAGTGCTGCGCACCGACGGCCGCGAGAACCTGATTACGGCCATCGAGATCGCGGGCGCCAAGACCGACGGCCGTGCCACCGTCCCCGAGGTGTCGCTCTTCTTCCACAACCGCCTGTGCCGCGGCAACCGAACGCACAAGGCCAGCGCCGAGGAACTCGACGCCTTCAGCTCGCCCAACTACCCGCCGCTGGCCGAGGCGGGAGTCAAGATAACGTATAATTTTCCTGCCATAGCGAAAATAGATCGGGTCACCTACCCGTTGAATATAGCGACCATGCTCAACGAGGGCGTGGCCATCGTGAAGCTCTTCCCGGGTATCGGCGAATATACGCTTCGGGCGCTGCTCGCGGTGGAGGGGTTGCGCGGCGTGGTGCTGGAGACCTACGGTGCGGGCAACGCGCCCACGAGCGAATGGTTCCTCAGACTGATGCGCGAGACGGTGGAGCGCGGGGTGGTGGTGCTCAACGTCACGCAGTGCGACAACGGGTCGGTCGAGATGCAGCTCTACGAGACGGGGCAGCGCCTGCGCGCGGCGGGCGTGCTGTCGGCCCGTGACATGACCGCCGAGGCGGCCATCACCAAACTCATGTACGTGCTCGGCCAAAACCTGCCGTTCGACCGCAGCGTGGAGCTGCTCACGAAGCCTCTCAGAGGGGAATTTACATTGTGAGGGTATTGCGTGTAAAAAAAATTATTCTTATATTTCGGTCCGTAAAGTGTGCCGAATGTGCTCCCGATACGGAGACGGAATGAGGCATGCGGGCGAAATGCGTTGATGTGCAGCGTGTTATGTCGCTCGGGCGAAATCGTGCGGTTTCGGCGCTCGGAAGGGCCCGAAAGACCGATTCCGCCGTTCGCGCGGCGGTCGGGCGCCCGAAACGCCCATTTGGCGGATGAAAAAACGCATAAAAGAATTTTTAACAACATAAAACTAAAAACGAGTAACAAACACTAATTAAAAATTATTAAAAACAGCTATGAAAAAATTCTTTATGATTTTGTCGGTTGCCGTTACTTCGCTCGGCACCGTAAGCGCGCTGGCACAGGAGGCTGCCGTAAACGCAGAGACCGAACTGGCCGGTGAAAGCATGCACCAGGTTCTGATGCAGAAGTTCCTCGAGGGAGGTTGGGGCTGGATGTTGCCCGTGCTTATCTGCTTGATCATCGGTCTGGCCGTAGCCATCGAGCGTATGCTTTTCCTCACCTTCTCTAACATCAACTCGAAGAAATTCATCGCCAAGGTCGAGGAGGCTCTCAACAACGGCGGTATAGAGGCAGCCAAGGATGTTTGCCGCAACACCAAGGGCCCCATCGCTTCTATCTACTATCAGGGTCTGGATCGTTACGACCAGGGTCTTGACGCTGTCGAGAAGGCTGTGGTATCTTACGGTTCGGTTCAGACGGGCCAGATGGAGTCGGGTCTGTCGTGGATCGGCCTGTTCATCGCCCTCGCCCCGATGTTGGGATTCATGGGTACCGTTGTGGGTATGATCGGCGCATTCGACCAGATCCAGGCTGCGGGCGATATCTCTCCGACCATCGTTGCCGGTGGTATCAAGGTCGCTCTGTTGACTACGTTGATGGGTCTTATCGTTGCTGTGATTCTTCAGTTGTTCTACAACTACATCATATCGAAGATCGACTCGCTCGTGAACGATATGGAGGATTCGTCGATCACTCTGGTCGATATCCTGACCGCTTACAGCAAGAAATAAGTAAGACCTTAAAAACAGAATTGAAACAATGGAGAAAATATTTAAAACCTTATTGATCGTATTACTGGCCATCTCGGCGGTATTGGTCTTGTGGGGTGTATTCTCTACTCCCGACAAACCTGCCACCGCTGCCGAGGCTCCCGCGATCGGTTATAACCTCGTCTGGGGTTATGTCCTGCTGGGTGTGGCCGTAATCGTCGCTCTGTTCAGCGCCGCCATGGGTCTGGTTACCAAGCCCGCGGGTCTGAAGGGCGCGCTTATTTCGCTCGTTGCCATCGTGGCGATCGTGGTGATTGCTTCGGTTGTGGCTTCGGGTCACGATTTCCAGATCGTCGATTTGCAGAACAGCGCTTATTTCGGCCGTAGCGAAACGGTTGTGACCGACACTTGCATCCTGATTACCTATGTCGCATTGGCAGGTGCCATCATTGCGGCTGTGTATTCGGCTGTTGCTGATTCACTCAAATAACAAAGGAGATTTACAATGGCAGGAAATAAAAGAAAAGTACAAGAGATCAATGCCGGCTCGATGGCCGATATTGCCTTCTTGCTGCTCATCTTCTTCCTTGTCGCTACCACGATGAACACCGATACGGGTCTTGTGCGTGTGCTTCCGCCCATGCCGCCCGAGGATGTGAAACTCGAGGATATAAAGGTTAAGGACCGTAATATACTGCTGGTGTTCGTGAGCCCGGGCGGTAATATAATGGTCGGCGATGAGGAGATGCAGATTCAGGGCGTGAAGGATAAGGCCAAGGAGTTTATCCTCAATCCGATGGAGGACGAAAATCTTCCCGAGAAGAAGGAGACCGAACTCGAACTGCCCGACGGCAGCAAGTGGGTATACCCCGTGAGCGAAGGCGTCGTATCTCTGCAAACGACCCGTGATACGAACTACGATGTTTATATCATGGTGCAGAACGAGCTCACCCGTGCCTTCAACGAAGTGCGCGACGAGGTTGCCATGTCGAAGTTCGGCGCCAAATTCTCGGAGCTTCCCGAGGAGCAGCGCAATGTAATAACCAAAGCGGTACCGTTGAAGGTTTCGGAGGCGGAGCCGCGTAAAGCGAACAAGAAGTAGTTATGGCAGTAATGAAAAAGAAGGGCAACAAGGGTTTGCCCGCTATCTCGACCGCATCGCTTCCCGACGTGATCTTCATGATCCTCTTCTTCTTCATGGTGTCGACCACCATGCGCGATCAGGAGGTTCTGGTTCGCTTCAAACTCCCCGAGGCTTCTGAGGTTCAGAAGCTGGAGAAGAAGAATCTGGTCAGCTACATCAACATCGGCCAGCCTACCCCGAGTATGCAGGCCAAGTACGGTACCGCTACCCAGATTCAGTTGAACGAATCGTATAAGACCGCCAAGGATATCGGTGATTTTATCGCCGCGGAGCGTGACCAGCTCAACGAGGCCGACCGTTCGCAGATGACCGTATGTATCAAATCGGACCAGTTCACCAAGATGGGTATGATTACGGACGTCAAGCAGGAGCTTCGTCGTGCCAACGCACTGAAGATATCTTACGCTGCAATAAAGTCGGCAGGTTATTAATCCCGATTTTTGCAGAATATTCTCGGATTGCTCGTCCCGTTTTCGGGACGGGCAATTTTTTTTCTCGCCTCCGATCGGTTCGGGTCTTTAATGTTGTATACGGTTCTTCATGGCCGTGCGTGGCCTCGCTCCGCTTCGGATTCGTTGTTTATTGCTGCCGTCTGTTGCCGTGACGGGCACTTGGGGCGGATGATTATGGCTCGGAGTCGGTCGGTGCGTATACGGGTTTCTACGATTTTTGTTATCTTAGCCGCGGGAAACGCGACGTTTCCGATAAGCCGAGGGCAGAACCGAACTTGTTCGCGCTATGCCGAGGCGGGAAACAGGTTGCCGCAAAAACTCGCCGAGCCGCGAGGTTCGGATCGGCATCGCAAGCGGTGGGCTTTCGGCAGGGATTCCGATCATTTTTCTTGAACGGGAAAGTGGGGAATGGCGGAAAGTATCATTGCAGTCCGCAGGACTGTGCGGGCCGCAGCCTCTGCCCTGCGGAGGCCCGCAACGACATTCGCCTTGTTGCGTTCTCCGCAGGCTGCGCCCGAGAATAAAATAGCGGCGTGCTACCGAGTTGCGAGGTACGGATCGGCATTGCCGCCGACTGCTGAACCCGACCGCCATGAAACGGAACGGTGTTTGGATCGTGAGACGATGATGTTATAAATAATAGATTGATTATGAAACGTTTTTTGTTCGTGATGTTTGTCGCGCTGTCGCTGGCGGCGGTGTTCGTATCGTGCTGCGCGTGCCGTAAAGGCAAAAACAATAAACCTTTGACGGGCACCGAGTGGCATCTGGTGCGCATGATGTCGGGCGATTTGTCGATCAAGCCCGACCAGTTCGTCTTCACCTTCGGCAAGGACGGCAATTTCTCGGGCGTGGGCGCATGCAACCGCATGATGGGCAGCTACACCGCCACCGAAAAGGGCGGTATGACCTTCGGCGGCGACATGGCCTCGACCCGAATGATGTGCCCCGATATCGAGTTGGAGAGCAAGTTCGCCGAGATTCTGGGTACGATCACCCATTACGAGATCGACGGCGATATGCTTATGCTGCTCAGCAACGGCGAGGTGCGCGCGATACTCAAAGCTGTCGCGCCGTCGGCCGAAAGCAAGTAGCTGCGACGCTTTTCCCGCCTCGCGTTGGGGAGTGGCGAGCCGCGCCGCAGATGCGGATCGTTCTTCGCGGATAAGAAGTTACGTAAACCGCCCGTTGTCGGAGAATCCCGACAACGGGCGGTTCGTGCGTTCGGGAAGCTACGTTTGGTTTGTGCGTTCGGGACGCCGCGCCGATTGCGGCTCCGCGTCGCCGTCAGTCGCGCCCGCAGATCATGCCGAATACGTCCATCAGCGTCACGTTGCCCACGATGTCGCACACCAGCTTTCTGTCGTCCTTTATTATGAAGATCAGAAACTCGTTGCCGTTGTGCTTGTAGGGCGCCGAATAGATGCTGACCGACTGCCCGTCGACGTTCATCGCCGACATTCGCTCGTAGGGGGCCTTGTCGGCCACGGCGCGTATGCGGTCGAAGAGATCGGAATCGCCCGACGGTAGGAACTTTATCTGCCGTATCATGTCTATGCGGTTGACCAGATGGTTCTTCTCCTTGCTTTTCTTGGGCATGATGCTTTGCAGCGTGCGGCCCGAGAACTCCGCGGTCTCTATGCCGCAGCCCGCAGCCTTGTCGCCGTCGGCGGCGCGTGCGGCCAGCGTCTCTATGGCGGCGGCGTAGAGACGCATGAAGTCGGGCGTCTGGGCACGGACGGTCAGACACGCTGCCAAAGCGATTGCAAGTATGATTATTCTTTTCATGAACGCGGTTTTTACCAACCCAATCCTATGGTCCAGATGCGCATCTCGGGACCCCGTCCCGTCTTGAAGAGCTGTGTGGGCGTATAGTTGCCGTAGATCGAGAAGTTGCGGAACGAGAATCGCGCCGTCACGCCCGCCTGAATGAACTCGACGGGGAAGTTGTGCTCCTTGTCCTTATGGCCGCCGCGGTACTTGACCTTGGTGTGCGAATTTATGGTCATGTCGACGAAACCGCCCATCGAGAATGCGAATCGGTAGGGGTTGCCGAACGACACCTCGACGGGGATGTGGAGCGCGGCGGTGGTGAACTTGCTCTTCTTGATGCGTCCTTCGAGCTGCACGGGTACGACCGGACCGTCGGTCTCGGTGAGCGACGTCGAGTTGCGCAGACGGTAGTTGTTGGCCCGTATTCCCACGGCCACCGATATGCCCAGATTGCGCGCGCGGTTGAAGGCCGAGGCTTGCAGGAGGTTGATGGTGAACTGCGTCGATTTCCACTCGCGCACATCGAAAAATTCGCCGTAGGGCATGCCGTCGTATGCGTCGTAATTTATCTGCGAGGGGATGTTCCAGCCCAGCTCCAGCATGGGGATGCTCGATTTGATGCCGCGGCCGACCGTGAAGCAGCTCGATTTGTACGATAGGGCCGTATTGACCGACACGTTGTTCTCCGTTCGGGAGGCGGATCCGAACGAGATTCCGTCGGAGTCCAGTTTCATGGTTTGCGCCGAAGCGGAGCGGGCGCCGAGGGCGGCGAGAGCCGCTGACAGGATCAGGATACGTTTCATATTTTTCATTGTTTATCGGTTTCTTGTCAGTCGAGTGTGAGCCGCAGTACGTCGATGGCGTCGGCGGCAGGTTGCATGTCCTCGGCCAGGTCGGAGAACATCTGCTCGGAGTAGCGCCGCGCCTCGGCCATCGAGGTCACGGGAGCGCCGTTGACATACCCGTAGACCGTGGGCCGCGACATGAACAGCGCCGCCGTGATGATCGCTGCGGCCGACAGGGCGGTTGCCACAGCCATGCGCAGAGGCGAGGCGGCTGTCCGCATGTTTATCCGCACGGTGTCGCCGCGTCGGCATTCGGCATCGCGCAGCATGGCTGCCGCGGCTGTCAGCTCGGGCGACAGCGCCGCGAGGCGTTCGGGCGGTATGCGGCCGAGCTCGCGGGCGAGCGCCCGCTCCTCGTCGACGGAGGTCTTGGCCGCCAGATAGCGTTCGGCGAGTATTTCCAAGCGGTTAC
>CAUHCL010000055.1 GCA_959604655.1 uncultured Alistipes sp. | reverse complement strand
AAATCTTTTGATTGCTTCAAAAGTGCCGCAGGCATCCGATTCAGCGCAGACGCTGTGGCCGCCCCCGAAATCGTTTCACCGCGGCGGTTTTTAGGTTACCTTTTGTGCGGACAAAAGGTAACGTATGAAAAATACGTCATGCCACCGAACGCAGTGAGGATTGGCATCGCAAACGGTGTGTTTTCGGTAGAGATTCCACTCATTTTTCTTTTTCGAAAAAAAGAAAAATGTGGAATGACGAATACTTTTTGAGACTCTGCGAGTCGCGCAGTTCGCCGCCGCCCCACCGCGGCGGACTGCAACTCGCCGAGGCTCGTGTGCGTCCTGCCGCCGTCGGCGAACAGCAAGCACCAAAACCGAAAATGCAGTCCGCAGGACTGCGCGGGCCGCAGCCTTGCCCCGCGGAGGCCCGCTATTGTTCGCGAATGCTCACGCCGCGTTCCCCGCAGGCTGCGACCCGAAAAGCCGCCGAAAGGCGGATTCGCCGTCCCGACGGGAGCCTTTTTCGGGCGGAGAATGAATAATAATGCGAAAATATTCCGTTCGGGCCGCATTAAATGCAGATTAGTGCCCTTTTCTTGCAAAACTTAATATCTTTGCAGATATTTTGCAACGGAATCGCTCATTCCGACGCGGAAATGCCTCGCGGCAGCGTAATTTTTACAATTTAATAACCCGTAATCGAAACTATTGCGAGAAATGAAAAAATGGCACATTGAAGATTCGGCCGATCTTTACAACATCAACGGCTGGGGAGTCTCTTACTTCGGCATAAACGATAAGGGACACGTGGTCGTCACACCCAAGAAGAACGGTATCGAGGTCGATTTGCGCGAGGTGATGGACGAACTGGCGCTGCGCGACATCGGCGCGCCCGTGCTGCTGCGCTTCCCCGACATCCTCGACAACCGCATCGAGAGCATGTCGTGCTGCTATCGCAAGGCTTCGGAGGAATACGGATTCCGCGGCGAGTGTTTCTCGGTCTACCCTATAAAGGTGAACCAGATGCACCCCGTGGTGGAGGAAATCATAAGCCACGGCCAGAAATTCAATCTCGGTCTGGAGGCGGGATCGAAGCCCGAGCTGCATGCCGTCATCGCGGTGAATGCCGAGAGCGATTCGCTCATAATATGCAACGGCTACAAGGACGAGAGCTACATAGAACTGGCGCTGCTGGCGCAGAAGATGGGCAAGCGCATCTATCTTGTCATCGAGAAGATGAACGAACTCGACCTGATAGCCGACATAGCCAAGCGTCTCGACCTGCGTCCCAACATCGGCATCCGCATCAAGCTGGGATCGTCGGGCAGCGGCAAGTGGGAGGACAGCGGCGGCGACGCCAGCAAGTTCGGCCTCACGTCGAGCGAGTTGCTGGAGGCGCTGGAGATGCTCACCGCCAAGGGCATGGCCGACTGTCTGAAACTCATTCATTTCCACATAGGCAGTCAGGTGACCAACATACGCCACATAAAGACCGCCATCCGCGAGGCGTCGCAGTTCTACGTGCAGATGCACAAGATGGGCTTTCCCGTCGATTTCATCGACGCGGGCGGCGGCCTGGGCGTCGACTACGACGGCACTCGCTCGGCCAGCAGCGAGAGCAGCGTGAACTACTCGATGCAGGAGTACGTGAACGACGTGATCTACCAGATAATGGATGCCGCCGACCGCAACGGTCTGCCGCACCCCAACATCATAACCGAGAGCGGACGCTCGCTCGCCGCGCACCACTCGGTGCTGGTGATGCAGGTGCTGGAGACGGCTTCGCTGCCCGAGATGCCCGAGGAATGGGAGGTGGGCGAGAACGACCACCGTCTGGTGAAGGACCTCTACGAGATATGGGACAACCTCACGCAGCGCAGCGCGCTCGAAAACTGGCACGACGCCCAGCAGATACGCGAGGAGACTCTGGAGCTCTTCTCGCACGGACTGATCGACCTGCGCACGCGCGCCCAGATAGAGAAGCTCTACTGGTCGGTGACGCGCGAGATAAAGCATATAGCCGCGCAGATGAAGCGCGTGCCCGAGGAACTGAACAAGGTCAACAAGCTGCTGGCCGACAAGTATTTCTGCAACTTCTCGCTGTTCCAGTCGCTGCCCGACTCGTGGGGCATAGGCCAGGTGTTCCCCATCATGCCGCTCCAGCGGCTGGGCGAGCGCCCCGACCGTCAGGCCACGTTGCAGGACATCACGTGCGACAGCGACGGCAAGGTGGGTTCGTACATCGTGGAGAACACCATCGCCAACAGCCTGCCCGTGCACTCGCTCCGCCCCGACGAACCCTACTATCTGGGCGTGTTCCTCGTGGGGGCCTATCAGGAGATTCTGGGCGACATGCACAATCTGTTCGGCGACACCAACGCCGTGCACATATCGGTGACCAAGGACGGTTACAAGATCGACCAGACCATCGACGGCGAGACGATCGACGACGTGCTGGACTATGTGGACTGGGACGGCAAGAGGATGGTGCGCATGCTCGAAGCGTGGGTGGCGCGCTCGGTGAAGCAGGGGCGCATCACGCTCGAAGAGGGCAAGGAGTTCCTGAACACCTACCGTTCGGGACTTTACGGATATACCTATCTGGAATAACGGATGCGGGCCGCAGCCTGCGGGGACCGCTTTCGAACGAAAAGTGAATTGCGGGCCTCCGCGGGGCAGAGGCTGCGGCCCGCGCGACTCTGACGAGTCGCAACAACTTTCGGTCGGCGGACGATTTTTTCGCATTCCGCGCGCGGCGGGCATTGCGGATGCGAAATTAAATCGTATCTTCGCAAAGGATAACGAATGCAAACACAAATATAATAAGGTAAAATGAGCAAAGTATTGTTGATCGGCTGCGGAGGTGTCGGCACCGTCGTGGCTCACAAATTGGCGCAGAATCCCGACGTGTTCACCGAGATCATGATCGCGAGCCGCACCAAAAGCAAGTGCGATGCGGTGGCTGCGGCCATCGGCAAACCCAATATCACCACCGCGGCGGTCGACGCCGACGACGTGGATGCCCTGGTGGCGCTCATGCGCGAGTTCCGTCCCGAGATCGCCATCAACGTGGCGCTGCCCTATCAGGACCTCACCATCATGGAGGCCTGCCTGAAGGCGGGCGTCAACTATCTCGACACGGCCAACTACGAGCCGCGCGACGAGGCACACTTCGAATACAGCTGGCAGTGGGCCTACAAGAAGCGCTTCGAGGATGCGGGCCTGACGGCCATCCTCGGCTGCGGCTTCGACCCGGGCGTGTCGGGCATATTCACCGCCTATGCGGCCAAGCACCATTTCGACGAGATACACTATCTCGACATAGTGGACTGCAACGCGGGCGACCACCACAAGGCTTTCGCCACCAACTTCAACCCCGAGATCAACATCCGCGAGATCACGCAGAAGGGCCGCTACTACAAGGACGGCGAGTGGGTCGAGACGGGTGCGCTGGAGATCCACAAGGACCTCACCTATCCCAACATCGGTCCGCGCGACAGCTACCTGATGTACCACGAGGAACTGGAGTCGCTGGTGAAGAACTTCCCCACCATCAAGCAGGCGCGTTTCTGGATGACCTTCGGTCAGGAGTACCTCACCCATCTGCGCGTGATCCAGAACATCGGCATGGCCCGCATCGACGAGGTGGAGTACCAGGGCATGAAGATCGTGCCGTTGCAGTTCCTCAAGGCCGTGCTGCCCAACCCGCAGGATCTGGGCGAGAACTACGAGGGCGAGACCTCGATCGGCTGCCGCATACGCGGCGTGAAGGACGGCAAGGAGCGCACCTATTACGTCTACAACAACTGCTCGCACCACGAGGCGTTCCTCGAAACGGGCATGCAGGGCGTGAGCTACACCACGGGCGTGCCGGCCATGATCGGCGCCATGATGTTCCTCAAAGGGCTGTGGAAGCGCCCGGGCGTGTGGAACGTCGAGGAATTCGATCCCGACCCGTTCATGGAGCAGCTCAACGTGCAGGGGCTGCCGTGGCACGAGGTGTTCGACGGCGATCTGGAGCTGTAAAAGACTACGGGCGGCATCGTAAGATGCCGCCCGTTTTCGTTGCATGACGCCGCGGGGGTCAGTTCAGCTTCTCCGATACGCGGTCCACAGCCTCATTGGCCTCGGCCACGATCTCGCGCCACGGCTGCGACGGGTCGTTGATATTGGTCGTGCGTATGCGCTCCAGAACCTTCCGCACGGGCTCGTAGCGCTCGGTCTTGCCCGAACTCGTCAGCTCGGCGAGCCGTATGCGCGCCTTCTCGGCTTCCTCGATGCCGTCGATAAGGCGCTCGAAGCGCATCGACGAACGGGCGAAGGGGTACACCATGTAGGTGTCGCCCGAGGGCAGGCGGGCGAAGCGCGAGTCGTACTGCGGATCGGCGGGCCACGAGTTGAAGGCCCAGCGCAGCATGCCGTCGAAATCCCACGCCAGTGCATACCATCCGAGCAGCTCCGATTCGAAGGGCTGCGAGAAGGTGAATGCGTTGGGATAGTGGGTGCTGCAACATACGTAGTAGGTGGTGACCTGTCCCGCCGCGCGGCGTGCCTCGATGTCGGCGTGGTCTATGGGCTGGCGCTGCGCGATGCAGATGTCGCGCATCGACGTGTAGCGCTTGTAGGAGTAGTGGTTGTCGGCCAGCGCGAATCCCAGCTCGGGCGCTGCGCGGCCTATGAGCTTCACCGCCTCGTCCATCGCTTCGGGCGACCGCTCGTCCATGGCTATGTTGGTTATCCCGAGCCACGCCTTGTCTTGCAGATGCTTCTTGAAATCGCGAAGGAACGGCTCCCACATGGCCGCGAACTCGGGCGTGCCCGGCTGCGGCCGTACGGTGACCGACTCGCCCGCGGCCTCGTCGAAGTACACCAGCTCGTTGTTCCAGGGCAGCATCGAGTAGCAGTTTATCATCTTGTCGATACCCATCTCCAGCATCATCCCCACCCAGCGGTCGAATACGGTGTAGTCGTAGCTCCACGAGCCGTCGGCATGCTTGGTCCACACGATCATATCCTCGTAGGCGTCGTAGCACTGGTGGTTCCAGGGGTCCTTGTTCAGCGTGGCCGTTATCACCTTCTGGCCCGCCTGCGCCAGCATCTTCATCTGACGTTCCAGAGCCTCGAAATGGGCGTCGCTCCACATCTCCAGCCCCTCGGCGCGGGCCACGGCCGAAGGATGCTGCCACAGATCGAGATGGTAGCGGCGGTCGCGCGGCTCGGGCAGGATGTGGTCCTGCACCTCAATCTCGATCGGCAGGCGTATGCGGCCCCGTCCGTTGTGCCGTATCACCGCCTCGGTGCGGTAGGTGCCCGCCGCGGCCAGATACGGGACGTTCACGGTGATCCACACGGGGCGTACCGTGCGCGGCGCCATGTCGAAGTGCGACAGGGTGTCGAGCATGTCGGGCACCAGCACCGTCGGATGGTCGGCCTTGCGGTTGCACAGGCATATCGGGTCGCTTCGATCGGCAAGGGTGTAGCGCACGAAGCGCGCCGATACGGCGTCGGACGATATAATGTTCCTGCCCGAGCGCAGGTCGCCCACCTCGCACGTCACGCCGTCGGCGCCGTCGGCCGTCCACAGCACTATCTGGGCCGACACGCGCTCGCCGCGCCATGCCGTGGCACGGAAGGTCTTGTCCGCCGACACGGCGGGAATCTCGCTGCGCGGGTAGAGCAGGTCGGGGCTGCCCCACGCGCCGTGAAGCCCCTTGCGGGCGCCATCCCAGGCCGCTTCGGCCTCGGCCGTGACGGGAGTCGGATCGTCGGCCTCGGCGAAGGTCTCGACGGGCGGAAGTTTCGGGGAGCATCCCGCCGCGGCGGCTGCCGACAGCGAGAGCAACGTGGTTTTGAAGATATTCATGTCGAAGATGCTCTTATTATTAATTACAATGATGTAAAAATAGGAAATCGGACGGTTATCCGCAAGCATGCGGCGGAAAATTCGTATATTTGTTCTCGAACCCAATTAGATAATACATTATGAAACGATCTCTGTTACTCGCCGCGCTGCTTGCCATCGCATTGCTCGGCTGCCGTCGGGCCGCCGCGCCCGACCTTGCCGCATGCGACTCTTTCGAAAGTGCCGTACCCGTGTGGGCCGAAGGCCGCGAGACCGAAAAGAACCTCACCCTCGCGTTCCGCGAGGTGATCGACACGCGCACGACGCGCGATGCGCTGATCCGCATAGCCGCCTCGACCGACTACCGCCTGCGCGTCAACGGCGAGTTCGTCGCCCACGGCCCGAGCGTGGCGGCGCACGACTTCTACCGCGTCGACTGCTACGACCTGAGCCCCTATCTGCGTCGCGGCCGCAACGTGATAGCCGTCGAGGTGGCGGGGTACAACGAACCCAACTACTATCTGCTCGACCAGCCCTCGTTCCTGCAAGCCGAGGTGGAGATCGGCGGCAAGATCGTGGCCGCCACGGGCAGCGGATTTACGGCACATGATCTCGGACAGCGTGTGGCCGACGTGCCGCGCTTCAGCATACAGCGCTCTTTCACCGAGCGTTACATCCTCGACCCGTCGTTCGACGAGTGGGCCTTCGATCCCGACTGCGAGGCGGGCGGAGCCGTCACGCTCGCCGTGCAGCCCGCCAAGGCGCTGCTGCCGCGCCGCGTGGCCTACCCCGACTACCGCGTGCACAAGGCCGCGGCGCAGGGCGGTGGAATATACAAGTTCGGGTGCAACAGCAGCGGATTTCTGGGCATGCATGTCAAGGTCGACGAGCCTGCGCGGCTGCGCGTGTCGTTCGACGAACTGTTGGGAGCCGATGGGCACGTGCATATCGAGCGTCTGGGCTGTCAGGCATACGTGATATACGAACTCGCCGCGGGCGAATACGATCTGGAGAGCTTCGAGCCCTACACCATGCAATTCGCCGAGGTGACGGTGGAGAGCGGCAAATGCAGCGTCGAGCGCATGTACATGCGCGACTACTGCAACGCCGACGTCTGGCGCGGTACCTTCTCGTCGGACAACGCCGAAATCGACCGTCTGTTCGAGACTGCCCGCGAGACCCATCGCCAGAGCTCGCTGGACATATTCATGGACACCCCGTCGCGCGAGCGTGCGGGATGGCTGTGCGACAGCTACTTCTCGGCACGTGTGGCCTTCGACCTGGCGGGACACACCCGAATGGAGCGCAACTTCATCGAGAACTTCCTGCTGCCCGAGCGGTTCAAGGACATAGACGAGGGCATGCTGCCCATGTGCTACCCGAGCGATCACCGCGACAAGAACTACATACCCAACTGGGCCATGTGGTTCGTGGTGGAGCTGGAGGAGTATCTCGCGCGCAGCGGCGACCGCGAGACCATCGACCGCGCCCGCAAGCGCGTCTACGACCTTATAGACTATTTCAAGCCCTATCTCAACGAAGACGGCCTGCTGGAGAGGCTCGACAAGTGGGTGTTCGTCGAGTGGTCGGCGGCCAACAGCTTCGTGCAGGACGTGAACTACCCCTCGAACATGCTCTATGCAGGTATGCTCGACGTGGCGGCGCGCCTTTACGGCGACAAGGATCTCTCCGAGCAGGCGGCCCGCGTGCGCGACGAGATCCGCCGACAGTCGTACGATGGCCGTTTCTTCTGCGACAACGCCATACGCGGCGAGGACGGCGTGCTGCGGCGCACCGACAACCACACCGAGGTGTGCCAGTACTATGCCTTCTTCTTCGATGCGGCCACGCCCGAGAGCCATCCAGAGCTGTGGGCGCGCCTGCGCGACGAGTTCGGCCCCGCGCGCAAGAAGAACAACGCCTATCCCGACGTCCCATTCGCCAACGCATTCATAGGCACCTATCTGCGGCTCGAACTGCTCTCGCGCGAGGGGCTGTCGCGGCAGATACTCGACGAGTCGATAGCCGAATACCTCATCATGGCCGACCTGACGGGCACGCTGTGGGAGAACCTGCCCGAATCGACCGATTTCATGGCCAGCTGCAATCACGGTTTCGCGGCGCATATAGTGCATGTGCTCTACCGCGACGTGCTCGGGGTGTACGAGGTGGACCCGATGAGGAAGCACGTGACGCTGCGTTTCGCCGACTGCGGCTTGAAGCGCTGCAAGGGCTCGATCCCCGTGGGCGACGAGTCGGTCGATATGGAGTGGACCATGAGCGACGGCCGTTTGACGGGTCGGCTCTCGCTGCCCGAGGGCTACACTTTCGACCTGCTGCCCTCGGCAGGACTGACGGTCGATATCGAGGCGCATTAGCGGGCGTCGGAGAGCTTCAGGGGCCTTTCTTGGCCTTAGAACGCGGTTTTCGGCAAATTCTCACTATCTTTGTTCCGATCCGTCGACAGCCGCATGTCGGTGTCGGCCGTCGGCGGGTCGGCTAAAAAGAATATTCGCATGAAACTGAGGAAAGTAACATTGATAATCGTCGTGCTGGTGCTGCTCGACCAGCTGCTGAAGATATGGGTGAAGACCCACATGCGGCTCGACGAGACCATAATGATAATCCCCGACTGGTTCCGCCTGCACTTCGTGGAGAACAACGGCGCGGCCTTCGGCATGCAGATTGTCTCGGGCGGCGCCATCGACTGGGGCAAGCTGCTGCTGACGGCCTTCCGCATGGTGATGATCGGCCTTTTGGGCTACTACATCCACTATCTCGGCCGCATCGACAAGGATACGCCCAAAGGCGTGATGGTCGGACTGGCGATGATTCTCGCGGGCGCGATAGGCAACCTGATCGATTCGGCGTTCTACGGCGTGCTCTTCTCGCAGTCGACTTCGCTCGCGGCGGCGCACTTCGGCGACGGGTACGGCACGCTGCTTATGGGCAAGGTGGTGGACATGTTCTACTTTCCGCTGTTCCAGTGGAACGGAGTCCCGTCGTGGCTCTCGTTCCTGGTCGACGGCAACAACTATTTCTTCGGTGCGGTGTTCAACCTCGCCGACGCGTACATATCGGTGGCGGTGGTCTATCTGCTGCTGTTTCACTACAAATTTTTTCAGGATTAATCCGCGCGGATTATGCGTTATCTTACAGAGCGTTGCGCCGACGGCCGATCGGCAATGATGCGATCGGGACAAAAAAAATGCGAAAAAGTATTGCGGAATAAAAAAGAAACACTACTTTTGCACATCGAAACGATGCCCAGATGGTGAAATGGTAGACACGCTCGTTTCAGGTGCGGGTGCTTCACGGCATGTAGGTTCGAGTCCTATTCTGGGCACAATAAACCTCGTCAGAAGAAATTCTGACGGGGTTTTGTGTTTTTTGGGGGGCGGTGTGAGCGTTCGCAAACAACTGCGGCCCTCCGCTGCGGCGAAAGCTGCGGGGGCATAGTAGTATTCCTGTGTATGCGGAACAAAAAAGGAGCCACATGCAAAAAGCTTGTGACTCCCTTTTAAGATATGCTGTTACTTCATAATTTGTATGTCAGCATCAGATGCGCCGTAATTTCGGATTGATGCGTTATTTGTTTCGTCGGCTTATAACACCTCTTTCATATTCATCCAATACGGATTGTGGCAGAGAAGCTTTGGCTTTCCATTCCTCTGAACCATACACTCCAACTGAGGCTGTGTCAAAAGGCTTGAACCCTATCTTCTTTGCCGCTTTTAGTGACACGAACCTGAAATCCCCGTTGCGGGCATCCTTGAATTCAGGATTAGCCAAAAGTGAATGAGGCTCTTTCATTTTACGCCAGTCATTCCATGTGTGGCCGGCGAAAGATGGGGTGCCCGAAAGGTGCCAGTAAAGATTGTAGTCCATATCGATCTTGCCTTTTTCCCAAGCTCCGGCCAAGGTTTCCCCCTCATCCTGAAGGATGATGTTATGCTTGAAGCTGAACGATGTATGTTCTTCCGCACGGGTATATTGTACCTGATAATAATATCCGAATGCAAGGATGTTGTTCTCTATTATGTTATCTTTGCCGTAGTGCTGGTGGAAGCCGCCGCTTTTGCAGCGGTAAACCAGGTTATTCGACATTTCCACGCCGGTCGACCCTTCATCAGTATACAGTCCCCAGCCGCCGTAGTCGTACGACCAGACATCGTGTATCACGTTGTGAGTCACTTTTGTTCCGGGCGACTCTCCCAGAGTGTACACTGCACCCATATCGGATAGCTCTCCGAAACCTATATGATGGATATGGTTATAGGCAACCGTATTACGGACTGCCGGGCTGACAAGACGGAGCTGTATATAGTCCATCACGTTCTTGTCGTTGAGGGCGGTTGTCCAGATTGATGAAGAATTGTTGTATCCCCATACCCAACCGATGGAGACACCCGAATAGCGTAAATCGGAGATCTCGTTGTGGGTCACTTCGTTATCGGATGTGTGAAACAACGCCACCCCTACTCCGCATGGCAGCACCGCTCCGGCGTGGGTGATTATATTGTTGTGAACCACATTCCCACTCGTGACTTTACTATTGTCCGTGCGCCAGTAGGGTTCACCTACCTTGATGCCTCCGGCTCCGAGATCGGCAATATAGCAATGCTCTACACGGTTGCCGTGACACGCTTGCCGAAGCCATATGCCGTATGCACCTGTGTGAACCACCTCGCAGTCGATCATCCGTATATTTTCCGCGAAATCAATCATGATTGCCGCTTCTTCGCCTGCTGCAGCCTGCATTGGTTCGATTCCCATGCGTGGCATGATATGGGCGGCATACTGAAAGGAAAGATTTTCGAAACGGATATTACGGACAGGATCATCGGCTTTTCCCTTCACAACGACCAGTTGATGGAGGGCGGGTGCCACACAGAAAGCATCGCTCATCTCCTCGCCCTCGCGCGGCATATAGTACACATAGCCCTCTGACTTGTCCAGATACCATTCGCCAGGTACATCAATGGCTTCCTTATAATTGTACATGATATATCTTGATCCTTCCCGGATGGGGTTCCATGGTTTCATGCCTCCGCCTTGCAGATATACATAGCCGGAGTCTGCATCTATATAATTGGCGGGTTTCTGCGTTATGTCCCACTTATGGTAAAAGCGGAAACGTACATCGCTACGCTTCTCGGCCGGGACATCCTTCAGTATTGCCAGTTCTGCCGAGTCTAATGCTATGCGTTGAACGGCATAGTCGGCTGACCTGACGCCTTTGGCAAAAGGATATTCCTGCGAACCCTTGACAAATCCCCAGTTGGTGTTGGGAGTGCGTGCCATCTCGGCCCTGGTGCCGTTGACGTAGAATTGCTCGAATATGAAGCCGCGGCTTATCACTTCGGGCACATAGGCACGATACAGATTGTCGCCGCACTTTTCCCATCCGTCGACCTTCACTCCACCTATCAGTCGTGGCTTATCTTTGCCTGTTGAATAAATCACCACGGGGCGGTCGCATGAAGAAGAAATTGTCAATGGGGCATCCAGATAGTAATCGCCCGAAGCTACATGGATATACAGCGTGTCACCGCTGCTTACGGATGATCCTTCCAGAGCCTTGCAGACCGAACGATACGGATTGCCGGAAGTTCCGTCGCCTTGTTCGTCATGGCCGTAGGGTGCCACATGGATTGTATCGGAAGATTCCGGTTCGAAAATCTGTGTTGCGTGCATCTCGGAGGTGCAGTTGGCCAGGATGCAGAGTGCCGCGATGCCTAAATGTTTGTATTTGTTCATATTAGTGCAAAGATTACGGGATTTTATACACCTGTCGGGGCAATACCCGCGAAAAGCTATGGCAAGTTATAAAAATAATCACAGTGCCGCAAGAAATAGGTCGGAATAATCCGGGTAAAGGCATGAGATTTATATTAAGGCACATAGTCATAAATCTGTGTATGCCGAATAAAAAAACTTACTTTTGCAGTCAAGATCAATATTGGGCTGCAATGGAAAAGAACCCGCATGTCGAGTTGGCAGAATCTATTCTATCCGAAGATGGTCGAGTATTTTGAGGTTGTCGGAGCAGCAAAGACGCCTGAGACATTATTGAAGAACGGAATAACATGATCGGCGGCTCGCGCCTAAAACGCCCCCCCCCGCAGCCGAAGATAAATTTTACCCGAGATCGTCTGCCTGCGGCTCTTTGAGCCGCGCAGTTCGCCGCCGCCCCCACGCGGCGGACTGCAACTCGCCGAGGCTCGTGAGCGTCCTCCGCCGTCGTCGAACAGCGGATTGCGCCCCGAGAGCAGAGGACATTCCTCCTTCGGACGACAGCATGAGTAACGGCCAAGTCGGAGCGCCCGATTACCTGAACGTCGCGAAATCGCAGCCGTCGGTCATGCAATGTGGACAGTAACGGGTGGCGCCGCCCGATTCGGTGACGTTGCCGCATTTGGGACAGACGCTGTAAAGCACGGGGCGCGCGTCGGAGCCGAAGGCCCCGTCGGCGGGCAAGCCGTCCGCAGCGTAGCCTGCGAAGTGAAAGAGGGAACTACCGTCCGCCGACGAGTTCAGGCGGGCAAGTTCGCGGCGGAGAATGATTATCTGACGCGCGTCGCTCGCATCGCACCACGTGAGCATGCGCGCTATGTAGCGGTTGCCGTCGGCCACGGCGCAGTCGATGCAGTGCGCCATGCGGCGGCTGTGGTAGTCGTCCTTGTCGCGCAGCGCGCGGGCGAGGTGCTCGCCCACGGAGACGGGTTGCACGGGGACGGTCACGGGAGCGTGGAACTTGCCGCCCAGCGATTCGATGGCCTTGCGGCAATTGGCACACTGCACGGCATCGGCACGCGACATGGCCCGAAACAGGGCTGCGGCGTCGGGATCGTGCTGCTCGGCGGCATGGCGGGCGTAGTCCTCGTAACGGCGGCTCTGCCGATACTTCAGACGGCAAAGCTCGTGGAGTTCCTGCAACGAGTCGTACCATATGTAATTCGAGGGTGCGGCGGGATGCGACTCTCCGTCGGCGTATGCCGTGGCGAGGGCGAGCGCGCTTATCGCAAGGGCGATCGTGAACGTGGTGTTGAATCGTTTCATAGCTCGGCCTCCTTCGCATAAATTATGCCTCGGCGACCGATTGCGGCATTAAAATGGCGCCCTGCGTCAGATGATCTTCATGGCTATGCAGGCGCATGCCTCGGCGTCGGCCAACGCATGGTGGTGACGCATGAGGTTGTAACCGCAGCGTTCGGCCACGGTGTGGAGTTGGTGGTTGGGCAGCTCGCTGCCGAACGTGCGCCGCGAGGCCCTGCACGTGCAATGGAAAACGTAGTCGGGATAACGCAGCCCCCATACCTCGAACGCGGCGCGCAGGCACCCCTCGTCGAACGGGCTGTTGTGCGCCACCAACGGCAGGCCCTCGACGAGCGGTGCTATCTCGGCCCACACCTCGGGGAAGTCGGCCGCGGAGTCGGTGTCGGCACGCGTCAGTCCGTGGATCTCGGTGGTCCAGTGCGAATAGTAATTCGGCGCGGGACGAATCAGACGATAGATCTTGTCCGTTATCCTCCCGCCGCGCACTATCACCACGCCCACGCTGCAAACGCTCGACCGCTTGGAATTGGCCGTCTCGAAATCTATGGCTGCAAAATCTTTCATAGAATCATAATTTCTCCTAAAGCCGTCGTCATGGCGGTCGCGGAATCGAATCCGACCGGCG
>CAUHCL010000054.1 GCA_959604655.1 uncultured Alistipes sp. | reverse complement strand
CCGCTCTATTCGTTCTTCGACGAATACGACTTCGGCGGCAAGACCGTCATCCCGTTCTGCACGCACGGCGGCAGCCGTTTTTCGGGTGCCGTAAAGACCATCCGCGGGCTGGAGAAGGAGGTCGTGGTGCTCGACGGCTACTCCGTATCGCGCGACGACGTGGCCGATTCGAAGGACGACATACTGAAGTGGCTCGAGTCGATCGGAATGAAAAGGTAGTCGGTCCGACCCCGCCCGAAAAAACGGCCTCCCTCGCATGAGGGAAGGCCGTTTTTTCGTTGCTGCCGCACGCTTTTTTATGCCCTGCCTTTCCCGCTGATCGTCGATTTGGGTATAAATACTGACTGAAAAGTTGCGGCGGCGTCATACTTTTGCAACATACAACAGCAGCCGTATGCAACGGATCGACATAGGAGACATAATAAGTATGCGCACTTCGCGGCGTCTGCCGCGATTCGTCTGCGCCGTATTGGAGCGCCTTATCCACCAGCGCGAGCTGAACGCCATGCTCCGCGACGGCGGCGATCTCGCCCCGCGCGAGTTCATAGCCCACGTGCTCGGCCGTCTGGGCGTGACCTATTCGGCCGAGGGGCTCGATGCCGTGGCCGACGGCCGTTACATCTTCGCGTCGAACCATCCGTTCGGCGGTCTGGACGGCATGATCCTGCTGCATGCCCTTTCGGGGCGCTGGCCCGACGTGGGGGCTGTGGCGAACGACATGCTCGTGAACGTAGGCCCGCTCGCGCGGCTGTGGATTCCCGTGAACAAGTACGGCCGCCAGAATGCCGCCTGCTCGCGCATCTACGATGCGGCTTTCGCGTCGCCCGACAAACAGATCCTCACATTCCCCGCGGGATTCTGCTCGCGCATTGTCGACGGCCGCGTGGCCGACACGCAGTGGCGACCGCGATTCGTCCGTGACGCTCTGCACTACCGCCGCCGCGTCGTGCCCGTGTTCGTCGAGGGAACCCTGTCGCCGCGCTTTTATGCTCTCTACCGACTCCGCCGCCTGCTTCGCATATCCGCCAATATCGAACTGCTGCTGCTCGTCGACGAGATGTTCCGCAGCCGCGGACGTCATGTGCGCGTACGCTTCGGCACTCCCGTCGACGTGTCGGCGCTCGGCGGCGACGCCGAGGCCCGCTGCGCCGAGTTGCGGCGCCGCTGTTATGAACTGCAATATTTGTCGAACCGAAAATAGGAATGTCATGAAACGGATAATACCTCCCGTCGACCGCGATCTGCTGCTCGAAGAACTGGGATCGCTCAAGAAGATACGCACCACCCGCCGCGGCGGAAACGATATCTACATATTCACCGCGGCCGAGTGCCCCAACCTCATGCGCGAGGTCGGCCGTCTGCGCGAGGAAGCGTTCCGCGCGGGAGGCGGCGGCTCGGGCGACGAGGTCGACATCGATTCGGGCGATACGGTCGCCGACGGTTACAGCCAGCTCATAGCGTGGGATCCCGATACGCGCGAGATAATCGGCGGCTACCGATTCATCATCTGCACCCGTCCGCATCCGCTGAACCTTTCGACGGAGCACTATTTCCGTTTCAGCCCCGGATTTCGTAAGCTCTTCCTGCCGCGCACGATCGAACTGGGCCGTGCTTTCGTGCAGACGGGCTACCAGCATGCGGGAAACGCCAAGAGCATATTCGCGCTCGACAATCTGTGGGACGGTCTCGGAGCGGTGATCGCCATGAATCCCCGTGCGCGCTATCTGCTGGGCAAGGTGACCATGTATTCGTCGTACAATGTCGAGGCCCGCGACTCGCTCTTCTATTTTCTGTACAAGTATTTCCCCGACAAGGAGAAGCTAATTAAGGGTATAAAGCCGCTGAAGATGAACATCGACAACGCCAAGTACGCCGAGATATTCACGGGCGCCTCCTACGACGAGGATTACAGGATATTGCTGAGCCGCGTGCGCGGATACAAGGAGACCATTCCGCCTCTGATAAACGCCTACATGAATCTGTCGAGCACCATGCGCGTGTTCGACACCATCTCGAATCCCGATCTGGGCGGCATCTTCGATACGGGCATTCTGTTGAGCATAAAGGATATATACCCCGAAAAGTACGACCGCTACACACGATGGTAGGCATTGTTATGAAAATTGAGGCCTGCTCCTGCGTGACTGATGCCAGTATCTGTTGCGGAGCCTGCGTTTCGGTTTGCACGTGTGTCAATTATGAGCCTGCCTAACAAGGTGTGAAGATGCAGGGCGACTGCAAATAGCTGTTTCGCCTGTCCGGGACTGTCTGTCATTGCGCTGATAATCGGTATCGGTTCTTTCGTGACATTGCAGGCTCCTTGCGGCTTCACCGTATATTGATTGCATGCTTTCGTACCACGACAAGTTTCATCGGAATCGTGGAGGATGGTCTGTGACAGATTGCGACAACGGGATCATTTGCGATTTGGAGTCGTGAGACAACTTTTGAAAAGAAAAAAAGAGGAGAACGATGTTCTCCTCTTCCGTGAACCCGCCGGGGCTCGAACCCGGGACCCCAACATTAAAAGTGTTGTGCTCTACCGACTGAGCTACGGATTCAACGCACTAAAAATTGCAAAAGCAAAGGCTTCCCGTTTTTTAGTGGTGCAAATGTATGCAAAAAAATCGGTTCGACCAAAATAATTTCGAACAAACTCGGATTTTCGGGTGAAAACAGACCGCATGACGTGGCGTTAGAAAAATAACGCACCTCGGACGATCCCGAGGTGCGCTTGCTTTAACGTCGTCCCGAAAGACGAGTGGGCGAATTAGAATTTCGTGAAGTTCAAACCCTTGTCCACCAGTATTCCGTCGACGGGTTTCAGGTCGAATGTCAGTCTGCGTTTGGCCTTGAACGTTATCACCATCAACTCGCCGTCGCCGTCGACAGTCTCCTTGTCGCCTACGTTGACGAATGTGGGATAGAGCGCTTTGGTGCCGTCGGTGTGCAGACGGTCGTAGGTCAGATTCTCCATCTGTTTCATGCCCGAAGGTGTCACGCCCACGAACTCGTATGCCTGCTGGTCGTAAGGCAGCGCGAAGCTGACGGCATTCACCGAGGCCAGACCCTTGCCGCTCACCGTGACGGTGACCGTGTCGCCCGCGTTGTAGCTCTTGCGGTCGGCGGTGACGGTTATCTCGCCTGCCAAAGGTGCGGCCGTGCGGCTATGCTTGACTCCGCCGTCGAGCCGTGTGGCCGCTACCGAGATATCGTATGCGTCGATCAGATCGTTGCCGTTGATGTCGCCGCGGCTTATGTAGCCCTCGAAATCGGAGTCGCCGCGACGCAGACCCGTGTAGTTCATGTACGAGGTCAGGTCGTTCGAGTCGATCTTGCCGTCGTTGTTGACGTCGCCTTGCAGATAGCTCTCGGTACCCGGTACCTTGAACACATAGAGTTCGCGTCCCGAACCGTAGTTGCCCACGGCCTTGCTTACGCCGATCTTTATGTAGCGTGCCGAGGGTTGCGAGGCGAATTCGAATACCTTGGTCTCGCCGCTGCGCTCCCATGCGAAGTCGCCCGCTTCGGTCCAGTCGCTCTTGTCCATGCTGTAATAGACCTTTCCTTCGAGGATGGTGCCGTTGCCCGAATCGAGACGCGGCAGATAGTGGAACTTGTCGAGCTTGTTGACCGTTTGCAGATCGATCACAAGGTTGAACGGCACGGCCGTCTCGTTGTATTTGGTGTGCCATATGTCGCCCGTCTCGGCGAAATCGAAGAGTCGGTTGACGCCCGCGCCGCCCTGGTCGGGACGGTCGAGTTCGCCGCGCAAGCCGTGGAGCGCGAACTCCAGCGGATTGGTCTTGGTGCGTACCGTGGTTTCGGTCCACGGCGATACCATGTCGGCGTTTACGGCGCGCAGGAGGAATTTGTAATCGGTCTCGGGTGTGAGGTCGACGAACTCCAGTTCGGTGCCGCGGATGGTCGAGTAGAGCATGTCGCCGAACATGATCTCGTAGTAGTCGGCATTCTCCACCGCACCCCATGCGGGGGTCACGGCATAGGCCTCTACCCTCTCGTCGTCGATGGCGAACTCCGGTGCCGCGAGCTCGCCGTGCGTGGTGCGGAGGCGATTCTCGGGGGCGAACACGAATCCGTCGACGGTCACAGTCTGCTCGTTGCGCGTGATGTCCGTTTCGGCGAGCTTTACGCGGATGACGGGATTCTTGGTTATCACCTTCTTGGCGAAATCGCTGTCGGGAGTGGCGAAGCGGTTGATGTCGGGCGCGGCATCGTAGAACCATACGTCGCTGCCGCGCTCGAATTCCTCGCGCGATGTGGCCTGCGAGAGCTTCACGCGGCGGCCGTTCACCGCAGCGGTGACGCGTTTGGGCTGGGCCGTGGCGTTTATGCGCAGTTCGGTGGTCTTGTTCGGAACGAATCCGTCGAAATCGCCCTCTGCGGGGTGCAGGGTGATTACCGCACGGCCGCCTCCTTTGTCGGTCTCCCGTCCGTCCGTCTCCGATTCGATGAAGGTGGTCGCGTATTTGCCCAGACGGTAGGCTTCGGTCTCGCCGTCGTCGTCATACTCGGTGAACGACGAGTATCCCGAAGGATAGAGTTCGTATATGCGTCGCGTTCTGTCTATCTGCGTCACGTTGTTGTGGGGATCGGTCATGGGGATGACGGCTCCCGCGCTTACGAACAGAGGCAGTTTCCACAACGGGGCCTCGAACGAGTTGATTATGCGGCCGCCCGCATATTTGTCGCCCGTGAAGTAGTCGATCCACTCGCCGTCGGGCAGATAGATCCCGTCGCGTATGTCGTTGCCATCTTCGTCGGCCGCGGTGTCGCGGTATACGGGGGCCACCAGGAACCAGGGACCGTACATGTACTGGTAGCGCGTGGCCGTCCCCAGAGTGTAGGGATTGGGCGCCGCGAGCATCATGGCGCGTATCATGGGCATGCCGTCCATCGCCTCGCGTGCTATCGAATATGTGTAGGGCATGAGTTCCGACTTGAGTTTCAGATACCAGCGGTTGATCGAGGTCGCGGGTTCGCCCAACGCATGGGGGTACTTCTCGTTCGAACCCCAGCCGTCCATGTTGAGCTGCATGGGCGAGAAGGTCTTCCACTGGAAATCGCGGGTGTTGATTACGGGTTTTCGGCCGCCGAAGATACCGTCCATGTCGGACGATATGTTGGGCTGGCCCGAGAGTCCCGAACCTATGTAGGTGGGGATATGGAAACGGATGTACTCCCATTCGCCGCCCGTCTGGTCACCCGTCCAGATTCCCGCGTAACGCTTCGTACCTGCCCAGCCGTCGAGCGATATGATGAACGGACGGGCGTCGCTGCCGTAGTAAGGCATGATTTGGGCCACGTCGGCTATGCCGTTCAGACCGAACGAGTAACCCGCGCCTACCCACGCAACGTCGGTCTTCAGGACGCGCACGCCCGCATCGCGTACCTCTTTCACAATGTCGCGTTGCAGCAGCGCGCTTACCTCGGGTTTGGGATGCAGATCCGACTGGGTCCACAAGCCTATCTGCACGCCCTTCTCGCGCGCGTAGTCGCCCAGCTCCTTCAGGTTGCGGATGTTGCCGTCGAGCGTCTCGGTCTGTCCGTATCCCGCGCCGTAGCCGTCGTTGGGCAGGAGCCAGCCCAGAGGCATGTCGTGGGCGGCGTAGCGGTCGATGACGGCGCGTGCCGAGAACTGATAGTTGTCCTTCTCGCCGTTGAGTGACTCCTTCACGCCGCCGTTGTCGCGCTGGCTCTCCTTGTAGCGTTTGCCGTCCTCGAACAGGATGCCGTTCTCGGCCTCGACCCAGTAGTCGCGGTTGTAGGCGTTGAGGTGGCCTTCGTAGAATCCGAATTTGGGGAGAAGCACGGGATTGCCCGTAAGCTGGTAGTAGTCGTTGAGCAGCGCCACGGGGCTGTCGTCGACCATGAAGAACATGTCGAGGTAGTCGCTCTCGTGCGAAAGCACCACCTCGCCCGCGTTGGCCGCACCGAAATCGTAACGGCCCTTTTTGAAGGTGTACCACATGACGCCGTACCCCTCGGTCGACCAGTAGAACGGCGCGGGCGACGCTACCCCGCCGTCGGTCCAGCTGTTCTGGTTCTCGATGGCTATCGACTTGCCTTTGTGCGAGAAGCGTCCGTTCTGCACGCCGCCTCCGTAGAAATACTCCTGCGGATTCTCTTTCAGCGCTATCGACACGCCCTTATCGCCTGTCTCGATCGGCGCCGTCTGCTCGGCCACGGTCTTGCCCGAGGCCGCATCGACCACGGTCATCAGTTGCGAGGCTTTGTCGAAGATCACCTTTATGCGTTCGGTGGCCACGGTTATCTTGCCGTCGGCATCGGCGATACGGATCTCGCCCGCCGCTTTGCGCGGATTGTCGACGAGGATGCGGGCTTCGGGCCTGGCCTCGGGATCGCGCATGATACCGCCCTTGTCGTCGCGGAACATGCGGAAAATGTTTTCGCCGTAGAAATCGAGCGTCATGCGGCTGCCGTCGGCGTAAAGCAGTTCGACGGTCGTCGGGTTGATCTTCTGCGCGGAGACGATGCCGCTGTCTGCCGCTTGTCGAGCTGCGAGCGGCGGATGTGCGGCCATAACGAGCAGCACGATCGAAACGAAAGATTTTGCTAACAGTTTTTTCATCGATTAAAAGTTTTTATTTCGGTTCATAATAATTAGCGTAGTTTCGGTGCATAAAAATAATGAAAAATTCCAAGGCGGCCAATGTCGGTACATTATTTTATGCAAATCGGCGTTTCGGGCGCCGTTCGCCGTAAGTGGCGGCATGAGTTGGGAAGACCGATTTTTTTGCGTAAATTTGGACAAACAATATTTGTCATATGGTAAAAGAATCGTTTTTCTATGTTTTGATCCTTGCCTCGCTTGCGGGGTGTGCGCCTCGCGAGGGTGCGGAGATACGCGCGACGGGCGACGGCTTCGAACTGCGTGTCGACGGCCGTCCGACCTACATCAAGGGCGTGGGCGGCACCAACCGTTTGGATATTGCGGCCGAAAACGGCGCTAACGCCTGCCGCACATGGGGCGGCGACGCCGCGAGCATCCGCAAGACTTCGGCTCTGGCGGCCGAGCACGGCATGTACGTCATGCAGGGAATATGGCTGCCCAAAGAGGCGGAGAAGTATTCCGACGAGAAGTTCAAGAACGAGATGCGCGCCTTCTGCCGCGCCGTGGCCGAGGAGTTCAAGGACGACCCCAACATACTCGTGTGGGGCATCGGCAACGAAGTGGAGCTGAGCGGCTCGAACAGCGGCGCCGTATGGGGTTTTATCGACGAGCTGTCGAGGATCATCAAGTCGGTTGACGGCAGGCACCTCACCTCGACGGTGATCGCCCACAACAAAAGCGCGCTCGACTCCATCGCGCGCTATGCCCCGTCGCTCGACGTGGTGGGAATCAACAGCTACGGGCCGATACTTCAAGTGAAGGATATGGTCGCGGAGTCGGATTACGAGGGTCCCTACATGATTACCGAATGGGGTCCGACGGGCTGGTGGGAAACCTCGTCGACCGAGTGGAAGGCGCCGATAGAACAGACGAGCGAGCAGAAGCGTGTGGTGTACGAGACGCGTTACAACGAGGCCATCCTCGGCGATCCGCGCTGCATAGGCTCGTTCGTGTTCCTGTGGGGGCAGAAGGAGGAACGCACGCCGACGTGGTTCAGCATGTTTGTGGAGCGTGGCGTCGACGGCCTGCCGCTCGACGGCGAGAAGACCCCCATGGTCGAAGCCATGCAGAGGGTTTGGACGGGACGCGAGCCCGAGCATACGGCTCCCGTCGTCACGGGCATCACGATAGACGGCCGCAGTCCTCGGGAGAGCCCCAAGGTGAATGCGGGGGCGCTGTTCACGGCCGAGGTCGCGGCGACGGACCGCGACGGCGACAGCCTGACATACGTTTGGGAGATACTTCGCGAGGCTACCGTACTGGGATTCGGCGGTTCGTTCGAACCGCGGCCCGAACGCTGCGGCGAGGTGGTTACGACCGATTCGCCGAAGGCGGAGCTTCGCATAGACAAGGCGGGCGAATACCGCGTCTACGTCTATGTGTCGGACGGCACTGGATTCGTATCCACCGTCAATTCGCCCGTACAGGTGAAGAAAATCGTATCCGATTTGTAGATTCCGAGACTTCTTCGGCATAGCGAGCGGCTATCTTGGGCCGCTTTGCTGTCTTGCCGACCTTTCTTTACTTCCGAAATGCCTCGTTCAGGCGGCCCACCCCCTCCTGAAAGGGGTGAATCGGGGTCGCTCGGTCGGAGCCTCGTTTTCCTGAAAATCGAAAAGGACAGCCTTGCGACTGTCCTTTCAATTTCCAGAGCGGAAAACGAGACTCGAACTCGCGACCCCAACCTTGGCAAGGTTGTGCTCTACCAACTGAGCTATTTCCGCATTATTTCATTCGCAACTACGGGATATCCGACCCGATTGCGAGTGCAAAGATATACCAAATTTTTCAGTCTCCAAATTTTTTGACTAAAAAAATCGCATCCGCACCCTGCAAACGCGACGACGGGCCCTACAATGGCGTTTTTTTCTTACCTTTGGGGACCTCATTTAACCCTTCGGATGAATAACATTACGGAAATATTCGTCGAGCTGGGCCATCGTATGCGCGATTTCGGACGCGACGGACGCTCTATCGCTTGCATAGACGAAGCCGTCGCGGCAAACGAATGGTTTACCGCTGCGGATGTGTGCATGGCCGCGGATGCCGTTCGCGAAGAGTTCCTCGACGAATCGAAGCTGAAAAATTGGCTGTCGAAATACGATTTACGCGCGGTTGAGCCGTGCAGCGTGGCGATAATCATGGCGGGAAACATCCCGTTCGTGGGATTCTTCGACATGATGTGCGCGCTTCTGTGCGGACACCACGTGATGATAAAACCGTCGCGGAAGGACTCCGCTACCATCGCATATGCGGTCGATACGCTGCGCGATATATGCGGCGACATCCCTCTGCGGTACTGCGACGACGACATCGCGGCCGATATGGTGATCGCCACGGGCGGTGACAGTGCCGCGCAATATTTCCGCAGCCGTTTCGCCGAGATTCCCGCGCTGGTCCGCGGAAGCCGCCATTCGGCTGCCGTGCTCGCGGGCGACGAGACGCAGGCCGAGTTGCAGGGGCTGCGCCGCGACATATTCTCCTACTTCGGTCTGGGGTGCCGCAACGTGTCGCTCGTTTTCGTGCCGCGAGGTTATGAGATCGACCTCGAAGGACCCGAGGCGACCAACCCCATGTATCGCGACAATTATGTGTATACCAAGGCTATGCTGAGCATGAACGGAATCCCTTTTTCCGATCGGGACGGATATGTGGCGGTCGAGTCGTGCGGATTCTCCGATTCGTTGAGCTGCTTGAACTATTGCCGCTACGACGATATCTCCGAGGTCGAGGAGTGGCTTCGTCTTCACGACGACGAGATACAGTGTGTCGTGTCGCGACTTGCCGTGCATCCTCGGCGCGCGGAGTTCGGACGGGCGCAATACCCCGCCCTTTCCGATTATGCCGACGGCACGGATGTTATGGAATTTCTAAAAGCCCGAAAAAATATGATGAAACAATACGATTTCGACAAGCCGACCGAGCGTCGCGGCACGCATTGCGTGAAGCACGACGGTCTGAAAGAGAACTACGGCCGCGACGATCTGCTGCCGCTGTGGGTGGCCGACATGGATTTCGAGACCCCCGATTTCGTGATAGACGCCATGAAACGGCGTCTGGAGCATCCCGTGTTGGGATACACGATGGAGTACGACGGCTACTGGCAGAGCATAACCGACTGGCTGGCCCGACGCCATGACTGGCATGTGGAGCGCGAGTGGCTGCGTTACATCCCTGGTATCGTGAAGGGCATAGGCATGGTCATCAACGCCCTTACCCGAACGGGCGACAAGATCATAATCCAGCCTCCCGTCTACCATCCTTTCCGTATCGTGCCCGAGTCCAACGGCCGCGAGGTGGTTTGCAATCCGTTGAAGCCGACCGACGACGGAGGTTACGAGATGGATTTCGACGGACTCGAAAGCGTGATCGACGACAGATGCAAGGTGTTGATACTGGCCAATCCGCACAACCCCGTCGGCATCGTGTGGGACCGTGCGACGCTGTGTCGTCTGGCCGATATCGCGGCGGCGCACGGCATAATCGTGATCTCGGACGAGATACATTGCGACATGGCTCTGTACGGCAACCGCCACATCCCGTTCGCATCGGTGTCGGACGCCGCCGCGCGGTGCAGCATAACCTTCGGCGCGCCGTCCAAGACGTTCAACATAGCGGGCATCGTGAGCTCCTATGCCGTGGTGCCCGACCCCGCCCTGCGCGAACGCTTCTTCTCGTGGCTCGCGGCGAGCGAGTTCGACATGGCCACCATATTCGCCATGACGGCCACCGAGGCTGCGTTCAACGAGGGCGACGAGTGGCGTCGCCAAATGCTCCGCTACGTGGAGGGCAACATCGATTTCGTCGACGACTTCCTGCGGCGCAATATCCCCGAGGTGCATGCCGTGAAGCCTCAGGCTTCGTTTCTGGTGTGGCTCGATTTTTCGGAACTCGGACTGCCGCACGACCGTCTGGTCGACATGCTCGTGAACGACGCTCGGCTGGCGATGAACGACGGCGCCATGTTCGGCCGCGGCGGCGAGCAGCACATGCGCATGAACGTCGGTACGCAGCGCTCCGTCGTGGCGGAGGCCATGAATAGGCTCAAGGCGGCCGTGGATAAGGTACGCCGATAGAAAACGGATACGGGGAGCAAAGAATCGCTTTGCTCCCCGTATTGTTTGGTCCGCTGTCCGCCGCTTCGCAGGACTGCATGCAAGCCGAACGGGAATGTTTTTATTGCTGTTTCGCCGCCTTGCGTTCGGCCACGCGTCTTTTCCAGTTGCGGCGCACCGTGTCGGCCAGATCGGTCTCGACGAGGAAGTGGATGCCGATGCACGACAGCCCCAAATATATTATTATGAGCCGTCCCAAGGCCCTGATCTCGGGCAGTACTTCGGTGAGCGACGCTCCCATGGTCTGTATTCGGACGAATCCCGGGGCCCCGTGAGTGCTGGGGAATATGCTCGCCAGCCTGACCATCCATTGCGGCATGGCCTCGGCGGGATACGACGCGCCGCTGAGCAGGAACAGCGGGATGGACGACCACAGCATCATCATGAGCGACGTCTCGCGTCGGCGGAACAGCGTCGATACGGCTATTCCCATGAATATGCAGGCGAACAGATACATGGCCATGAACACGGCTATCGTCGACGCCTTTCCGTTCATCGGATAGTGGAACAGTCGGTAATGTACGTTGAGCAGGTAGAACGACGATACGGCGTATATCGACGCATACACCAGCGCCTTGCCCGTTACTATGGGCAGTGTCGACAACCGCTTGCTGCCCTTGGGCTTGAGCTTGCCGTAGAGTCCCCGCTCGCGCCACGTGCCGCCTATCATTCCTATGCCTATCAGTAGCGTCTGCTGGATTATGAGCATCATTATGGGAGGCATGACGAACGTGCCGTACCCCAGGTAGGGGTTGAACAGCGAATGTCCCTGATATATTACGGGCTGCGTGATCGCCTTGGCCTGCGGTATGTTGGCCCCACGGGCTATGAGCCGCTGGAACTCCACCATCGCTCCCGTGGTGTTGATTCCCGCCACCATCTCCTGGAATGCCTGGCGATACATCAGCATGTAGCTGGCGTCGAGACATATGCTTACGGTGGCCATCTGCCCGCCGAGCAACATCTTCTCGTAGTTGTCGGGGATGTATATTATGCCGTATATGTCGCGTTCGTAGAATTTGCGTTCGGCCTCTGCCATGTCGTCGAGCTCGTAGGCTATGACGGTGTTGGGACCCATGCCTATGGCCTCCACGAGTTTGCGGCTGGTGTCGGTCTTGCTCATGTCGACCACCCCTATCGGCACGTTTCGGAGCACCTGCGAACCGTACGTGAGCGAATAGATGGTGGCGTAGATGAGCGGCGCGAACACCATGATGAGTATCACGCCCGCATCGTGGAATATGTGGGCATACTCGTTGCGCATCACTATGTTGAGTTGCTTCCAATGCGATTTTACGGTATGTGTGAGTTTGCTCATGATCGTTTACATTTTACCCCAGTAACTGCTGTCGAGCGATATCCTGCGCAGGCGCGGAAGCACCAGCAGCGGGAGTATCTGGAATGCGGCCATGCAGCACAGGTCGGGTATCGAATACACCGCGGGCGCGCCGCGCAGCGCCTGATCCACTATCATGTCGGTGAAGTAGGTGAACGGGAATGCGTAGCAGAATATCTGTATGCCCTTAAACATGGCCATGACGGGGAACGTGAGTCCCGACAGCGAGAAAGCCATGACCGAGTACCCGCCTCCGAGCGACATGGCCAGACGCATGTCGGCCGTGAGTCCGATGATGAATACCGATATTCCCATGTAGCTGGCTATGAACACCAGACAGCCGACGAACAACAGGGTGAAACTTCCGTTCAGCGGCACGTTTATCACGTCGAACAGCAGCCAGAACATCAACAGCGCCATCAGCGTCATCGACATGAATACGGGCAGCAGCTTGCCCGTCAGCGCGCCGAACAGCGATCCTTCGGCCGTCTCGATCCATTCGCGGGCGGTGGAGTAACGCAGCTCCGAACCTATGGCGAATATGGTGGCCAGCACCGTGAATATCATTATCATCATCGGCATGAAGCTCGGCGAGAGATAATATCCGTAGTTGGTGTAGGGGTTGAACAGCACGTGTTTGTCGAACCTCACGGGCATGGCCTGCGCCATGGCCTGTTTTTCGGTGAGTCCCTGCTTCATCATGATCTGCAACTGTATTCCCGTGCCGAAAGTGGTGACGGTGGTCATCAGATCCTTCGATATGAGTCCGTTCGTCAGCACGTTGTCGCCCGAAACGTAGGCCTCGACATGGGTGGAGGTGTTGCCGAGGATGTTCTTCTCGAAGAACGCGGGTATCTGCACTATGGCGTGCACCTTGCCTTCGCGCATGAGCCGCTCGCCCTCGTCCATGTCGGTTATCTCATACCGTATGTCGGTCTCGGGCGCCGCGCCGATCATGTCGGTCAGCTTGCGCGAGAGCGTGGTGTGGTCTTCGTCGAGCATGGCTACGGGCAGATTGTGAGGTATGCCCTCTTCGAAGATCGCGGCGAAGAAGAGGAACGACACGATCGGCAACACCGTAAGCAACATCAGATAGGATTTGTATACCCTCATCCGTTGCAGTTCGCGTCGCATGACCGCATATATGTTGCGCAGAGATCGCATTGTCCTTCGATTTTATTCTCCCACTTTGTCCCAGTCCACCAGCACGCTCATTCCCGGGCGTATGCGCCGCACCTCGTCCACGGGACGCGCCTTGACGGCGAAGGTGCGTATGTCGAAGCTGCCCTGCGTGCGCGTGGCGTTCCATGTCGCGAAATCGGCCTGCACCGATATGTAGGTCACCTCCATCTCCACGTCGCGGCCGAGAGCGGGCACGTAACCCGTCATCCGCGTGCCTATCTTTATGCGCGGCAGCATGGTCTCCTTGATGTTGAACGTCACCCACACGTCCGACGTGTCGAGTATGGCCACCACGGGATAACCCGTGCCCACCAGCTCGCCCTGCTCGGCTATGATGGTCGACACCTCGCCGTCGACGGGCGAGTACACCATCGCGTCGCTG
>CAUHCL010000053.1 GCA_959604655.1 uncultured Alistipes sp. | reverse complement strand
GAACCAATCGGCGAGCGAGCGCTTGCATTCGGCCAGGCGCATGAAGTCGCGGCGGATGACCGTTTCGTCATCGGTGTTAGTGGCCATTCCCATCACTCCGCGGATGCGGATGTTGCGATATGCGCCGAATCCTCCCGACTGCACGAATGCCGCCAGTTCGTCGTAGTCCCAGCCCGATTTGGTATCCTCGTCGGCCACATGTATCTCCAGCAGGCAATCTATCGTGCGGCCGCACTTCGCAGCCTCCTTGTCTATGGCGGCCGCCAGGCGTTCGCTGTCGAGCGACTCGATCATCGCGACGAACGGGGCGATGTACTTCACCTTGTTGGTCTGCAAATGACCTATCATGCGCCACTCGATGTCGTGCGGCAGAATCTCGTGCTTGGCCTTCATCTCCTGCGGACGGTTCTCGCCGAAGATGCGCTGCCCCGCGTCGTAGGCCTCGCGGACAGCCTCGGCGGGATGATATTTCGATACCGCCACCAATTCCACACCCGCGGGTAAAGTTCGTCGGATGGATTCTATTTTATTCTCGATAGACATTGCATTTCTGTTTTGACCCCGTAAAATTACTGTTTTTTTCGAAACTAATGAAATAACGACTCGTCAGAGTCGTGCGGGCCGCAGCCTCGCCCCGCGGAGGCCCGCAACTTGCATTCGCTCGTTCGCGTGCTCCGCAGGCTGCCGCCCGAGATCGCCGTAACGCGATAAAAAAGCCGCACAACATTATGTGCGGCTTTCCGAAAAATCGTCAGCTCAGCTATCTTACCGACAGAATCTGTCCGATGCCACTTGGAACATCGCAAATCTCTTTATAACTGCCGTCGGCGGGCGTAAATTCGCCCAGCGTTTTCGTCCCGCCGGCTTCGATAAGCAGAAATATGCCTCCCGTCGCTTGGTCGTATGCACATGATATCGCTTTACCCGCTACATGACCCAATGCGGCACCTGTCGTCGGCTGCAATGTCGTCTCGGAAACGGCTACTACGCGCACCGTGCTTTGCTCTCCCTTTACCGTAACGATATATTGCGGCGAGGATACCAACAGTATATCGCCTTCATCGTCCGCAGGCTCGCCCAAAGTCCATAAATGAGGGATGCGGAGCGTGGCGAGAGCCGTATATTTCCTGCCGTCGGCGGTCGCCACCGACATCTTAGTCAGAAACATATCCTTTTCGAGATACACGAAACGGTCGTCGGCAAATTCCGCCGCAACCACGTCGTCGGGAATATTCAGCCCCGGCAGATAGCGTTTTTGCGGCGGGAGGCTGCGAGAGACGGCAGGGGTGGCGGCGATCAGCCCGATTCGCATATCATCCTCCATGCGCAGAGGCAGCAATGCAGACCCGAACATGCCGATGATACAGTCGGATATCTCTTCGCCGCAATCCGCCGCAAGATGCCTCCGCATGGTGAAATCGTATCCCGCAATCACGGTTTTCCCGTCGGTACGGTCCGTGCCGAAGATTCGGTTCGTCGACGGCCAGGTCACAGCACCGTCGAGCGCACGGGGGCATACGACCTTTTCCGACACCGTTCCCGTTGCCGTGTCGATATCGTATATGATGAATTTTCCCGCCTCGTCGCGCCCCAGTCCGTAGAGCGTCGCCTTTGTCGGCAGAGTTCCGTCCGACACCTCGATCGATCCGAGAACCATAGGCTCGTCGCCGCGGAACAAAAGCACCTCGACCGTGCCTGCCGCATATCCCGCGGGCATGATGAACGAGATCGAATTGTCGGTAAGTTCCGTAATCTCGGCCCGCAACGTGGCCTGCATCTGCGTCGACGGATCGATATGCCGAACGAAAATAGCATCGTCGGCCATGAACCCGACGGCCGCCACCGTCACTTCGTCGCCCGCGTCGAACACCTCAGTCGGCATCACTATGTCGCGCACGAACGGAGGATCGGGCTGCAACCTGCATTCGCTGCATGCCACGCACAATGCGCATGCGGCGACGAATAATAGAATATTTTTCATAAGTGATTGATAATTAGCGCACCGCTTTTTAGGGGGGGGGTAGCGGCCCCGAATGACGGTCGTCGGCATTCGGGACAAATATAGCTTATAATTCGCAATCGCGGACGAATATTGCGGGAAAATCGACATTGCGACGCAATGTCGGCAGTTCGCCGCCACCCCATGCGGCGGACTGCGACTCGCTTCACGCTCGCTCACGTCCTCCGCTGTCGGCGAACGCCGTTACTTCGCCATATACGGATAGTTGAACCTCCCCGCGGGCGCGCAATCGCCGCTTATCCAGAAATCGCTGATATCCCCGTCGCGCTGCGTATTGTCGACCCACTTGAACTCCAATTCGAACCCCTCGACTTGATCCAACCCGAGGACCTTGCGGGGTATGCGCAGCTCCATCGCGCGCCCCTCGACGCGGAAATCCGCCGAGCCGACACGATCCCATGCCCACCCGCCGCGCGAACGCTCCACCGCGGCCTTGCCGTCAGTCGCCGTGCGATTAACCACGAAATCGTAACCCTCCCAGCCCGTCGATCGGTCGCGGTCGATGTCGATGAACAGCCGCATCCAAGCGTCTCCGCTCGGCGGGGTGATGTCGTCGGCGCACTCCACGAGGAAATAGACGTAACGGTCGTCCCTCGCCACCTTGGCGGCGACCATGTCGTTGCGCGCGCTCGAATCGCGATACACCTTGTCGCCCCAGCCTCGGCTGTCGCGGCGCATGGCATTGCCGCGCGAAGCCTTGTATTCGGGTTTCACGCCGCGCCAGTCGTCGAAACGGCCGTCGATGCGTATGCGCCTCGGCTCCGACCCGACGCAATCGGCTTCGGGCATACCCTTGAAACGGCGTATGTTCGCTACCATCTGGTAGTAATAGTTGTCGCCGTGGCCGCCCCGCATAGGTTCTATGTCGCGGCTGTGTTCCGTGTCGAACTGGTCGGGAAAGGCGTTCTCCAGTCCGCTCCATTCGTGGTGACGCCCCGCCACCCACTCGTTCCATCCCGTGATGAATATGAAATCGGGATCGATCTCCAGCGCCCGTTCCCATTGCTCTTGAAAATTAAGCCCGTACGGCTCCGCGTCGGGCGACGCGGCATGCCCGTCGGCGGCGGTGTAGCTGCGCCCGAAAGCCCCTTCGGCATTCATGGCGCTGAGCCCCCGCGCCGCGGTCCAGTTCTGCGCCACTCCGACCACCGCCTGCTCGAATCCGCCGTCGGGCTTGGGTGCGAAGCCGTGCTGCGGCCATATTTCGAGCCATCCCCAATGGTCGGGACGCTGCGGCCCGACGTTGTAGACGGGTTGCCCGGGACGGAACGTGAAGTATTCGCGTATCTCGCGATGCAGTCGGGTAGCGGCTTCGTCGCCCTCGACGTCGCCGAGCATCTCGGGATAGGCCATGATAAGCGGCTTGCCGTCCCACTTGAAGAACAGTTCCTCGTACTCGGCGGGTTTGTAGAGGTCGTTGTATATCTCCTTGATGGCCGCGCGGCTCCCCTCGGTGGGGCCGAACGCGAGCATGAAGGCTATCTGCGGAGTGTTCACCCCGTCGCGCCGTGCCTCGGCGAAGACCTCGCACAACGCGCGGTAGGATTCGCGCCACGTGTACGATCCGTTGGTGCAGTCGAAAAAGAGCACGTCGACACCCGCGTCGGCCAGCATCTCGGCATGCTTGCGCAGAACCCAGCGGTCGGTATCGCGATAGAAGCCGAACAGCGGCTCGCCCCAAAAGTAGGTGTGAATCCCTGCGGGCCAAGCGTCGTGGTCGTAATCGCGCGCGGCGTCGGGGTGTGCGGCGATGATCGGTGAGGGAGTATGGGGTTGCAGATCGGCGAAATTGTTGTGCCATGTCCAGTAGAAAAGCCCCACGAACTTCCTGCGCGGCGGTCCCGCCGTGTCGCTGTCGGGAAGCCGTCGCCCGAGGGCGTCGGTGGCGGGCAGGCCACAGCCGTAATTCTGTGCCGAAACGGATAGCGCCCCGAGCACGAGAAGTGCGGCGAGTATCGATGCGTATGTCTTTTTCATGATATTTACGGGTTAGTGTCTTGCAAATATAGCGATAACGACACGGAATCGGTCATTCTTGCATCCCAAAACTTTTGCATTACGGCTATTTTGCCTAACTTTGGCTTGTCGAAACGCGCCGTAAGACGCGCGTCGGCATAACCCGAAAAACTTAATTTTGGAATCATAATGAAACGAATTTTCAGAAATCTCGCATTGGCCCTCGCTGCCGTCGCCGCAAGCGCGCCCGCATTGGCCTGCACCAATTTCATCATCACGCGCGGCGCGTCGAGCGACGGATCGGTAATGGTGACCTACGCCGCCGATTCGCACCAGCTCTACGGCTGTCTCTACAAGCACGATCCCGCCAAGCGCGCGGCCGCCATGATGCCCGTCTACGAATGGGATACGGGCAAGTATCTGGGCGACATAGCTCAGGCGCCGACCACATATTCCACCGTGGGTAACATGAACGAGCATTCGCTCATCATAACCGAAACCACCTACGGCGGCCGTCACGAACTGACCGACCCCGAAGGCAAGATCGACTACGGATCGCTGATATACATCACCTTGCAGCGGGCCCGCACCGCACGCGAGGCCATCGACACCATCGTCGAGCTGGCCAACGCCAACGGCTACGCTTCGAGCGGCGAGAGCTTCTCCATAGCCGACGCCGACGAGGCGTGGATCATGGAGCTGATCGGCAAGGGTCCCGACAACAAAGGCATCGTGTGGGTGGCCCGCCGCATTCCCGACGGATACATCTGCGCGCACGCCAACCAGGCCCGCATAACCACATTCCCCAAGGACGATCCCGAGAACTGCCTCTACGCTCCCGACGTGATCTCGTTCGCGCGCGAAAAGGGGTACTACACGGGCAGCGACGACGATTTCTCGTTCTGCGATGCTTATGCGCCGCTCGATTTCGGCGCCATGCGCGGCTGCGAGGCGCGCGTGTGGAGCTTCTTCCGCATCTTCGCCGACGACATGGACCGATACGTCGATTACGCCATGGGCCGCAATGCCGCCAACCGCATGCCCCTGTGGGTGAAGCCGTCGCGCAAGATCACGCCCAAGGAGGTGTTCGACGCCATGCGCGACCACTACGAGGGCACGCCGATGGATATGACCACCGACCTCGGGGCGGGCGGTCACGGACTCCCTTACCGCTGGCGCCCGATGTCGTTCGAGGTAGACGGCAAGAGTTATGTGAACGAGCGTGCCACGGCCACGCAGCAGACGGGATTCTGGCTCGTGGGGCAGGCGCGCAAGGGTAAGACGGGCATTCTGTGGTTCGGCGTGGACGATGCCGCCACCTCGTGCCTGACACCCGTTTACTGCAACACCGCCGAGGTGCCCGAGTGCATGGCCGAGGGCAACGGCTCGATGTTGGAGTATTCGCCCACGTCGGCCTTCTGGCTCTTCAATCGTGTCACGAATTTTGCATACATGCGTTACGACATGATGGCGGCCGACATACGCCGCGTGGTGGACTTCTGGGAGAACTCGATGCTCAAGGCCGTGGCGGGTGTCGACGCCGACGTGGCCGCCATGTCGGACAAGACCCGCAGAAAGCATCTGACGCGTTTCACCACCCGAACGGCGCAGACCATGTTCGACAACTGGACGCGGCTGGACAAATATCTGCTCCTAAAATATATGGACGGCAACGTGAAGAGCGAGCACGCCGATGTGATAAACTATGTGATAGGACGCAACAGCGGCAACTCGCACTTCGTCGACAACGGCAACGGCCGCGACATACCCGACAAGATCCGGTTCCCCGGGTACAACGAGAAGTGGAAGCGTGCCGTGGCGGACGACAACGGAGAGATATTGCGTGCGGAATAGTGACCATAAAACATTAAATACAATATGAAATACGACATAATCGTCATCGGAAGCGGCCCGGGCGGCTACGTGGCTGCCATCCGCGCCTCACAGCTGGGCAAGCGCGTTGCAGTGGTCGAAAAATCGGAGCTGGGCGGCGTATGCCTCAATTGGGGCTGCATCCCCACCAAGGCGCTGCTGAAGAGCGCGCAGGTGTACAACTACTGCAAGAACGCCGCTCACTACGGCGTGGAGATCACGGGCGAGGCGAAGCCCGACTTCGCCAAGATCGTGGCCCGCTCGCGCACGGTGGCCGACACCATGAGCAAGGGCGTGGCTTTCCTGATGAAGAAGAACAACATCGACGTAATCAACGGATTCGGCCGCGTGACGGGGCGGGGCATGGTGGATGTGGACGGCACGGCATACGAGGCCGACGCCGTGATCCTCGCCACGGGAGCGCGTCCGCGCGAGATGCCGTTCATGCCCGTCGACGGCGAGCATGTGATAACGTCGAAACAGGCACTGACGCTGCCCGCGCTGCCCGAATCGATGATCGTGGTAGGCTCGGGAGCCATAGGCAGCGAGTTCGCATGTCTCTATGCCTCGCTCGGCGTGAAGGTCACGGTGATAGAGTATCTGCCGCAGATGATGCCTCTCGAAGACGAGGAAGTGGCCAAGCAGATGGAGCGCGCGTTCAGAAAGATGCGCGCCACGGTGCTCACGTCGACCAACGTGAAGAGCGTCAAGGTGAACGGCGAGGGCAAGTGCGACGTCGAGATCGAGGGCAAGAAGGGCGCCGAGACCCTTACGGCCGACATAGTGCTTTCGGCCGTGGGCATCAAGTCCAACATCGAGAACATGGGTCTGGAGGAATGCGGCATAGTCGTCGAGCGCGACAAGATCAAGGTGGACGAGCATTACATGACCTCGCTGGAGGGCGTCTACGCCATAGGCGACATCATAGCCACGCCCGCCCTGGCGCACGTGGCTTCGGCCGAGGCCGTTCACTGCGTCGAGCATATCTGCGGACTCGATCCCGCCTCCGTCGACTATTCGACCATACCGTCGTGCGTATTCACTTCGCCCGAGGTGGCGTCGGTCGGCATCACCGAACAGAAGGCGCGCGAAGCGGGCATGGAGTACAAAGTGGGACGCTTCCCCTTCACCGCATCGGGCAAGGCCACGGCCGCAGGCGACCGCGACGGCTTCGTGAAGCTGATCTTCGGGGCCGACGACAAGCTGATCGGCGCGCATCTGGTGGGTGCCAACGTGACCGAGATGCTCGGCGAGCCTACGCTCGCAAAGGCATTGGGCGCCACGGCGCACGGCATCGCCCGCACCATACACGCCCATCCCACCATGAACGAGGGAATAGCGGAGGCCGCCGAAGCCGCCATGGGTGCCGCGATACATTTATAGCATTTGCAACATGACCGAATGCGGGGGTAACGATGAGTTACTCCCGCATTTTTTTGCAGCAAGCGATATTTTATGCGAAAATAATTGTTTTTGGCGGTGTGATATATTATATTTGCGAATAACAGAGCAGCCATCACTAAATATTATAAAATATGAGACCGCAGAAACTAACGGCACGGCGAACTCTTTTATCGAGTCTTGCATTGATATTACTATGTCAGTTCTCATATTCGCAGGAGTGGCTGAAAGAGATAAATCACGCATTGGACCTGGCCGCGCGGGTAAGCGCCGAGAAGCAGATGACGCTCACGGCCTATCAGCACCTCGGCGCGGTCGATGGCGAAAAGGAGAAGCTCGCCGTTCTCGACGAGATATTCGCCGACGACGCCGTGACCGTCGTAAACTCTTCGGACGTATTCTCGATCGTCGAGTGGGGCGACAGTCGGGCCTTCACATCCGAGGACCGCGAGAAATTCAAGAAACGGGTATACAACGCAATAGCAAGGGAACCGATCGAAGTGGTGGAATTGAGCTGGGTCTACCGCGACCGAGACTACAAGTCGAAGGCTTTGGTCGGCCATGACGGCATAGTTTACGACAATATAGCCTCTTTCGCCATCGATTACAGCGCCAATGCCGAAAATAAGGAGACTTCGGCGAAGATCACCCGACCGATTCCCGACGAATTTTTCGGTGTCATACCTCCCAATATCGCAAACGACAAGCGCGGAGCCACGTTCGTGATGAACGAATATGTCGACGGCAAGTTATTGCTGACAGGCAAATACGCATGGCGGTACAAATACCAGTTCATATCGGCATTCGACAGTAACGGAATATTATGCAACAGATCGTCGAAATCGGGGTGTAAATCGCAAATCGGTTGGCAATGCAATTCGACATCGGGATTTATAGCAGGCGAAATCAATAAGTCCGCATACAACGAATATCAATTGGAATGGAAATGCTACGACGAGCGGGGTGGCGGATCGGCTTTTTCCCGCACTCGGGTTCAGCGCCCGTAGCAATGCGAACGGGGCCAGCAAGCCCCGTTTTTCATGTCATCTTATCCGCTTGAATACGGTTTCGGGATAGACCACATCGCTCAGGAACAACCCTTGGGCGGGTGCGCTGCCGCTCGAAAGCGACAGGTCGCGGGCCGCGATTATGCGATCGAAATCCTCGGGCGTGTATCGGCCGCGGCCCACGTCGACCAAAGTGCCGACTATGGCGCGTATCATGTTGCGCAGAAAACGGTCGGCGCGGATGGTGAATACGAGCATATCGCCCTCGCGCCGCCACTCGGCGCGGGTCACACGGCATATGTTGGTCTTGTTGTTGGAGTTGAGTTTGGCGAACGACGTGAAATCGTCATGACGCAGGAGTGCTTCGGCCGCGCGGTTCATCATCTCCATGTCGAGCGGCACGTAGTACTGCCATGCCGAGAAGCGGCGGAAAGGATTCTTGCACTGCGATATATAATATGTATATTCGCGCTCGACGGCATCGAATCGCGCGTGCGCATTTTCATCGACCGCCGTCACGGACGACACCGCTATGTCGTGGGGCAGGATGAGATTGAGTTTGTAGACCAGCTTGGCGCAGTCGTCCACGGGCCGCACCGAGTCGAAGTGGGCCGTGTAGTAAGACGCGTTGACCCCCGTGTCGGTACGTCCCGCGCCGACCGTCTCCACCTGCTCGCGCAACAGTGTCGAGAGAGCCTTTTCCAGTGTCTGCTGCACCGTGGGGGCCGCAGGCTGGCGCTGCCATCCGCAGTAGGCCGCGCCGTCGTAGCAAAGTTCCATGAAGTAACGCATGTCGTAAAAGAATAACGTCTCGTCAGTATCGTGCAAATCGATACAAAGATAACAATAAGCCGAATACAAACCCAAACTTGTTTGGGTTTTGTTGAGACGGAGTATCAGGGACGCATTCAAAAAATATTGATACGGATACTCTCCTCAATAATCTCCGCATTTCGCAGAAAAAGGCCGATGCCTGCCATCGCATACAAACTATTTAGTGCTTTTCTGCAATGGCATTACCCCCTCCTCCTCGTATAGCCTTTTATGACCCGCAAATGTTCGATATGTCGTTTTATGAAGCCGGCGAAAACATATCGGACAACTTATGGACAAAAAAGATAACCTCCGTATCATGCGGATTCTGTTGCTTTGTAATAAATTTAAGACTGCATCTCCCAACTATGAATATAGTTGTCAATCCGAAATATAAACGCCTCCGGCCATTCGTCGAGCGGCTGGCCCGTCCTGCCTTTTTCGCCGACCACGGAGAAACGCTTCATGACGGCCGCAATATCATCAAATTATTCGAGACAGACGGAGTGAAACTCGTCGTCAAAAGCTACGGACGTCTCTCGCTGTTCAATCGCGTAGTCTACGGGACATTGCGCAAAAGCAAGGCCATGCGGGCCTATCTGCATGCCGATCGGTTGCGCCGTCTGGGCATCGACACGCCTGAAGAGGTTGCCGTAGTAGAGATCCGTAAGAATGGGATTATGCGGCAATGCTATTTCGTGTCGCTCTACTCCGATTACGAATCGATCATCTCCGCGGCAGAACCGTTTATGCAAAGCATCGAAGCGAAAAAAGTCCTCGGTGGAGTGGCCGAATTCCTGCTTCGGATGCACGGGGCGGGTGTGGAACACAAGGATCTGAATGCCGGAAATATCCTGTATAAAAAGGATCGGGACGGAGGTTATCTTTTTCAGGTCATCGATACCAATAGGATGTCGTTTCGCAGCCACATGTCCATGCACCTGCGTTTGCGCAACATGCGCCGTCTGGGATGCAGCGCGCCTGCCTATCTTTACGTACTTCACCGATACGCGGAACTGTCACGTACCAACGTGGAAACGACGCAGCTGAAAGGTGTGGTGAGCCGTCTTGTTTTCGAATGGCGGCAGCGTACGAAAGGAAAATTCAAAAGCATCTTCCGCTGAAACATAGCCGAACGGTCAATTGCTCCTTCCCCATTATTTCTTTCGTGGAAAGAAAAATCACGATCTTTGCCTGACGGCGGTATGCCGACAGCGACTTCGTTATAGCCGCACAGGCCGGATATCGGCATCCGCTTGTCGGACAGTTCCCGCAAGCAGAGACCGAATTTCGCATAATCGCGACGGGCGCAAACCGAAGGCTTGATTATGTGCTCGATTTTTGAATATTTAGCTGCGTCTTGGATACTCATGCGCGGTAAAATGCGAGCATGCTTGTTTTTGCCCTCGCTTATTGCTATCTTTGCACGATTCACTCTTAACACGATTTTTCGAAATTATGAAAGCTGTTATAATAGGTTACGGCAAGATGGGCCGCGAGATAGAGTGCATACTGGCCGAACGCGGCCACGAGGTCGTGCTCATCGTGGATCAGGACAACGCCGCCGATCTCACGGCCGAGAATCTGGCCCGCGCCGACGTGGCCATAGAGTTCACCACGCCCTCGACGGCATACGGCAACATACGCAAATGTCTGGAGTGCGGCGCGGCGGTGGTGAGCGGCACCACGGGCTGGACCGAGCGCCTGCCCGAGTTGCAGGAGCTGTGCCGCGAGCGCGGCGGCGCGATGTTCTACGCCTCGAACTACTCGCTGGGCGTGAATCTCATGTTCCGCCTCAATCGCGAGCTGGCTCGGCTCATGAACCGTTTCCCACAGTACGAGGTGAGCATCGAGGAGACGCACCACACCGAGAAGAAGGATTCGCCCAGCGGCACGGCTGCGACCCTGGCCGACGACATAATAGCACGCATGGACCGCAAGAGCGGCTGGGTGAACGAGACCACCGACGATCCCGCTCTCATCGGTATCCGCTCCTACCGTGTGGGCATGACCCCGGGCGACCACTCGGTGACCTACACTTCGGAGGATGACGTGCTGGAGATCCGCCACTCGATAAAGAACCGCCGCACGCTGGCGCTGGGAGCCGTCGTGGCGGCCGAATTTTTGTGCGGCAAGAGCGGCGTCTACACGATGGACGACCTGATTTGACACCTAACGCCTCTGCGGCACACTGTCGCGGGGCTGCGAAACGTTATATTCGCGGTGCGGCGGATCGCCCGCAGGCCCCGTGTACCGAATAAAAAACATTGCAATGAAAAAAATAAAGGATTTCTTCGGCAACAAATGGGTGGGATTCGCGCTGGCGACCATTCTCTACGTATTGTGGTTCGTTGTGTGGACGGGCAACTGGTGGATGCTCCTTGGCGTGATCGTCATCTACGACCTCTACATCTCGCGTCTGTTCTACCGCTACGTATGGAGCAGGAATGCGCGCCTGTGCGAGAAAAGCCCGCTCTACCGCAGCGTCTACGAGTGGGTGAACGCCATAGTGTTCGCCACCGTGGTGGCGTCGATCATCCATCTGTTCCTGTTCCAGATGTACGTCATCCCCTCGTCGTCGATGGAAAAGACGTTGCTGGTCGGCGACTATCTCTATGTGAGCAAGGTGACCTACGGCCCGCAGATGCCCAACACGCCGCTGTCGTTCCCGTTCGTACACCACACGATGCCCTTCTCGCAGACCAGGAAATCGTTCTGCGAGGCCGTGAAGTGGCCCTACCACCGTCTGAAGGGTCTGCGCAAGATCGGGCGCAACGACGTGGTGGTATTCAATTTCCCCGCGGGCGACACTGTGCTGCTGGAGAACCAGGTGGCGACGTATTACGACGTCCTGCGCGATTACGAGTACCAGTACGGTCCCGAGCGCGGCCGCGAGGAACTGGCCCGCAACTACACTATCATAACGCGACCCGTCGACAAGCGCGAGAACTACATCAAGCGCTGCGTGGCCATCCCGGGCGACTCGGTGCGCATCGTCGACTCGGAGCTGTTCGTGAACGGCAAGCCGCAGGAGACCATCCCCGAAAAGCAGTACTGCTACACCGTGCGGACCTCGTCGCCGCTTACGCCCTATGCCGTCGAGCAGTTGGGCATAACCGAGTTGCAGGGCAGCGGCACCCACTATTTCATGCCGCTCACCGAGTCGTCGGCGCAGGCTCTGCGCGAGATGGACAACGTGGTGAGCGTCACGCGTTACACCGCCGAGGAAGAGGCTTTCCCGCACGACGTGCGCTACGGATGGACGGCCGACGACTTCGGTCCTCTGTGGGTTCCGCAGAAGGGTGCCCGCATAGAGCTTACGGAGGATAATCTGCCGCTCTACCGACGCATAATCGAGGTGTACGAAGGCAACGATCTGGAGGTGCGCGACGGCAAGATCTTCATAAACGGCGAGGAAAGCGACGGCTACACGTTCAAGATGGACTACTACTGGATGATGGGCGACAACCGCCACAACTCGGCCGACTCGCGTTACTGGGGATTCGTCCCCGAGGACCACATCGTCGGCAAGGCGTCGTTCATCTGGCTCTCGCTCGACAGCGAAAAGAGCTTCCCCGCCAACATCCGCTGGAACAGACTCTTCACCAAAGTCAGATAAACTTAAGGTGGAGCAGGTTCGTGACAGTTATCTGACCGTCGGCGCCGATGCCGAGGCAGCCATCAGGGAGCGGAGCAGCAAGTTTTTGGCCTATGCTTTCCATGTGGAGAGCGAGGATGAGATCGCATCGCACCTCGACAGGCTGCGCAAGCGCTACTACGATGCCACGCACCATTGCTACGCGTGGCGTCTGGGGCCCGAGGGCGAACGCTTCCGCGCCAACGACGACGGCGAACCGTCGGGCACGGCGGGCAAGCCGATCCTGGGGCAGATGCTCTCGCACGCCGTGACGGACTGCCTCATAGTCGTGGTCCGCTATTTCGGCGGCACCAAGTTGGGCGTCCCGGGACTGATAGCCGCCTACAAGGAGTCGGCCGCCGCCGTCATAGAGGCCGCCGAAATAGTGGAGCGCACGGTGGATACCACCGTCAGGGTGGAGTTCCCCTATGTGGTGATGAACGAGGTGATGCGCATCGTGAAGGAGGAACAGCCCGAGGTGAAGGGGCAGACGTTCGACAACCTGTGCGTGATGACGCTGGCCGTACGCAACAGCCGCGCCGACGCCGTTCTGGGCCGATTGGGCAAGGTGGAGGGAGCCGCCATAGAGGTAATTTGAATGCGATGACAAACGACAAGACGATATATATAAAGGGGGCGCGCGTCCACAATCTGAAAAACGTGGACGTGACGATTCCGCACAACACGCTTACCGTGATAACGGGTCTGTCGGGATCGGGCAAATCGACGCTCGCTTTCGACACCATTTTCGCCGAGGGCCAGCGCCGCTACGTGGAGAGCCTTTCGGCATACGCGCGCCAGTTCCTGGGGCGCATAAACAAGCCCGATGTCGATCTCATATCGGGAATCGCGCCCGCCATAGCCATAGAACAGAAGGTCAACACCCGCAACCCGCGTTCGACGGTGGGTACGACCACCGAGATATACGACTATCTGAAACTGCTCTATGCCCGTGTGGGGCACACCTTTTCGCCCGTGTCGGGCCGCGAAGTTCGCTGCTACGGCGTGGACGACGTGGCCGATTTCGTGCTGGAGCACGGCGAAGGCAGGCGGACGGTGGTGGCATGCCCGCTTCCGATCAAGGCGGGGCAGGGCATAATAGAGGTGCTGCTGCAACTGCTCGGCGACGGATTCATGCGCCTGAGGGTCGGCGGCAAGGTCATGACCTTCGAGGAATTCATGCCGAC
>CAUHCL010000052.1 GCA_959604655.1 uncultured Alistipes sp. | reverse complement strand
ATCCCGGGCGGAGCCTCGGCGCGTCCGTTCATCACGCACCACAATGCGCTCGACATAGATTTCTACATGCGAATAGCCAGCGAGCTCTATCTCAAGCGCCTGATCGTGGGCGGTTTCGACGGCGTGTACGAGTTCGGCAAGAACTTCCGCAACGAGGGTATGGACCGCACCCACAACCCCGAGTTCACCTGCATGGAGATATACGTGGCCTATAAGGACTACAAGTGGATGATGGAGTTCACCGAGCAGATGCTCCAGCGGGTGGCAATGGCCACCAACGGCACCACGGAGCTGACCATCGGCGACCGCAAGATATCGTTCAAGGCGCCGTTCCGCCGCGTGACCATGACCGATGCCATACTCGAAAAGACGGGTTACGACATTACGGGACAGAGCGAGGAACAGCTGCGCGAGGCCTGCGCGCGTCTGGGCGTGGAGACCGACGAGACGATGGGCAAGGGCAAGCTCATAGACGCCATATTCGGTCAGTATTGCGAGGAAGAACTCATACAGCCCACCTTCGTGTGCGACTATCCGCGCGAGATGTCGCCCCTGTGCAAGCGTCACCGCGACAATGCCGACCTGACGGAGCGTTTCGAGCTCTTCGTCAACGGCAAGGAGCTGTGCAACGCCTACTCGGAACTGAACGACCCCATCGACCAGCTGGAGCGTTTCCAGGAGCAGCTGCGTCTGTCGGAGAAGGGCGACGACGAGGCGATGTTCATCGACATGGATTTCGTCCGCGCGCTGGAGTACGGCATGCCATCGTGCTCGGGCATGGGCATAGGCATCGACCGTCTGACGATGTTCATGACCAACCAGCCGTCGATTCAGGATGTGCTGTTCTTCCCCACCATGCGTCCCGAAAAGAAGGTGGTGGCCGACGACGAGGAGAAGTACACCGCCATAGGCGTTCCCGCCGAGTGGGTGCCCGTGATCCAGAAGATGGGATACATCACGGTCGACTCGCTGAAGAAACTCTCGGCAGGCAAGTTCTTCAACGACCTCTGCGGGTTCAACAAGAAGAACAAGCTGGGCCTGAAAGCACCCTCGATGGAGGATGTGAAGCGCTGGTGCGAGGAATAACGAAAAAACGAATACAACTCAAATAAACTGTTATGAGAAAGAAAATTGTTGCAGGAAACTGGAAAATGAACACCCTGCCCGCCGAGGGCGTGGAGTTGGCCAAGAATGTGGTCGCAGGTCGCGGCGAGGTTTGCTCGTGCGTGAACTTCATCGTATGCCCTCCCTTCACCCACCTCTCGCAGGTAGTGGAGGCCGTGAAGGGTTCGGACATAGCCGTGGGCGCGCAGAACTGCGCCGCCGAGGCCAAGGGCGCCTACACGGGCGAGGTTGCAGCCTCGATGATCGCCGCACTCGGCTGCGAGTACGTGATTCTGGGTCACTCGGAGCGTCGTCAGTACTACGGCGAGACCTCGCAGACGCTCAACAAGAAGATGGAGCAGGCCTACGCAAACGGTCTGAAGCCCATCTACTGCGTGGGTGAGAACCTGGAGGAGCGCGAGGCAGGCAAGCACTTCGACGTGGTGAAGGCTCAGATCGAGGAGGTGGTTTACAACCTCACCGCCGAGCAGTTCGCGTCGCTGGTGATAGCATACGAGCCCGTGTGGGCCATCGGTACGGGCAAGACCGCCACGGCCGAGCAGGCGCAGGAGATTCATGCCTACATCCGCAAGGTGCTGGCCGAGAAGTTCGGCGCCGCTGCCGCCGAGTGCCCCATACTCTACGGCGGAAGCTGCAAGCCTTCGAACGCTGCCGAGATCTTCGCCAAGGAGGACGTCGACGGCGGTCTGATCGGCGGCGCAGCCCTCAAGGCCGAGGATTTCCTCGCCATAGGCAAGGGCTTCGCGAAGTAGCATTCTGATATTTCAACAGCAAAACGGGCTGTCGGCGAATCGTCGACAGCCCGTTTTCGTCGTGGGCGGCCCGACGCATCCCGATGCGCAGGACGACACGGGACGAAAAAAAACCGGAACTTCTTAGGGAAATTCCGGCCGCCGAACAGTGCGATGCACTACTTCGTAACTCTCTTCTCCTTGATACGAGCCTTCTTACCTGTGAGCTGACGCAGGTAGTAGATGCGTGCGCGACGCACGATACCCACCTTGTTCACCTCGATATTGTCGATGTGGGGCGAATAGAGAGGGAAAATACGCTCGACGCCTACGCCGTTCGAAATCTTGCGGATCGTAAACATCTTGGTCTTGCCCGAACCCTTGATCTGAATGACCACACCGCGGAAGCTCTGCAAACGCTCCTTGCTTCCCTCGATGATACGGTAAGTAACGGTGATCGTGTCACCTGCCTTGAACGACGGCACATCGGCGTCGGTCTTGGGCCACATCTGCTCGTTCACGAGCTTGATGATTGCATCCTTGTTCATTGTTGCAACAAAAATAAATGGTTATCCGTTCAACATTATCGCTGCGCCCGATCTACCATACGGCTCATTGGCCCGTAATCCCGACGCGCGCGGACAGAGCGGCTACCGCCTGCCCCACATCGCACGTACTGCGATCATGCACCCTATATAAGAGGTTGATACGGGAGTGCAAATATACGCAAAAATAGATTAACGGCCGCAGGCGGGGTGAAAAATCGGTCGGAAAGAGGGATTTTTTAACGTTCGGCCGCCGAAACGTAGCGATAATTCATCAGCGACATATCGATATCGCGGCGCGATATCGGCAGTTCGCCGCCGCCCCACGCGGCGGACTGCTGCTCGCCCGAGGCTCGCACGCGTCCTCCGCCGTCGGCGAACAGAAGTCAATATTTCAGATACCCGCCCGTCATTCCACATATTTTCGTTTTCAAACGAAAATATGATTGGAATCTCCACCGACAACCACCCGTTTGCGATGCCAATCCTCGCCTGCGGCTCGATGGCATGACGCATTTCCCGATACTTCCGCTCGGCAAAATCAAACCTTCGGTTTGCTTCTGCGCCCGACTTTACCTATCTTTGTGCCTTAAAATTACACTTTAATGGCAAAGTTAGTTTCGCGCACCACGCTGCGCCCGCTCGATTACATTCTGATCCTCGGCCCCATCATCACGGCGGGAGCCTATTCGGTACTCACGGGGGAGTTCGACGCACTGGGATTCATCGTGCTGGTTGCGGGAGTGATGGGTGTGGTGCTGAGTGCCCGACGCAGCATCCTCAACTTCATGTTCGGCCTGGTGAACGTGGGGCTCTACGCCTACATAGCCTACAAGTCGCAATATTACGGCAGCGCGGCCCTGCATGCGCTCTACTACGTGCCGATGCAGTTCGTGGGCTACTTCGCATGGCGCCGCCGCCACCAGCGCGACGACGAGTCGCGCGTGCAGTCGCGCAGCATGACACGCGGCCAGATAGCGTTCTGGAGCGTGGCGTCGATCGCAGCCATAGCCGCGCTCACCTTCGTGCTGGACCGCCACACCGAAGATTCGCAGCCGCTGAAGGATGCGGCCATCACCATCATAGCCATCGTGGCGCAGTATCTCATGACATGCGCATTCTGGGAACAGTGGGTGCTGTGGCTGCTGATAAACCTGCTCAGCGTGGCGCTGTGGACCGTAGGCACCATAAAGGGCGAGCCGCATGCCGCACTGATGGTGGTCAAATACGCTTTCTATACGGTGAACGCCGTGAACGGCATAGTGCAGTGGCGCCGCCAGAGCCGTCTGGCCTGACGGTCACATGCTCATGACGGCCACGTTGACCGCGGCGCACAGCAGCAGCAGGCGGTAGAGCATCTCGGTGAATCCCGTCCCCATACGCACGAATATCAGCGGCATGAGGATCGACGCGGGAACGGCCGCGAGGGCGAAGATCGTGGCGGTGCCGCTCGGCAGAAAGAAGAGTCCGCACATGAACAGCACGAGCAGCGCGTTGAACCGCATGACGGCACGCGACTTCACCTTCAGCGAATAGCGGTCGGAGATTATGAGCGACACGGCGCAGAATATCATGGTCAGCATCACCCCTATCGCCGCGAGCCCCGCAGGATTGAGCGTACGGAGGAACGCATATCCGCTCGGCGTGATCATCGATTCGTAAAGCCGCAGCGCGGGAGCGATGAAATCGTCGCCTCCGCACCACGCTACATAGCAGCAGGCGAAGAGCGGAAACACCAGACTGACGACGGCCACCGTCATGTCGCGCCACTTGGCCTTCACGGCGAGCACGAGCAGCGGCATGACGGCATAGATGGCGGCAGCGGGGGCGAACACGAGCGGCAGCGCCCCGAAGCAGAGCATCGACAGCGACAGATCGCCGTAGCTCCCCGTACGCATGATGCAGCGCATGATGTATTTCGAGGCGAGCAGCGTGAGAACCATTGCCGCCGAGGTCACCAGATAATCGCCGCTGACCGTGATCGTCGCGGCCACAGCGCCCAGCAGCGGGATGGACATCAAGGTATAGGCGGGATACAGCGAATACTTCACGCCGTAGCGGCCCGCGTTGAGTCCCGCAAGGAAGAGCGTCGAGCCCCACACCGCGGCCGACCACAGCGGAAACTGCGACTGAATGCCCTGCAACATCACACCGATAGGTGCGGCGACGTTGGACAGCAGCTCGTCGGGGAGGGGTGCGAACAGCGAACGAAGTGTGGTGACGACGGCCGTTACGAACAGCGTCGCCGCGACCTCGAAGATTCTGTGATGTATCGCTCGTCTCTTTGCCATGCGGATTCTGCGGCGGAGCCGAGGCTCCTGCCGAACGCAAAAGTACGAAAAAAGCGAGGACTCGGATAAATTATTCTTAACTTTGTGATGTTATGCTCGAAAATTCATATCGCAAGGATCTGACGGAGGCGGGATGCGACGAGGCGGGACGGGGATGTCTGGCGGGCAGCGTATTCGCCGCGGCCGTCATTCTGCCGCCCGATTTCCACCATCCGCTACTCAACGACTCGAAGCAGATGACGGCGCGGCGACGCGAGCTTCTGCGCGGAATCATCGAACGCGAGGCGGTGGCGTGGGCCGTAACCGAGGTCACGGCCGAACGCATCGACGAGATCAACATACTCAACGCCTCGTTCGAGGGGATGAACCGAGCCGTGATGTCGCTGGGTGTCGAGCCGCAGTTCCTGGCCATAGACGGCAACCGTTTCCGCACGCAGCTGTCCTATCCGTACGCGTGCATCGTAAAAGGCGACGGCAAGTACGCCGACATAGCGGCCGCATCGGTGCTGGCCAAGACGCACCGCGACGAATACATGATGCGGCTGCACGAGCAATATCCCTTTTACGGCTGGGACCGCAACAAGGGCTACCCCACCCGCGAGCATCGCCTCGCCATCCGCGAGCACGGGTTGTCGCCCGTCCATCGTCTTACATTCAATCACGGTATCGACCAGTTGGAGCTGTTCTGACGGATCGCAATATTCACACGCGTCAGCCCGACCCGCGGCAGAAGCGATTTCGGACAAAGGGCGGCCGCGGCGACGGAGCGTTAAGAATCGGAAATCTTTTGATTGCTTCAAAAGTGCCGCAGGCATCCGATTCAGCGCAGGCGCAAGGCCGACCCCGAAATCGTTTCACCGCGGCACATTTGGGCTCCACCTTTTGGGTGACAAAAGGTGGAAATATCATATTAAAGTATTTGCAGTCCGCAGGACTGCGCAGTTCGCCGCCGCCCCACTGCGGCGGACTGCTGTCGCATTCCTGCCGCCGTCGGCGAACAGCACACCACACCCCGAAACACCCGAAAAGCCCCACAACCGTCGAAGATAAATATCATGTTCACTCCGCCGAGCGGCCTAAACGACATCACCCCCGACGGACGCAATGCCGTCGGGGGTGAGATCCTATGGGGCCGAGGCCCGTATTACTTACGCTCGATAAGCTCTATCGCAACGCCCTCCTCCTCGACGAAAGCGATAATCATGTCGCCGCAGTCGAGCGGTTCGAGCAGTACCTTGGCGCCCTCGACGGCCGTCTTTATGCAGGGCACGTCGTAGGCGACATGCGCGCGCGATTGAATCAGCTCGTGCATGGGGCTGTCGGGCTCAAAATAGAGGAACTCGATCTTGTTGGGACTCTTGGTATAGTCGGTCACCGAGACTTTCAAGGGCTCGATATACGCAGCTCCCTCGATCTTTTCGGCGCTCGGGATGCCGAAATGGCTTAACGTTCTCATGGTTCAACTCCTTTTATCTTAAAGACTCGCTTTCGGATTGGTGAAGCGCAGGCCACTGTTGTCGTGGTAGGTGCCGTACTCGGTGACCACGGCGCCCTGCTCGCCCGCCATCAGGAAGTGGCGCGATTCCAGCTCCTTGAGCGCGCTTATGTCGCCCGTGTTCATGACGTGGTAGTTCGACACGGTGATGTAGCCCTTCTGGCTCTCGGGCAGTGCGGGAGGATTGGGCGTGGGATCGCCTATGCCGAAATTGTAGACGCTGCCGCAGCGCACCTGCCAGCTCTCGTGCTTGGCGGGGAACGCCGACTCCACGTGGTAATGCTCGACGATCATCTGCGAGGGCAGCAGGTAGATCTCGTGGCCGAAGTAGCGGTAGTCGGGATTGTTGATCCAGAACACGCCGCCCATGCCCACGTGCTCGAAGTCGCCCAGACCAAAGTCGGTGACCCAGAAGTTGGCTTCGAGGAATGGCGTGAAGGGGATGCCGTAGTGCTCGAACATGTCGAGGAAAGCCTTTTTGGCCGTCTGCTCGTTGAATTTGCCGTCGGTATAGAAGTCGGCATTGGTGTACTTTTTGGCGTACAGATGTTTCTTGTCCATAAATTTATGCGGTTTTTCCCGCTGCGGCCGAGGCCTTGTGCGGCCTGTCCGAAGCTCGGGTCGGTTAATCTTCATCGGCTCCGCACCCCGACGCGCGGCGCACGTCGGCTGCGAATATCCAAAATTAACTGTTATTTTCGGGATTTGCAACCGCTGCGCGGACGAATTTTTCGGCCCGACGGCGGGGCAGCCTCCGCGCGCAGAAGTATAGCAATGAATTTCAGTAGATTGCGATCCGCCGCCAACCAACGCCGCATGCGAATGCTGCGGCAGTCGGAACAAAACGGCGATATGTCGCGTTTTTTCGTTATATTTGCATATCGTATAACCGTTTCGAAGAACCTTACAAAACCATAAAACAATGAAACCAAAGACTATTTTGCGTAATGTCTTCGCGGCCATGTTCGCCGCGGCGGCATTGGTGGCAGCCGTCGTGCCTCAGCAGGCGTCGGCCAAGAAGAACAAGAAGATCGGCATCCAGCTCTATTCGGTAATGTCGGCCGTACAGAAGGATCCCAAAGCATCGATCGAGCGTCTGGCCGATCTGGGCTACAACAACGTCGAGCTGGTGCAGTGGGGCGGCGACACCAAGGTGTTCGGCATGTCGCCCGCCGACTTCAAGGCACTGTGCGACGCCAACGGCGTGGAGATCGTATCGACCCATTCGAGCATTCAGGAGGATCCCGCCAAGGAGGCCGAGATCGAAGCGCGCTGGCGCCAGCTCTTCGAGATACAGAAGGCGTGCGGCGGCCGTTACTTCGTGATCCCGAGCTACGGCGTAGACTACACCGAGGCGGGTCTCAAGCAGATGTGCGCCTACTTCAACCGCATAGGCAAGATCGCGGCCGAGTACGGCCTCAAGCTGGGTTACCACAACCACTCGGGCGAGTACAAGAAGCTCAAGGACAGCGACAAGATCATGTGGGAGTATCTGGTGGAGAACACCGATCCCCGCTACGTATGCTTCGAGCTGGACGTATACTGGTGCACCAAGGGCGGCAAGAATCCCGTGGATTATCTGAAGAAATATCCCAAGCGCATCAAGATGCTGCACGTGAAGGACGATTTCGTGATCGGCGAGAGCGGCGACATCGATTTCGAGGGGATATTCAAGCAGTTCTACAAGAACGGCATGAAGGATTACGTGGTCGAGATCGAGACCCCGGGATGGCTGCGCAACGAGAAGAACGCCGACGGCAGCAAGCTGTCACAGGAGCAGATCATGGACCGCGTATTCGATGCGGCACGCAAGAGCGCGGACTATCTGGCCAATGCCAAATTCGTGAAATAACGCATCGCGTCAAACGAAACTCCCCCGAAAGCCTTGACGACTTTCGGGGGAGTCTTTTATGTCCGTATCGGCGGTCCGCCGAATCATCACGGTACAGGGTCGTATCCGCTGCCGCCCCACGGATGGCAGCGCGACAGACGTTTGAGCGTAAGCCACCCGCCCTTTATCGGGCCGTACTTGCGCAGCGCCTCGACGGCATAGGCCGAACAGGTGGGCGTGAAACGACACGACGGGGGTGTGAAAGGCGATATGCAGTGGCGGTAGAACTGCACAGCCGCCAGCAGCGGCAATGCGCAGACATACTTAAATACGCTCGCCGATCTGCTCCAGAATCCGTCGCACCGCATTTTCTATGGTCTTATAGCTGTGACACTCCTTGGTCGAATATATCAACGCCGCATCGACCTCGGCGCCCATGGCCGCTGCCGCACGGCGCAATTCCTCGCGGCCGAGCCGATAGGCTTCGCGGGTGCGTCGTTTGAGCAGGTTGCGGCGATTGGCCCGCTTATGGAATTTCTTGGGAACGGAGAAAAGCATCTCGACCGAGCCGTCCGACACCGTAACGTCGGCCTCGGCACGATCGACTACAAAGACGTAACGGAAAGGATAGACGAACCCGCCCTGACCCTCGCCGAACATGCGGCGTATGGCCTTCATCGAGCGCAGGCGCTCGCAACGCGGCAGCGCGAAAGGCTTGCGGCAGGGTGCGGCGGCTTCCGTACGTTCCATCGGCTATCGCTTGTCTGTCGCAGTCGCAGTGTGACGCGTGCGGCTCTTTTTGGCGAGCTTGCTCTGCTGCGAACGTATGAACTCCTCCTTCGCCTCGTCGCTCGTAAGCTCCACGTCGCCTACTTCCTCGCCCTTCTTCACCTTGGCGATGTAGAGATCGAGAGCCTTGACCATCGACGGAGCCTCGGGCGACGGAGCCGAAGCGCGCACCTTCATGCCAGCCTCCAGAGCGGCGCGCAGGGTGCCCTCGCCGAAAGTAGCCACCACGGGCAGCTCCTCGACCTTGAAATTCTCCAGCACGCTCTTCACGTCCGAGGGCGAGTAGAGCGCCAAGACGTCGTAGTCGGCGGGGCGTATGTCGCTCATGTCGGCGGCCACCGTAAGCGCCAGAATGACGGGATCGAAATCGATCTTCAGCTTGGCCAGCGTCTCGGGCAGCTCGGGCTTGTGCGGCTCGCTGAGCGCCAGCAGGAAGCGTTCGCTCTTGTGCTTGATGATGAGCTCCAGCAGACCCGTGAACGATCCGTCGGCGAACGATATCTTGCGTTTGCGGTAGACGATGTATTTCTGAAGGTAGAGCGCCACCGCCTCGGTGTTGCAGATGTACTTCATCGTCTCGGGAACGGTTATGCGAGCATCCTCGCACACCTTGAAGAAGCTGTCGACCGTGGTGCGCGAAGTGAAGATCACGGCCGTATGGTCGAGTATCTCGATTCGCTGGGCGCGGAACTCCTTGAGCGTCACGCCGACCACGCGGATCAAAGGCCGGAAGTCGACCTCGACCTTGTGTCTGCCCGCCAATTCATAAAAAGGAGATTTCTCAATCACCGCAGGACGCGGTTGCGATATCAAAATTTTTTTAACCATTCTCGAAGCGTTTTTACAGTCTCAATCTGACCGCCGCCTGCCACAGCAGACTCAACGGCATGATTTCGATGGTGCAAAGGTACAAAAACCAATGCAAAATCGAAATTTTTTTAGTAATAAAGAACATGAGACTCTCGCGCAGGAAGAAAAACGCAGCCACGCACGCCGAGACGCATCCCGCGGCGAACCATATCCGAGCCACGGCGTCGGCCGATATCTGCGCCACCAGCATCACGGGCGCCACCATCACCGTCGCCAGCGCGAAATAGACCAGACGTATGCGCACGAGCGCCGTCACCTCGGAGAACGACCGCGTGACCAGCCCTATTCCCGCAAGCAGCACATACTGCGCCGCCACCACGGCGAGAAAGAGGCCCACCGCCAGGAGAGGCACGTAACAGATCTCCACCTCGGCCATGACGTCGCAATGGCGCAGCGCCGTTTCCGCCGCCAGAACGCCGACGAAGGCCGCTCCCAGCAGGAACAGTTTGCCGAGGAAGCTGTAAAATATCTCGCTGCGGCGACGCTCCACCACGCGGCCCGACGCCATGACGCTGCGGCGGAACACCGAACGGAACAGCGCCACCACATCGTCGAAATAACGGTATATGCAGAACATGTAGACCGACACGACTCCTATGACCAGCAGATTGACCGCGGCGGCGGCCCACACGTCGTCGTCAGCGTCAGCCGCCGCAGCCGTCGGCTGCACGGCGGTCCCGACAAGCGAATCGGCCACTACGCCCGCCGCGAGCGACGAGCCCCCGCCGAACACCTCGGCGGCGTCGGCGGCGCGCCACGCCCCCTGCCCCGCACAGAGTTCCGTCGGCATGGCACAAAACAGCGAGTCGGCCGCGGGCGCAAAGCCGAAAACGGAGTCGGCCGAAACGGTATCCGCGCCCGCAAGGCTGTCCGCCCCCATGAAGCTGCCCGCGCCGGCGAGGCTGTCGGCGGCGGGTACGATGCCGCCCGTCGGGCGCACACTCCCGACTACTGTGTCGTACTGCGGAACGTTCGGCGTATCTGTCTGCGGGGATATCATTCACTCACGCGGTTAAGTGTTATGCGGAAAGTGGTGCCGCGCCCCACCTCGGAATCCACCACGGCGATCTTGCCCTCGTGGTAATCCTCGACTATGCGGCGCGAGAGCGAGAGGCCGAGGCCCCAGCCGCGCGTCTTGGTGGTGAACCCGGGTTCGAATATGCGTTTCCAGTTGCTCTTGGGGATACCCTTGCCAGTATCCTTCACGTCGATCATGACCGACTTGTCGTTCGACCACACCTTGACGTCGATCGATCCGTGGCCCTGCATGGCGTCGAGCGCGTTTTTCATCAGGTTCTCGACCACCCATTCGAACAGCGCCACATTCAGGTTGGCCTGCACGGGAGCTATGGCCAGACCGTTGTACGACAGCGTGACGTTGCGCGGGATGCGCTTGCGGAAATACATCACCGACTCGCCCACCACCTCGTTCACGTTGTTGAGCGACAGCACGGTCTCCGACCCGATCTTCGAGAAGCGGTCGACGATCTTCATCAGGTGCGCCAGATCCTTGTTCATCTCGTCCACGACCGCTGGGTCGACCTCCTGCGTGCGCAGATACTCGATCCAGCCCAGCAGCGACGAGGTGGGCGTCCCCAGCTGGTGGGCCGTCTCCTTGGCCAGACCTATCCACACGCGGTTCTGCTCGTCCTGCTTGGTGGACTGCAACGCTATGTAGGTGAAGATGAGAAATATGGCTATAATACCCCACTGCACGTACGGGAACCAGTACAGGGCACGCAGCAGCTGCGACTTGCCGTAGAATATGATGTGGCACTGGTTGCTGGTCCACATTATGCGCACCGTGCGGGGGGTGTTTTCCTCGGTGAGCTCGTCGAGCTTGCGGCGGAACCTCTCGGGATCCTGAATGACGTCGTTCGAGATGCGGTTGCTCGACACGTAATTCAGATTCTCGTCGGTGATGATGAACGGGATGTTGTTCTGCGTGCTCACGATGGCCGATATGAGCGGGTCGACCAGATAGTTGCCGAACGTCTCGCGGCTCACGCGCTCCATAGCCGCCACCCACAGCTCCACGTCGTTCTGCTCCTTCTGCTTCAGCACGCCTGCGAGCTTGTTGGTGTACAGCAACGACATCACGGCCAGCACCATGCCGACCGTGAGGATCGACAACCTGCCCCGAAACGAGAATTTTATTTTGCTCAAGAATTTCATCCCCTCCCGCCGATCAATTGCGCTCGGTGTCCTGCTCGCGCAGGATCTTCGCGTAGCGTCCGCCGTCGCGCAGCAGCTCCACGGCCTTCATCACGGTGCTGTCCGACACGAGGTTGTGCTCTATGACACCCTCGTAATAGTTGTGGCGCAGCACTATGTCGTTGTCGAGCAGCTCGGCTATCTCGGCACGGTAGTGGCGCAGGTTGTCCGTCTTTTGGTCCTTGAGCTTCGACTCTATGCGTTGCAGCTCGTCGGCGAACTCCGAGTCGTAGCGTTCCTCCTTCGAGGTGCGTTTGAGCAGATCGAGAGCCATGCGCGTCTGCGATTCGTAGGGCACCTCCTTGTCCTCCATGAACTTCACGAAATCCTCGTAGTCGGCATCCGAGATGGCGAATGAGGCATTGTCGACCGTCATGTCGGGATGGCGGCGCATGTAACCATCGAGGAATTCCTCAACGTAACCCAGATTGTAGAGCATCACGGCGAAGGTGCTGATGTACTCGGGATCGGTCTTCACGTCGGGCATCAGGCCCTTGCCGTCGTACACCTTGCGGCCGTTGCGCGTCGAGAACTCGCGGATGAGCGAGTCGGGAACCACCTCGGCGCCGCTCTTGTCGTTGTGCGCCGAGTAGTTGATGCGCTGCACGCAGCGCCCCGAGGGGATGTAGTACTTGGCGGTGGTGAGTTTCAGATAGGCATTGTAACCCAGCGGCACCAGCGTCTGCACCAGACCCTTGCCGTAGGAGCGCTGCCCCATGAGCACGGCGCGGTCGGTATCCTGCAACGCCCCGCTCACGATCTCCGAGGCCGAGGCCGTATTGCCGTTGATAAGCACTACCATGGGCACGTCGGGCAACACGGGATTCGATTCGGTGGCGTAGGTGTGCATCGAGCGCTCGGTGCGCCCCTTCATCGTCAGCACCTCGGTGCCCTTGGGCAGAAACATCGAGAGTATCTTGATCGCCTCGGGCACGCTGCCGCCCCCGTTGTCGCGATAGTCGAGGATAAGTCCTTTCAGCCTGCCGTCGGCGCGCAGACGCTCCACCGCGGCGCGCATCTCGTCGTAACAGCCGTCGGTAAAATCATTGTGACGTATGTAGCCTATGCTGTCGGCCACGAAGCCAGCGTAGGGTACGCCGGGTATGGCTATCCGTGCGCGCGTGAGCTCCATTTCCTCCACCTCGCCCGTCATGAGCCGCTCCACGGCCAGCCGGACCTTGGTGCCCGGGTCGCCCTTGAGCTTCGACGAGATCTCGGAGGTGGTGCACTTCGTCACGTCCTCGCCGTCAATGCGCACGAACCGATCGCCTATCTTCAGCCCCGCCAGATCGGAGGGCGAACCCTTGTAGGGCTGCGCCACCACCACTCCGCTGCTGTCGCGTCTCATGCGGATGGTGGCGCCCACGCCGCCGTACTTGCCCGTGGCCATCACCTCGAACTCGTCCATACCCTCCTCCGACATGTAGTTGGTGTAGGGATCGAGGTTGCGCACCATGCCCGCCGCGCCGTCCGACATGAGTTTGTCGGGCGACACCTCGTCGACATACTGCGTCGACAGCTCGCGCATCATGTTGACCATGATCTCCATATTGCGTCCCAGCCCGAAGTCGTCCTTCACGGCCCACACGCCCGTCGCCACCACGGCCGCCGCCGCAAGAAGGGCGCCGCCGCGCGCGAAAAATCTTATGATCGCTCTTTTCATCTTCTCTTGTTATCCATGTACCACTCCAACCGATAGGCCGTGCGCGCCGCCGCGCGACGTATGCCCGTGATCTCGACCCACTGTCCGTACTGCTCCACGCACACCTCGTCCTCGAAGAGCAACAGCAGGCGGCGCACGATGTTGTCGGCACGGAAGATCATCACGCCGTCTTCCTCGGCAGCGAGACGGAACCCCGACGCCGCGAAAGCCGACGTTATCTGCTCGCGGTCATCCTCCGTCGAGGCCTCCACGCGGCGCGTGACGAACCCGAAGCGCGGATAGACGGCCGAAAGCAGCACCACGGCCGCAGCCAGCGCCATGCCGCGCGGGGTGTGCATCGTGGCGAGGACCGA
>CAUHCL010000051.1 GCA_959604655.1 uncultured Alistipes sp. | reverse complement strand
AGTTCCTTGCAGGCATCCAGAGCGCGTTTCCACTTATTCGCATCGTACTCCTGCGGGAAGAGCTTCACGCCATCGCGATCGACGTGATCCTTATACCACGGGTTACCGTTCACCAGCGGGCTGGCGTTGAACAGCAGCATACGCGCACGGGTAGCCAGACAGAAGAGTTTGTCGACACGACCGAACTTAATAAGTTCGGAGTAGGACGCAGGCAACTGATCGGCTACCTCCTTCAGCTCCTTGTCGCACCAGTCGATGATCTCGTCCCACGGACGCGGGCCGAAATACAGCTCCTGGGCGGGAGTCGACGGATCGTAGACATGTCCGCCCTCGACGAAGGGGCACGGACCGTACCAGTATGCGAACCACCAGTAGTAGTATGCGATCAATGCACGGCATTCGAGCTTCATCAACTCCACTTCTCTCTGCGTCACATTGTCGGCAGGAATTGCATGCACATTCTCCTGGAAAAGTTTGGCCTCGCGGATACGGTGAGGCATATTGGCCCACACGTCGCCGTTCCAACCCGTACTAGTGGCCCACTCGCCCGTAGCACGCTTATTACAGTCCCAGCTCCACTGATGCCATTTCCACGACGGACGCAGATCATCGCCCAACGAAGACATGCCGTATTTGAATGTATGTCCCCACAGGGGGTCGGGAAGACCATTGTATACGTAAGCCAACACACCCTCCATACGATATTTATCGTTGAAGACCATCTCGAGAGTAATCTCGGTGTCGGGCTCTTTATCAAGGTAGTTGCAAGACGAGAGCGTCGCCGCGGCAACTATCACGGTCAAAATATATTTATAGAATTTCATTGTTTTCTCCGATTTTAGAAGTTCAAATCAATACCGAACTGAACGGATTTCATCGTAGGATATTTAAGACCCGTACGGGTATCCAGCTCGGGATCCCACAACTTGAAGCCCGAGAAAGTCACGAGGTCGTTGCCGCTCACGAACACGCGCAGGCCCTTCAGATGCATCTTGTCGGTCCATGCCTTGGGCAGGCTGTAACCCAACTCGATGTTCTTCAGACGCAGGAACGACATGTTCTTCAGCCACCAAGTCGAGCTAACCGAGCTATGCGAAGTCGAACCATAGTGCAGACGGGGCCAGAACACATCCTGCGAAGGATTCTCGGGAGTCCAGCGATCGTTGTAGTTTGCATAAACATTACCGAATATTCCACCACCCGAACCCGGCAGGAAGTACGAGTTGCCGCCCAATATCTTGTAAGCGTCGGCAACACCCTGGAAGAAGAAGCCGAAGTCGACATTCTTGAATACGAAATTACCTCCGAAACCGTATACGAAACGGGGAGCCGAGGTACGACCCAGATAGGTTATATCCAAATCATTGATTATGTCGTCCCCGTTAAGGTCGGCATACATGATGTCACCGGGCTGTACGTTCAAACCCAACGCGGGCAACGGCAGACTGGGATCCAATTCGCCGTTGATAAAGTCACTATCCTCGTAAAGACGCAGAGCGATATAACCCGTATGCTCGTTAACCGAACGGTTGGTAGCCGAGCGGTAAGTACCCTTCAGAGATTCGGCTTCATCGCGCTCGCGGATCCAGTTCTTGGCATACGACGCGGTACCGCGCAACTGTATCTGGAAATCCTTGTTGAATCGGTGGTTCCAGGTAAGCGAAGCCTCGAAACCCTTGTTGTCCACAATACCGTAGTTGGCATAGGGAGTAGTCATGAAACCGATCTGCGTGGGAATAGTGTTGCTGCGCTGGATGAAGATATCCGAACGATACTCGTCGAAGAAATCCACCTGTACGTTCAGTTCATTCCAAAGACCGATCTCCAAACCTACGTTGGCTTTACGCACGGTCTCCCACGTAAGATCGGAAATACCCGTATGTCCCTCGGTAACGCCGTCCATATAATATCGCGAACCTTCGTGTCCCCATGCGTAACCGCCGTTGCTGGTGTTGATGGTGGTCATGTAGGCGAAGCGGCGGCCTCCGATCGAGTCGTTACCCGCAAGACCCAGCGACGCACGGAGTTTCAAAGTCGAAAGCACGTTCTTCACGCCTGCCATCCAAGGCTCCTCCGAGATGATCCAGCCGATTGCACCCGAGGGGAAGAAACCGTAACGGTGGCCCTTGAGGAAGTTCTCCGAACCGTTGTAACCGAAGTTGAACTCGGCCACATAGCGGTTGTCGAAGTTATACGACAGACGGCCCGAGATACCCTGATGACGATAGGGCTGAATGTCGCCGCTGTCGTAACCGTCCTGCATGTAGAGGAACAGCGCGTCCACATTGTGCTTTTCGCCCAGCAGACGGTTGTAGTGGATGCTGGCCTCGAGATAGGTGCGGTTGTTTCCGAATCCGCCGCCCGCAGAGTGTCCGAGGAACTCATCGCCCGCCGAAGTCATGTTCTTGATAAGGTTACCGTATTCGTCGCGAGCCACAGCCACATCATAATAACGAACGCCCTTGGTACGGTTCGAATACTTGTTCTGATAATTATCGAAAGAGAACTTGGCATTCAGCGACAGACCCTCGGTAATCATGTCGAGTCTCTGATCCAGCGATACCAGCGACTCGATCTTGAACGAGTTCTCGCGCGTATAACCGCTCTGCGTAGCCGCGGCCCACGGATTCACGCGTCCCGGACGCACGGGAATGTCACCGTCCGAATAGATGGGCGGGTGAACGTAGCTCGGGGTCTCGAAAGCCCAGTTGAATACGTCGGTGGTAGATGCTGCCGACTTGCGCAGGTGCTGCATGTATCCGCCGATCGAGATACCGAGAACAGTGGTTTTGGTGATGTTCACGTCCACGTTCGAACGAACGGTGAACTTGTTGAGTTTGGTGCCGGTGTCGAAAGGCAGGCTGTCGTCCACGGCCATTATGCCCTTCTCACGGAAATAGGTGGCCACCAACGAATAACGCACGCGCTCGCTACCGCCGTTCACATTCACCGTGGCACGGGTGTTGTCGGCCATGCCGCGGGTGACGGTCTCCAGCCAGTTCACGTCGGGATAGAGATCGGGGTCGTAACCGTTACGGGTACGCTCGATCAACTCGGGAGACCAAGTGTAAGCGCCGTTGTTAGCCTCGGCATACAGCAGGTTCTGCAACTCCATGTCCTCGGCCGCGCTGGCGAACTTGGGCAGCTTGGTGGGCGCCTGAAGCGACTGCTCCACGCGAACCGACACCGTAGGCTTGCCGACCTTACCGCGCTTGGTGGTGATGACGATGACACCGTTGGCGCCTCGCACACCGTACATGGCCGAAGCCGATGCGTCCTTCAGTACCGAGAACGACTCGATCTGCTCGACATCCAGATCGTCGAGCGTACGCTCGATACCGTCGACCAACACCAGCGGAGTGGTGGTTCCCGTGTAAGACGAGATACCGCGGATCCAGAAGCTCGACTGGTCGTAACCCGGCTCGCCCGAAGGTTTGTAGGCGATCACACCCGCGATCTGACCCGCGAGGTTGTTACTCAGACGTGAGCTGGTACCTACCTCCAGGTTGCCCGGCTCCACGGTCTGAATGGCGCCCACGATAGATGCCTTCTTCTGGGTACCGTAGGCCGTCACCACAACGTCGTCCAACCGCTGGTTGTCCTCTTCGAGCTTGACGTTGATCGTGGTTTTCGATCCGACTTTGATTGTTTGAGATTTGTAACCGATACTCTCGAATACGAGTTCGGCCGAGGCGGGAACACTCAAGGTGTACTTACCGTCGATATCGGTATTCACACCGTTGGTTTCGTTACCCTTTTCAACTACGGTAGCTCCGATTATCGGACCGTTTTCGTCTGTAACGGTACCGCGAACCGTTATCTTCTGCGCATTAGCATTTACGGTAAAGAGCAGTGCGACCGCCGTAAATGCCGAAATTACAGAAGATCGTAATTTCCCCCCCTACATTTTTAAAGAATGAGTAGAAACTGACCATAATTTAATAAATTAAGGTTAAAAGGTTTGTTATCAGGTCAATTTTCAAAAGGTGACCATATTCCTTTTCCCAATCATACTGAACGAAGCTATAATGCTGATATGTGAATACATATCGGGCAAAACGAAATCGGTTAGCATAAGTTTGGTTATGCGAATATAGCATATTTTTGTCAATCATCAAATTTTTCGGCGCACCCGCAGACCCTTTTTCACCTTTCGAAACCCGAAATCGAAACGCATTCCACAAGCTATATCGCATGCAATCAACGCGTTGCCGCGAGGGGGGGGGCATTTTCAAAAACAAACCCTCTGAATCAAAATATATATGTCAAACATCAAAATGCAAACTGCATATACATTAAAAAATTGAAGCCCATGAAACTTGGAATGTGGAAAGACAGTTGTGACAGCAAACACCACAGCCCCGAATCGGATGCCCGCGAAAGATAATTTAGGCGCAAAATGCGAAACCCGACAGATTTTTCTTACTTTTGCTTTTCGAACAAAAACGAACAGATGACCGAAAACACATCTTATGCACATCCCGAATGGAGTTACTCGGCCGTGCTTTATGAAATGAACATACGCCAGCTCACCCCCGAAGGCACTCTGAAAGCCGCCGAAGGCAAGCTGGAATTTCTCCGCTCGATGGGCATCGACGCCGTGTGGCTCATGCCGATCTACCCCATCGGGCTGGAGCAGCGCAAAGGCTCGCTGGGCTCCTACTACTCCATCGCCGACTACTGCGCCGTGAATCCCGAGTTCGGCACCATGGCCGACCTCGACTCTTTCGTGGCCAAGGCCCACTCGCTCGGAATGAAGGTGCTGCTCGACTGGGTGGCCAACCACACCTCGCGCGATGCGGCGTGGATGCGCAGCAAGCCCGCCGACTGGTACGAGCGCGACGCCGACGGCTCGGCAAAGGTACCGTGGGACTGGACCGACACGGCCAAGTTGAACTACGCCAACCGCGCCGTGTGGCGGGGCCAGATCGAGGCCATGCGCTTCTGGATCGAGCGGCACGCCGTCGACGGATTCCGCTGCGACATGGCCATGCTCGTGCCGATCGAATTCTGGCAGGAGGCGTCGGCCGTACTCCACGCCGTGAAGCCCGACATCTTCATGCTGGCCGAGGCCGAGGAACTGAACCTCTTCGACCGCGCTTTCGACATGGGTTACGCGTGGGAGATACATCACATGATGTGCGACATAGCCAAAGGCGCACGGCGGGTATGGGATTTGCGTAACACGCTCTACGCCGACCGCGAGAAGTACCCGCGGCACGCCATGCGGATGATGTTCACCTCCAACCACGACGAAAATTCGTGGAGCGGCAGCGAATTCGCGCGCTTCGGCGATGCGCTCGACGTCATGACGGCGCTCACCTTTTTGTGGGAGGCCGCCATGCCGCTCATATACACGGGGCAGGAGATCGGCTGCGACCGTTCATTCGCCTTCTTCGACCGCGACCCCATCGCCGACTACCGTCCCGACCGCCACACCGAACTCTACCGCCGCCTCATAGCGCTCAAGCACGGCGAGGAAGCGTTGCAGGCGGGCGAGCGCGGCGGCCGCATCGTCGAGATCGAGAACAACGCCAAGGACTGCATCATGACGTTCGTGCGCGAGTCGGGCCACAGCCGCGTGGTCGCCCTGCTCAACCTCTCGCCCTACACCGTGTATGCCGACTTCGATACGGGCATATACGCGGGACGCTACGTCGACGCCATGAGCGGCGAGGCGGCCGAGCTTCCCGCACACGTCGGGCGTGACATGGCGCCGTGGAGCTACACCATACTCCGCAAGGCAGCCGCAACGGATAAAATATAAAGGAAATGAAACGCCTGCTCACAGCAATACTCATTCTGTCGTGCCTCGTGGCGGCCGCAAGGCCCTACGGGACACGGGACATTCCCAACGTGCAGATCGGCGACCGCTACCGATTCACCTCCAATCCCGACGGAATACTCTCCGCCGAGACCGTGGCGCGCCTCGACTCGATATGCTACGACCTGCGTCACCGCGGCCTGGCCCAGACGGCCATAGTCGCCGTGCGCGAGATCGACAGCGACGACGTGTTCGACTTCGCCTACCGCCTCTTCTCCGAGTGGGGCGTGGGCAACAAGAGCGACAACGGACTGGGAATACTGCTCGTCGAATCGGAGCACGAGATACGCTTCGTGACGGGATACGGACTCGAAGGAGTGCTGCCCGACGCCATCTGCAAACGCATACAGACGCAGCGCATGCTGCCCTACTTCCGCCGCGGCGACTACGACGGCGGCATGACGGCGGGCATGGAGGCCATCCGCTCAACGCTCGAAGGGAGCGAGCTCGACAACGGCGGCAACGACGATTACGTCGACACGGACGACGACGATATTCCGACGGGCATACTGTTAGTCTTCGGCGGATTCATGCTCTTCTACTGCGTTGCGGTATGGCTGCTTTACCGAGCCCGTCGACGCTGCCCCGAGTGTCATAAGACCTCGCTGCGTATCGACTCCACACGTCTGGTAAGCCGCACGGCAGGGGCGTCGGTCTACGAGGACACTCTGGTATGCGGCAACTGCGGCGCGGTGGTAAAACGCCGCCGCCGATCGGGCAACGGCTCGGGTTCGGGCACCCGCCGCGGAGGCGGAGGCGGCACCATCATAGGAGGCATGGGCGGCTTCGGAGGTTTCGGCGGATCGGGCGGCGGCAGTATAGGAGGCGGATTCGGAGGCGGCAGCTTCGGAGGAGGAGGCGCGGGATCGCGCTGGTAGAGTGAAACGCACATATATAATATAAAGTATAAACAACCGAAAATCATGAAACGAATCATTCTCGCGGCCATCGTGGCCATGTTCGCAATGACATCATGCTCGACCTACAACGGCATGGTAACCAAAGAGGAAGCGGTAAAGACCGCATGGTCGAACGTCGAGCTGCAATACCAGCGCCGCGCCGACCTCATCCCCAATCTGGTGGCGACGGTAAAGGGCTATGCCTCTCACGAGGAATCGACCCTGAAAGCTGTGGTCGACGCACGCGCGAAAGCCACGTCGGTCAATGTCTCGGTCGACGATCTGAACGAAGAGACGCTGGCCGCATATCAGAAAGCGCAGTCGTCGGTGACGTCGGCACTGGGTCGGCTGATCGCCGTGTCGGAGAACTACCCCGACCTGAAGGCCAACCAGAATTTCCTGGAGCTGCAAGCGCAGCTGGAGGGGACCGAGAACCGCATCACCGTGGCGCGCAAGGAGTTCAACGAGGCGACGCAGGCCTACAACATCGCCATACGTAAATTCCCCGCCAACCTTATAGCCATGCTCTTCTCGTTCAAGCAGAAGCCATACTTCGCATCCGACGAGGGAGCGTCGCAGGCACCCAAGGTGGAGTTCTAACCGCTCCGTCCGACATAACGTCTCTGCGGGCCGCATCACGAGAGCCGCCCACAGAGAATAACCTCAAACCGACTCGACCCATGAAGAGATTGCGTTTCGGTGTGGTCGGCACCAACTTCATAACCGACCGAGTAATAGCGGGCGCACGCGAGGACGAACGCTTCGAACTCGCGGCCGTATGCTCCCGCACGCGCGAACGCGGCGAGGAATTCGCCGCAGCGCACGGCATACCCCACGTATTCACCTCACCCGACGAGATGGCGGCATCCGATGCGGTGGACGCCGTGTACATAGCCACGCCCAACTCCACGCACGCCGACTATGCCGTGCTCTGCATGGAGAACGGAAAACACGTGCTGTGCGAGAAACCCCTGGCGTCGAATGCCCGCGAGGTGCGCCGCATGATCGACGCCTCGCGCCGCAACGGCGTCGCGCTGATGGAGGCGATGAAAAGCACGCTCAGCCCGTCGTTCGACGCGGTACGCGAGAATTTGCACCGCATAGGCACACCGCGCCGCTACTTCGCCTCCTTCTGCCAATACTCGTCGCGTTACGACAAGTTCAAGCAGGGAATCGTCCTCAACGCATTCCGCCCCGAACTCTCCAACGGCGCGATGATGGACATAGGAGTATACACGCTCTACCCTCTGGTGCTGCTCTTCGGACGTCCGAAGTCGGTATCGGCGCAAGGCATGGTGCTGTCGAGCGGAGTCGACGGGCAGGGAAGCGTCAACCTGCAATACGACGGGATGAACGCCACGCTGCTATACTCGAAAATAGCCAATTCCCACCTGCCCTCCGAGATCGAGGGCGAGGATGGCAACATCATGATCGACCGCATACAGACTCCCGTCGACGTGCGGTTTTACCCCCGTCAGGCCCCCGCGTCGGGACACGAGCGACAGGCCGAAGCCGAGATGCTCGGCCGCGAGCAGCCTCACGACGAGTACTATTACGAGATAAAGGAATTTATCGACACGGTGTTCGACGGCCGGATCGAATCGCGCGTCAACACCCACGAGTGCTCGCTCGCGACGGCCGAGATAATAGACGAGGTGCGCCGCCAACTGGGCGTCCGCTACCCTGCCGACGAGAAATAAGCCAGCGACGGCTCCGAGCCGCTTCAGGCTTTCGTTTTGCGGAGCTGCCCTGCGATGATATTGTCGAGCGAGAAGCGTCCCGCACCCGCGATGAACAGCATCACGAACATCACCAGAAATATCAATGGCAGCTCTATCGTCGGGAATCCGTCGCCGCGATGCACGACGAAAAGGATGATGCACATGGAGAATATCACGGGCAGCAGCGCCAGCCGATAGAACGCTCCCGCCATTATGCCCGCCGTGCATATCACCTCGGCGAATATGGCCAGCAGCAGCGACATGCGCGGCCCGATCCCCAACGGATCGTAGAACGACGCCGAGAGCGAATCGAAATTAGCTATTTTTCCTATTCCGTGCCACATGAGCAGTCCGCCGAAGAAAAGACGCAGTACCAGGACGAAGGCCGACACGGAATTGCCGTAATGCTTGTCGGGGAACAGAAACGTCATTACGGGCGAGATGTTATTCGACATTTTTTCCATTCGATACAACGGGCAGGGGTGTTTCCGACCCGCCGCAGCAAAGGCAAACGGCATGCCAACCGCATCGACATAGCACAAATCGGGGGAGGGTGTCGGACAAAGCATCGGCCCCGCCGAAAAAACAAGCGGGGAAACGGTCTTACGACCGCTGCCCCGCCTTTCGCCGATCGCCCTACGGCAAATGCCGTACGACTCTCCGCCGCCGTCGCACCGCGGAACCCGCGGCCGTCGGCAAACTATTTAACTGCTTTAACTATTGCTTCGAATGCCTTGGGCTCGTTCATCGCCAGGTCGGCCAGAACCTTGCGGTTCAAGGCGATGCCCTTGGCGTTAACCTTACCCATAAATTCCGAATAGGTCATACCGTAATTGCGGACGGCGGCGTTGATACGCGTGATCCACAACGAACGATAGGTCCTCTTTTTGATCTGACGGTGCGCATAAGCGAACTGCAAACCCTTCTCGACAGTGTTTTTCGCAACTGTCCAAACGTTTCCCCTTGAACCAAAGTTACCTTTGGCAAGCTTCAAAACCTTTTTTCTTCTTGCGCGTGACGCAACAGCGTTGACTGAACGTGGCATAGTAAATAAGTTTTTGACGGAACTCGCAGCGGCGCGTTTCTCTCGCGCTCTTCGGGGCTGTTTCGTCCCTTGTTAATAAAATTTAGGTGCTGCCGATTAAGACTACTTAACCAACAGATTCTTGATCTTGGCCTCGTCGGCTGCCGATACGGTCGAAGCATAACACAGATTACGCTTCTGCTTTTTAGTCTTTTTTGTCAGGATGTGACTGTGATAAGCGTGCTTACGCTTGATCTTACCTGTGCCGGTGAAAGTAAAACGTTTCTTTGCAGCGGCGTTTGTTTTCATTTTAGGCATTTTTCAAAAAGTTAAATTAGTTAAACATAGCGTGCAAAGATACGCTTTTTTTTCGAAACGGTGCACCGCACCGCGAATTTTTCCCGCAAGTGGGATTTAATTGTTATCTTTGCTCTCGATTACGGCCTCCCAAAGGCCCGCAAACGATGAAGAGATGATAGAGGTTCACGACATACGCAAGAGTTACGGCGCCCTCGAAGTGCTGAAAGGCGTCTCGCTGCGCGTGGCGCGCGGCGAGGTGGTATCGGTCACGGGCCCCAGCGGCGCGGGAAAGACCACGCTGCTGCAAATCATCGGCACGCTCTCGGCACCCGATTCGGGCAGCGTCACGATCGACGGCGAGGAAGTCACCCGTCTGAGCGACGCCCGCCTGTCGGACTTCCGCAACCGCAAGATAGGGTTCGTCTTTCAGTTCCACCGCCTGCTGCCCGAATTCACCGCTCTGGAGAACATAATGCTGCCCGCCCTCATAGCCCGCCGCGACAAGGCCGAGGCCGAGCGCGAAGCCGCGGAACTGCTGCGCATGATGGGACTCGCGCAGCGCGCGACGCACAAACCCGCGGCGCTGTCGGGCGGCGAACAGCAACGCGTGGCCATAGCGCGCGCACTCGTCAACCGTCCCTCGCTGCTGCTGGCCGACGAGCCGTCGGGCAACCTCGACTCGAAGAACCGCGAGGAGATACACGCGCTCTTCTTCCGTCTGCGCGACGAGCTGGGCCAGACGACCGTGATCGTCACCCACGACGACTCGCTGGCGTCGATGGCCGACCGCAAGATCGCCATGCGCGACGGCGTTATCGAATATTAATCCCAACACTTAATAATGGAAAAGGAAGAACTGCGCGATTTGCTCGAACATCTGCACGACAAATACAACCGCGCCGAATTCATCGAACCCGATCCCATCAGCGTTCCCCACGCCTTCACGGCCAAGGAGGACCGCGAGATAGCTGGATTCTTCGCCGCCACCATAGCGTGGGGCAACCGCAAGGCCATAGTAAAGAGCGCCCGCCGCATGATGCAGTACATGGACGACGCGCCCGCCGATTTCGTGCGCCACGCCTCGGCCGAGGAACTGGCGCGACTCCGGACCTATGTGCACCGCACCTTCAACGGGCAGGACTTCACCGACTTCGTGCTGGCCATACGCGGCATCGCCGAGCGCTTCGGCGGCATAGGCGACTTCTTCGAGTCGCACTACGAGGCCGAGGGCGACATGGCGCGCGTGCTGTCGGCATTCCGCCGCGAGTTCTTCGCCTGCGAGCACAATCCCCACTGCGAAAAGCATCTGTCGTCGATCGACAAGGGCGCGGCCTGCAAGCGCCTGAACATGTATCTGCGCTGGTTCGTGCGCCGCGACGACCGCGGGGTCGACTTCGGACTTTGGCGCAAGATCCCCATGTCGGCGCTCTACCTACCTTTGGACGTACACTCGGGCAACATGGGCCGCGCGCTGGGGCTTCTCAGCCGCAAGCAGAGCGACTGGAAAGCCACCGTCGAGATCACCTCTTCGCTCAGGGAGTTCGACCCCGCCGACCCCGTGCGCTACGACTTCTCGCTCTTCGGGGCGGGCATAGACGGATTCCTCAAGGTGTAGCCATGCGCGGAGGTGGATTCACATTCAAGCGGTTCCACATCGACCACAACCGCTGCGCCATGAAGGTGGGCACCGACGGGGTGTTGATCGCCGCATGGTGCCGTCTGCCGCAGAGCGACTGCCGTATACTCGACATCGGCACGGGCAGCGGACTGATGGCCGTCATGGCGGCGCAACGCAGCCCCGAGGCGCAGATCACGGGCATCGACATCGATCCCGACTGCGTGGCGCAGGCGCGCGACAACGCCGCCGCCTCGCCGTGGGCCGACCGCATACGTATAGAACGGTGCGCGTTGCAGGAGTTTGCGGCAGCCGAAAAGTTCGACGCCGCGATATCCAATCCCCCCTATTTCGTCTCGTCGCTTCTGCCGCCCGACGCGGCGCGCACCTCGGCACGGCATACCGTAGCGCTCACATTCGACGACATCGTGAGCGGCGTCGAGCGCAACCTCCGCCCGCACGGCACCTTCGCGCTCATACTGCCTCCCGCGGAGATGGAGCGTTTCCGCGCCGCGGCCCACGGCCGACTCTTTCCGCTGCGCAGGTGCGACGTATGTTCCACCCCGTCGAGCGGCGTGATACGGGTGATGGCCGAGTTCGGTTTGCAGCCCCCGACCGCAGCCGTCGGGACCGAGACTCTGACCATCGACGACGGCGAGGGATACAGCAACGCCTACCGCCGCCTGACCCGCGATTTTTACCTCAAATTTTGATTTGTCTGCCAAAAAATCTATTTTTGTAAAAACTACGAAACAAAAACATCGAAACCATGAAACGAGTTTTGACCATCGCCGCCCTGGCAGTCGCCCTTCACACGGGCGCATCGGCGCAGAATACCATTTATAAAGCTACCGAAGGCGCATACGTCGACGCCTTGGGCGCAGTCGTCGTATCCGATCCGTCGACCACCGTGGCCGTCGACCTCATCATCGAAAAGGAGCAGACGATCGTGGGCCCCTACGCACGTTACGCGCAGAAATATCTCGACGTCCGCGGATCGCTCATCGAGAAGACCGTATGGTCGGTCAAGGGCGCTCGGCTGTCGGTTCTCGACGGCGACACGGCGCTGAAAAGCGGCGACATAGCCCCCGCCACGACCGCCGAGGTGTCATACCTGGGCAGCGAGACCGAGTTCCCCAAAGTGCTGCCCGACCGCCTGACCGCCACGGCACAGAGCGCGGAGGATGCCGCGGCAGCGGCGGCGCAGGCCATATTCTCGATCCGCAAGCACCGCATGGAGCTGATTACGGGCGAAGCGGGCGAGAACGTGTTCGGCGGCGGTCTGAAGGATGCGCTCGCCGCTCTGGACGCCAAGGAGCAGGAGTATCTGGAGCTGTTCCTCGGCAAGAAGGTCGTAACGACCTATACCGAACGCATAATAATCCCCATGGCGGCCGAGGTGCAGAGCTACCCCGTGGCCCGCGTATCGGCATCGGCAGGCATCCTGCCCGCCTCGTCGACCGACGGCGACGCCGTGACGCTGATACTCACCCCTTCGGGAACCGCCCGACTCAGCAGCCTCGTCGAGGCCGATCCCCGCGACAAGACGGCCGTGCGCGTGCGCATAGCCGACAATGCGAGCTGCGTGATAGTAGTCGGCGAGAAGCCTGTCGGATCGGCAGTACTGCCCATATTCGAACTGGGACGCACCGTGTCGGTAGCCGCTCCGACGGCAAAACGTTAGAGGGGTGGACCATACATCGCGAATGATCCGACTTCTGGGGGCATTGCGCCGCGAAATGAACGGCGCCGTGGCCGACGGCATGTATCTCTACGGCCGCCCCTACGGGTTGAACTACGGCGTGAGCCTGCCCACAGTCCGCAGCATAGCGCGCGCCGAGGGGTGCGACCACGACTTCGCCCGCTACCTTTTCAGGCAGCAGGTGCGCGAACTGCGTCTGGCAGCATTGCACATAGCCGACCCGCGTCGTCTCGACATAGCCGAGGCGGCGTTCTGGGCCGAGGGCATAACGAATTCGGAAGCGGCCGAGGAGGCCGCTTTCGCTCTGTTGAGCAAATCGCCGTCGATAAAGGAGATATACGGCGAGTGGAGCCGCTCGGACGATGAATTTACGGCTTACTCGGCCTTGATGGCCGCCGCGCGCAGCATTGCGGACGACGCCTCCGTCATAGAGTCCGTACCGCCGATCGTCGCGCGCCATTGCGCGTCGCGCCCCGTCGCACAGGGCGCCGTCGCCCTGCTGGCAGCCGCCTGCACGTCGGAACGCATGCGCGCGTGCGTCATGTCGGCGCTCGATTCTATCCGCGACATGCAGGGGTCGTTCGCCTCGGAATACATCACCGACGAAATGAGCTGGCGCATGGAGGTCCGATAGAGCCCCCGAAGAACAATCCCGAACCTTTTTTTGCAGATCGGCACAAAAAACATCCTCCTACATTTTGAGGAATGTTTTTTTTTGTATACCTTTGCAGTGTACTACTTAAATAGTACACTATCATCGATACGCGGAGACATGCGCGCAACTCTCCCCGAAAGCGATGTAACGCAACAATCTTTACCATGACA
>CAUHCL010000050.1 GCA_959604655.1 uncultured Alistipes sp. | reverse complement strand
GGAGCCTGCGGGTGCGGCGGGAATGAAACTCTCGTTCGAGCGCGGCGAGGTGACCGAACTCGACCGTGTGGACAAATTCGTGGACGGCGCCGCCGTGCAGCGCGTGGGTGACCTGACGTTCGACATTTGCCGACAGGTGCTGGACGATATTGTGGTGGTTCCCGAGGGTAAGGTGTGCACCACGATACTGAGCCTCTACAACTTCGACGCCATCGTGGCCGAGCCTGCGGGCGCGCTGAGCATAAGTGCTCTCGACCTCTATCGCGACAAGATCGCGGGCAAGAACGTGGTGTGTGTGGTGAGTGGCAGCAACAACGACATCGTTCGCATGGAGGACATAAAGGAGCGTTCGCTGCTCTACGAGGGGCTGAAGCACTACTTCGTGGTGCGGTTCCCGCAGCGCGCAGGTGCCTTGCAGAACTTCGTGAGCAACGTGCTGGGTCCGCACGACGACATAACCCATTTCGAGTACAAGAAGAAGACCAACCGCGAGAAAGGGCCGGTACTGATAGGCATCGAATTGCAGAGTCCCGACGATTTCGAGGGGCTGACCGCACGGATGAAGAGTCACGGTATCGATTACGAATATCTGAACGACAATCCCAATCTGTTCGAGTTTCTGATAGGATAATCGTTCCGCCTCGGGCGGAACTATCTTCGGCGGCTCGCGCTACGCGCGACCCCCGCAGCCGCCGAAGATATATTTACACATACAAACAACTGTAATATGAGCATCATCGGCAACATCATCTGGATAGTCTTCGGCGGCCTGTTCATGGCGCTGGAATATCTGGTCGGCGGCGTACTGCTGTGCCTGACCATAGTGGGCATTCCGTTCGGATTGCAGGTCATACGCATCGGGCTGTTCGCCCTGTGGCCGTTCGGCGGCGAGGTGAGGGCCAACGAATGCCCCGTAGGGTGCCTCAACACGCTGCTGAACATCATCTGGATCTTCGTCGGCGGAATCTGGATCGCGCTCTCACACCTCTTGTGGGGTCTGCTGTTCTGCATCACCATCGTCGGGATACCATTCGGCCTCCAGCACTTCAAGCTGATGAGCTTCGCGCTGGTGCCTTTCGGCCGCACGATCATACGGCGATAGAGGTTCGGGCATCAGCCTGCGGAAAACGTTTGCGAACGTCAGTAAGCAGCGGGGCGAGGCTGCGGCCCGCGAGTCGCATTACTTCCCGCGCCGCAACGCCGTCAGGGTACGGACCGCATCGTTGAAACCGTCGGCCGCGAGCAGCTCTTCGATGCTTATGTGCATGCGGTAACGCCAGTAATGGTCGGGATCGGCGGGCACATTGATACGCTCCGCATCGGGATCGGCCCCGCGCAGATTCTCGTCTATGGCCAGCCAGTCCTGCAACGGCAGGATGGCCAGCATCGACCGCGACCGCATGTGACGCTCCGCGATCTCGCGGGCCGCCTCGCCCGAGCACTCGGCTGAAGGTTCGCCCTCATTCCCCAAGATGTTGCGCCAATACCTGCGGGTCGCCTCGCGATTCTCGCGCCACCAACCGCGGACGGTCGACATGTCGTGCGTGGAGGGTGATGCGACCGAAAGATAGGGATACTCCGCAGGATCGCCGAACTCCTCGCCGAACCGCTTCGGCATACGCTCTATCTCCAGCGACAGAATCTGCTCCGACCGCATCACGTCGGGCACGCACGCGGGAATCATGCCGAGATCCTCGCCGCATGCGAGCATTCCCGTCGCCGAGATCAGTTTCGGCAGGCGTCTCAACGCGCAGTCGCGCCAAAAATCGTTGTGGCGTCGGTAATAGAAATCCTCGTACAACTGCATGTAACTCCTTCGCGCTTCGTCGTCGAGAGCGGCGAAAGCGGCGGTCTTGCATCCGTCTATGCGCGGGAAATAGCGTTGCCGCGAATACGGGTACTCCGTGAACAGAGCCGCGTGAAGCGTAGCGTCGAACGGGAATCCGAACGCGCCGATCTCATCCGTATCGTAAGGAAGCGACGGGTTGAAATGCCCCTCCAATGCGCTCGCCGCGCCGCGCGGCACCTCCCATATGCGAAAAAATCCCAGTATGTGGTCGATGCGGTAGGCATCGAAATACTCCGCCATCTTGCGCAGACGCGAACGCCACCACGCATATCCGTCCTCGGCCATGCGCGGCCAGTTATATGTTGGGAATCCCCAGTTCTGCCCCTCGGCGGCGAAGTCGTCGGGCGGCGCTCCCGCCGACATGGAGAGGTTGAACAGCTCGGGCGAGCGCCACACCTCGACGCTCGACGGCGACACTCCTATTGGTATGTCGCCCTTCAGAAGCACCCCGCGCCCGCGGGCATAGTCGCCCGCATCGCGCAGCTCTCTGTCGAGCAGATATTGCACGAATTTGTGGAATCCGACGGCATGCGCGTTTTCGCGGGCATACAGCTCGGCGCTGGCGGCATCGTATTGCGCCATCACGCCCCACTGCGTATGGTCGGCCGTAGCGTACTCGTCGCGCAGGGCGCAGAAAACGGCGTAGGGTGAGAGCCATTCGGCATTTTTGCGCTCGAAAGCCGCATATTCGTCCGACGACATCGTATCGTCGCCGCACAGATCGTAGGCGCACCGAAGAAAATCGGTTTTCAACTTCATCGTCGCCTCGTAATCCACGGCCGAAAGAGCGTTGAGTCGGGCGCCCTCGGCGGCGAACGCGTCGAATGCCGCCGCAAGCTCCGCCGATCGGGCGCAGCCCGAGCATTGTTCCACGACAGCCTCCGCACTCACGTACATCGGATGCAGGGCGAAGCACGACAAAGCATTATAGGGATAGGAGTCGCGCCACGTACCCGTGGCCGAGGTGTCGTTCACGGGCAGCAGCTGTATTACCGACAAGCCCGCGGCGGCCGCCCAGTCGGCCAGAAGCCGCAAATCGCTGAACTCGCCGCATCCCCAGCCGCGCCCGCTGCGCAGCGAAAACAGAGGCACGGCCACGCCCGCGCCGTGCCACAACGGACTCTCGTCGCGCATGCGCAGGCCGTCAACCACGATTGCCGAGCCGCAGTCCGACGTTGCGGGAAAACGGCGGTTGAAACCGCCCTCGTATCTCCTGAAACGCCCCGTGGCGGCATCCGTCACTATGAACTTGAACTTGCTGCCTGCGACCGAGGCGGGCAGCGATACGCTCCACACGGGTGCCGCGCCGTCGCGCATGGCAACGGCCCGCTCCACCTGCCAGCCGCCCAAGGCCGCATGTTCGCCGACGACGGCCACCGCCTCGTCCGACGCGACGGTCGGGGCCTCGACACGCAGCAGAATGCGTCCGCCGACTGCCTCCGCCGCCTTTCGCGGATTCGGCCGACGGAACACGCCGCGCGTGAAGAACGACGAATAAAAAGGCGCCGCGGCAGGCCGTTCGTGCCAATGGTCGAACACCTCCGTGCGCTCGGTCGAACTTGCGCCGAGCCTGTGCCCGTCGCCCCACTCCCCGTGAAGCAGCGAGCCGTCGGCCGCACGCAATTCGTAACGATAGGCGGCACCGTCTGCATCGCGCGGCACCTCGGCCGACCACAGTCCTTCGGATTCGCGCCGCATGGCGTATTCGGTCCCGTCGTCGAACACCACGAACAGGCGTTCGTCCCGACGGGCATAATATTCTATGTGGAAAACTATCATCATCGTTGTCTTATCTTCGTTTCAATCCCTCGGGCAGCGGCAGGCGTATGCGCGAGGCCGAGAGCAAGGCCCCGAACAGAGCCAGCCCCGCCGCCACGAACAGTGCCGAACGCGTCACCTCACCGCCGTTCATACGAAACAGCATGGCCACCATGGCCGCACCCGTAGTCTGCCCCACGAGTCGTGCCGAAGCCAGCATGCCGCTTGCCGAACCGCTGCGATGCTGCGGGGCCGAGGCGATCATTATGCTGTTGTTGGGCGACTGGAATATTCCGAATCCCAGGCCGCACACCACCAGACGCCACACGATATCGAAGTGCGACGGCGCAGCGGGCAGCAGCCCGAGCATCACCAGTCCGAAGGCCATTATCGACAATCCCGCCAGTCCCATGTATCCCGCATGTATCCTCTCGACCAGCATGCCCGCCACGGGAGCCACGACCATGATGACCATGGGCCAAGCCGTAAATAGCAGCCCCGTGCCCACGGCGTCGTAGCCCAGATCGTGCTGAAGGATGAAGGGCAGCGCCACCATGGCCGCCATCTGCGCCGTAAAGGAGCATATGGAGGTGACGATCGAGAGCGAGAAGATGGGAATGCGCAGCAGGTCGAACGGCAGGATCGGCATAGGGCGCCGCAGCTGCTCGCGCACGAAACGCCACGCCACGAATGCCGTCACGACGGCAATCTGCACGACATATACCATCCGCACCCCGTGCAGGTAGGCTTCCACGCAACCCACGGCCGAGCCGAACGTAAAGGCACACATGGCCCCGTCGCGCCAGTCGAACCTGCGGCCCTCGACCTTGACGGGATTCTGCGGCAGAAAACGGCGGCTCAGGGCGAATGCTATCAGACCGATGGGAATATTGACGGCGAAGAGCCAGTTCCACGATGCCACCGACAGTATGGCCGCGGCGATGGACGGACCCGCGACCGACGACACCGCCACGACGGTGGCGTTTATGCCCATGCCGCGGCCCAGCATGCGGCGGGGGTAGATTATTCTTATAAGAGTAGTGTTGACGCTCGTCACCGCCGCGGCGCCCAGGCCCTGCAAGGCGCGCCACACGATGAGCGACACGAGTCCCGACGAAAAGGCGCACCCGACGGATGCCGCGGTGAAGAGGGCGAGCCCCGCGATGTAGACGCGGCGGTAACCCACTATGTCGCCCAGATTGGAGAATACGAGCAGCATGGTGACCACGGCCAGCTGGTAGGCGTTGACCACCCACACCGAATCGGCCGACGATATGCCCAGCTCCGTCGAGATGGTGGGCAGGGCCACATTGGCTATCACGCTGTCGATCACCGACAGCGACACGCCGAACGCCACGGCGACGATGGCCCACAGGCGGCGCGGCATGGGCAGCCCGTCCCACTCGGTATTTCCGACCAAATCATTCATCGTTTGTCGCTCCATGCAAAAACGGTTCAAAAAGCTCCCCGTGCCGACGGCCGACGCAGCCTAAAAATCCTTGCCCTCGAACACGGCGCCCGAAGATACGGCTCCCGAATGCTCCTTGCGCACGGCGTTGAACGAGTAGCCGAGCGACAGCACTATGTTGGGATATTTGGGCCGTACGCGCGTGGCCGATATCAGCGTCGGCGTGACGCGGCTGTTGCGGTAGCGGGCCGTGCGGAACACGTCGTGCGCCACCACGGCCGCCGTTACGCGGTTGCCGAAAAGGCTCTGCCTCAAAGCCATATCGAAATAACAGTATCCCTTTTCGCGGCCCTGCGTGAGCACTGTGGGCCCCACGACGTTGGCGTCGAACTGGATGCTCGTGTTGCGTCCCGCCGAGAAGTTGTTTATCATGGCCAGCGCATAGTTGGTGTTCGAGTTGTCGACGCAGCCTTCGTAGCGGCTCGTGAACCTGTAACCGAACACGCTTCCGTTCACGGTCATGTTCCACCAGCGCGTGGCTTTCACGCGGGCGTTCATCTCCAGTCCGATCGAACGGTCGTTACCCGCGTTTATCAACGAATCGAGCGTCACACCGGACTCGTATGCCACTCGCACGCGGTCGCGCACCCCGCGGCGATGACGGTAGAATCCCGTGAGGGCTATGGAATGTTCCTCGGCGATGGTCTTGCGATAGCCGACTTCGAGCGAATGGATATACTCGGGCGCGATGTCGGGATTGCCTATCTGCTTGGTGTAATAATCCTCGTAGGTGATGTAGGGCTCCAGCTGCCATATTCCCGGGCGGTTGGTGCGATAGGAGTAGCCGAGCGAAAAGATGTTGTCGTGCGGCGCCGTGTAGGCCACGTGCGCCGAGGGAAACAGCTCCAGACGCTTTATATGGCGGTCGGCACCCTCGACGGCTATCGTCAGTTCGTCGATGGTGCGGTCGGCCCTCACACCCGCGTCGAACTCCACGGGACCCAGCTTGTCGGTGATCATCGCATAGCCCGAATGAATCTGCCTGCGGTAGAAGAACGGCGCCCGCAGATCGTCCTGCCACACGAAATCGGCCATGCCGCGATCCCAATACTTTATGTTATATTCGCCGTGCTCGCTGTACGAGGTGTATTGATATCCTAACTCCAGCTTGCCTTCGGGGCGGTAGTGGAGTTCGTACGAAGCCGTGCCGTCGAAATCCCAGTGATGCTCCTTCTCGTATCCGCGCGTACCCTCGTAACGCACGCCCGAGGTGTCGAACATGTTGCTCTCGGTGTACTCCAGCGCATACCAGTCGTAACGCAGGCGCCCTGCGACCGATATTTTGTCGCCGCGCTCGTTCAGTCGGAACGTGTAGTCGGTAGCCAATTGCGCCAGACTCTTTTCGTTGGAGTAGCGGTCGTGGCTCTCGTAGATGTTGTCGTTAAGCACTGCGTCGCCCTGCATGCGGTGCTCGTAGTAGCTCATGTCGCCGCCGCGGGCGTTTACGGCGTCGCCGCTCTGGAACTCCACCGTCAGATTGTGGCGGCTGTTGTCGTACTCCCAGCCCACGCGGCCTATGCCCGACGGGCGGCTGCTGTGACGCGTGCCGTCGGCATCGGAGGTGGTCACGAAATCATCCACCACGGTGGTCTTCATCTGTGTGAAGTCGCTCTTGCCCTTCATGTCCGATCCCGCGCCGCCGACATACCAGCGATGCGACCCCCTGCGGTAGCTGAGCAGCAGATCGCCGCTCCACGAACCGATGGTGCTGCCCGAAACATTCGCCGTGCCGCTCACGCCCTCGTCCGTGCGGCGCTTGGTGACGATGTTTATTATGCCCACGTCGCCGTCGGTCTTGTAACGGGCCGAGGGGGTGGTTATGATCTCAATATCCTCAATGTTCGACGCAGCGATCTGTTGCAGGGCCTGCGTGCCCTCCAGCATGCTCGGCTTGCCGTCGACATAGACCAGAAAACCCGTGCTTCCGCGTAACGACACCTCGCCGTCGGCATCGACCCTCACCGAAGGGGTCGACTTGAGCACGTCGACAGCCGTACCTCCCGCGGCCGACAGCACCGACGAGGCGTTTATGCGCTGGCGGTCGAGCTTGTAGACTATCTTGCTGCGGTGTCCCGTCACGGTCACCTCCTTAAGACCCGTCTCGACCATCGAGAGGCGTATGTCGCCGAGCTCCGTATTCTCGCCCTTGCGGAAATCTATTTTCCTGTCGTAGGGTTGGTAGCCGACCAGAAGGATCGACAGCGTATATTCACCTTCGCGGATGCGGTCTATCGCGAAGCGCCCCCCGCTCACCGTACCCGAAGCCACGGTATTGTTGTCGTCGTCGGTTATGACCACATCGGCGAAATCTATCGGATCGCCCGTGGAGGCATCGGTTACGCGGCCGCTTACGCTCGCGGTATTCTGCGCGAAGAGCGCCGAGGTGCATGCGACGGCGAGGATCAAAATAATAAGGCGTTTCATCAGGTATTCGGGTAAGTGTGTAAAATTCGTAAAAAGGCAGCCGCCGAGGCCGCCCCGATCGAGGGACAAATATACGAAAAGTCGGGGGCAGAAGCAAACCAAAGGTTTGATTATGCCGAGACGAAGTATCTAAGGTGAAGCCAAAGATAACGCCGCACAGCGGCGCAGTCTCTCTGACGGCAGCCTGCGGATTGCATATACAACGTCATGCACCGAGAATTGGCATCGCAAACAGGAAATTATCGATAGAGATTCGGGGCGCAGCCTGCGGAGACCGCGGTGTGAGCATTCGCGAACAACAGCGGGCCTCCGCTGGGGCGAGGCTGCGGCCCGCACGACTCTGACGAGTCGCATTTAATGCACATGCGTCAGCCTTACCCGCGGCAAAAGCGATTTCGGATATAGGGCAATCGCAAGACCGACTCCGAAATCGTTTCATCACGGCGGTTTTTAGTGTTACCTTTTATGCAGACAAAAGGTAACAGATGAAAAAAGAACGTCATGCCACCGAATGAAGTGAGGATTGGCATCGCTAACGAAAGATTCTCGGTTGGGATTTCATTCATTTTTCTTTTTGGGAAAAAGAAAAATGTGGAATGACGTGTAGGCATTCGGAGCGAGGCTGCGGCTCGGTGGCGTGACGGGCTATTTTTCATAAAACAGGCGTTACGCCTGCGGTTCTTTGAACCGTGCAGTTCGCCGCCGCCCCACTGCGGCGGACTGCTAATGCACTCCTGCCGCCGTCGGCGAACCGCAGACCGCAACCGAAAACAACCTGCGTCATGTCGCCGAATGTAAGCGAGGATTGCATCTCAAACAAAATATTCTCTGAAAAGATTCTAAACTGCGCGCAAAAGCAGCCTCTACTTGCGTCTCAACGAGCGCAGGTAATCCTTGCGCTCGGGTGTTATGCGGAAGCTGTCGACGGCCTTTTGGATGGTCATGTTGTGAACGCGCTTGTCCAGCGCACAGCTCTCCACGATCGGCAGGGCCGCGTCCCACTGTTTTATGAGGGCGAAACTGAAATACCACGCCACGGCCATGTCGATGTAATACTCCCCGAATTCGAGCGAGCGCAGCCATTCGAAGTGTTCGGGGCGGAAATGCTCGTCCAGATAATATCCGAGCAGCGACACCACGCCGAACCTCACCGTGTAGACATGCCCGCTGCGGAGCCACTCCGCGATCTTGCGCTCCACCTTGTCGGGATGGCGGGCGAAGAGTTTGGGCGACAGCATGTCGCATGTAGCCCAATTGTCGACGTGCGGCAGGAAACGGTCGAGCTCGGCGAGCAGACGGTCGATATCCTTTATCCGCAGGCACAGCAACGCGCCGTGGAGATTGTTTTCCTCGTAATAGCGGTGAGGCAGTTCTGCCAAAAACCGCTCCGACAGATCGTCGTCGTGCGCCACCTCGCGCGCCAGCCGCCTCAGGTCGGGAGTGCGCACCCCGATGATCCGCGCGGGATCGACCGTAGGCAGCAGCCGCGCATGAAAATCGCGGTAGCCCTCGTCGCGCAACTCCTTCAACCTGCCGACTATGAAATCCATGTTCGGAATCCTGCTCTCCGACATGTCAGATAATGTCGAACGCTATCTCCATCATGTTGGTGAAGCTGTTCTGACGCTGCTCGGCCGTGCAGGCCGTACCCTTCACCAGCGAATCCGACACGGTGCAGATGCACAGAGCCTTGTTGCCGCTTCGGGCCGCATTCATGTAGAGCGCCGCGGCCTCCATCTCCACGGCCATCACGCCCATCTTCTGCCAGGCTTTCCAGCTGTCGGGATCGTCGCCGTAGAACACGTCGCTGGCCAGAAGGTTGCCCACCTTGTAGCGGATCCCCATCGCCTCGGCCTTCTCGGCGGCGGCACGCACCAGACCGAAATCGGCTATCGGAGCGAACGTCCCGGGCAGATTGAACTGCGCGCCGTAGTTCGAGTCGGTGCACGATCCCATGCCCACCAGCACGTCGCCCAGCTCCAGATCGGGATCGAAAGCACCCGCCGAACCCGTTCGGATGATGCTCTTCACGCCGTAGAAGTTGAACAGTTCGTAGGTGTAGATGCCTATCGACGGAATGCCCATGCCGTGGCCCTGCACCGAGATGCGCTTGCCCTTGTAGGTACCCGTGAATCCGAGCATGCCGCGCACGTTGTTGTACTGCACGGGGTTCTCCAGAAAACGCTCGGCCATGACCTTGGCGCGCAACGGGTCGCCCGCCATTATCACCTTGTCGGCGATCTCGCCCGCAACGGCCCCTATGTGGGGCGTGGGAGTCTTTGCCATAACGTTTCTATATTATAAATTACACTTCTCTATGTCCTTGAAATAGCGGTAGGTGTTCACCTTGAGCTCGCCCACGGCGGGTTCGTCGCACACCAGAATGCCTTTGGGGTGCATCTGCAACGCCGTGATGGTCCATGCGTGCGACACCGCACCCTCGACGCACTGCTGCACCGCGCGCGCCTTCTTGTGACCCAGCGCCAGCACGAGCACCTGCTTGGCCGAGCACACTGTACCCACGCCGACGGTGAGGGCGAGTTTGGGCACCTTCGTGACGTCGTTGTCGAAGAAACGCGAGTTGACTATGATGGTATCCTCGGTCAGGGTCTTCACGCGGGTGCGCGATTCGAGCGACGAGAAAGGCTCGTTGAAGGCCAGATGGCCGTCCTCGCCCACGCCGCCGATGAACAGGTCGATGCCGCCCGCGGCCGCTATACGCGCCTCGTAAGAGGCGCACTCGGCGTCGAGGTCGGCGGCATTGCCGTTCAGGATGTTGACATTCTCGCGCTTGATGTCGATGTGCGAGAAGAAGTTGTTCCACATGAACGAGTGGTAGCTCTCGGGATGTTCCTCGGGAAGACCCACGTATTCGTCCATGTTGAACGTTACGACATTGGCGAACGACACCTTGCCCGCCTTGTTCAGCGCGATGAGCTCGGCGTACATGCCCAGCGGGGTCGAGCCCGTGGGCAGTCCCAGTACGAAAGGTTCGCCGCACGCGGCAGCCTTGGCGTTTATCTGCGCCGCAATGTAATGCGCCGCCCAGCGGCCCGCCTCGGCCGCATTGTTCTCTATGATGACTCTCATGACGGTTATAACTTCATTTTAACGAAAACTTCGATAGCTTGGTATTCGGCCATGCCCAACAGATCGTACAGACGGGCCGTGTTTTGCGTGCGTTCCTCGGCGCGCTGCCAGAACTCGCGGCTGTCGTCGCCAGGGAACGGGACGATATCCTTCTGCGAGAGGTGGCGGTAGATGGCGTGACGCTTCTTGATAAGCTCGTCGGGACTCAAGGGCACCGCCATGTCGACCATGCCGATCTCCCACTCCATCCATGCGCCGCGGTAGAGCCATATGACGCACTCCTTGAGCCACTCCTCGCCCTCCAGACGGCTCAGAGCCTCCAGCACGGCCTCGGTGCAGACGCGGTGGGTACCGTGAGGATCGGCCAGATCGCCCGCCAGATATATCTGGTGGGGCTTCACCTCTAACAGCAACTTGGTTATGATCTCTATATCCTTGTCGGTGCGCTGGCCCTTCTTGATGCCGCCCGTCTCGTAGAACGGCAGATTGAGGAAATGGGCGTTGGTGTTCTCGTTCAGGCCGAACGAACGTACCGCGGCACGCGCCTCGGCGCGGCGGATGGCGCCCTTGATGTTGAGCAGAGCGCGGGGTTCGGGCTCGCCCTTCTTCTTCGAGGCGATGATCTCGCGCACCTCGTCCACGCGGTCGCCGAAACCGAGTTCGCGCGCCGTGTCGAGATTCTGTATCACCACGTCGTCGTGTACGGCCACGTTACCCGAGGTCTCGTAGGCCACGTGTACGTCGTGCCCCTGCTCCACCAGACGGATGAACGTACCGCCCATCGAGATCACGTCGTCGTCGGGGTGCGGCGAGAAGATGAGCACGCGCTTGGGGAACGGCGTCGACGGCACGGGGCGCGTCGAGTCGTCGGCGTTGGGCTTGCCGCCAGGCCATCCCGTGATGGTATGCTGAAGATCGTTGAATACCTTGATGTTCACCGCATCGTACGACATTCCCACGGCTTCGAGCAGCTCGCCCAGCGAATGTTCGATGTAATCCGTATAGGTGAGCTTCAGGATGGGCTTCTTCACCACTCCGCACAGCCATACTACGGCCTTGCGGACCAGACGCGGAGTCCAGTTGCAGGGGCCCACCAGCCACGGGGCTTTCTTCACCGTGAGGTAGTCGGCGGCGGGATCGTCCACCACGGCCTCGATGTTGGGATGGTTCTGCAACAGCGACGCGGGGATAAGGCGCGTGGCATCGCCCTCGACGACCTTGCTGATGACGTCGGCCTTGTCCTCGCCCCATGCCATGAGGATTATGCGCTTGGTGTTCATCACGGTGCTCAGGCCCATCGTAATGGCCATCTTGGGCGTATTCTCGATGCCGTAGAACAGGCCCGCCTGCACCTTGCGCGACTGGTAGGTGAGCTGCACCATGCGGGTCACCGATTTGGCGTACGACCCGGGCTCGTTGAAGCCGATCTGACCCTGCGCGCCCATACCGATGACCATGAGGTCGATGTTGCGCGCCTTGCGGTCGTAATCGGCGCAATAGGCCGACACCTTGTCGACGGGAACCGAGCCGTCGATTATGTGCACGTTCTCGGGCAGGATGTCGATATGGCTCAGGAAATCTTCGTGGATGCGGTAATTGCGGCTCTGCTGCTCGGTGGCCTTTATGGGGTAGAACTCGTCGAGACTGTACACCTCGACATGCTTGAACGACACCTCGCCGCTCTTGCAGCGGTTCACCAGCTCGCGGTAAACGCCTATGGGAGTCTTGCCCGTGGTGAGTCCTAACGCAAACAGGCGCTCTTCGCCCGATGCCTCGTGCATGCGTATGGCACGCACGACCTGGTCGGCCACGTACATTACGCCGTCGCTCTCAACCTCGAAAATCGAGGTCGGAATCTTTTCGTAACGATGAATGATGTCGGTCGGGGTTCCGTCGAGCATCAGACCGCCGTCCTGCGGTAACGAATACTTGTTTTTCATGATCTCTCTTATATTTTTGTTCAATATTTTCCCGTTTGCTTTAGGGACAGGCCCTATTCACTGCAAATTTATAAAATATTATTCACAATATCGTTCCCGCGACGATAAAATTGCGACGGCGTTCCGTCATATTCGGGCCGACGGTCCGCGCTCTTACCGCGGCATAGCGGGCGTTCCGCAGCGGCTAACGGACGGGAAAATACGCATCTTCGGACGATACGGCCGCATAATTGCGTATTATGGCTTCGAAAAGCGCATATTTTGCGTGTTATTGCCGAATAATGTTATACCTTTGCTTTGGGTTTCGAACCGAAAGTCGTTTCGGATAAAACTAAAAGCAGACAGTAAATGCAAACCATAAAACATACCATTATGAGAAAACTTATGATTTTGGCGGCATCTCTTTTGGCCGCGACGACGATCTGCGCGCAGACTCAGGTGATAGCGCACAGAGGCTACCACGCGAAAGAGGGTTCGGCTCACAACACGATATCGAGCCTCAAGAACGCGCAGGATCTGGGTACATTCGGATCGGAGTGCGACGTCAACGAGACGGCCGACGGGGAGCTGGTGGTGATCCACGGACCCAAGCACGGCAAATACAACGTGCAGCAGACCGACTTCGCCACGCTGCGCGCGCAGGCGCTTTCGAACGGCGAGACGCTGCCGACGCTGGACGAGTATCTGGCCCAGGCCAAGAAAAACACCAAGACGAAGCTCATAATCGAGATCAAGAACCATCCCACTCCCGAGCAGGAGGCACGCGTGGTCGACAAGGTGCTCGCCGCGGTGAAGAAGCACAAGATGCGCAAAAATGTGGAATACATAGGCTTCAGCCAGTATGTATGCGACCAGTTGGTGAAGAATGCCCCCAAGGGTACGAAGATAGCCTTCCTGAACGGCAATTTCACCCCCGAGCAGTGCAAGGAGCACGGTTACACGGGAATCGACTACAATATCGGTGTCATGAAGAAGCATCCCGAGTGGATCAAGCAGTGCCACGATCTGGGACTTACCGTCAACGTGTGGACCGTGAACGACACCGAGAATCTGAAGTGGTGCATCGAGAACGGTGTTGATTACATCACGACCGACAATCCCGTCGAGGCGAACCGTCTGCTGGGAAAATAGTCTGTCCCCGAGCGAAGAAAAGGATGCGAAACCGGTTTCGCATCCTTTTTTATTTATTCGGAATTAGGGGTTTAGGGGTAGCGGCTTGCTGTTCGCCGACGGATTTGCAAGTGCAATTTATCTTCGGCGACTCGTCAGAGTCGCGCAGTTCGCCGCCGCCCCACGCGGCGGACTGCTGTCGCATTCGCGCCGCCGTCGGCGAACAGCAAATCCATGTCCGAAAGCCATTCCTCGCCTACGGCTCGGGGGCATGACGCGATTTGCAGTCCTGCGGCCCGCGCTGGCCGCCGCCCGATTATTGTTTA
>CAUHCL010000049.1 GCA_959604655.1 uncultured Alistipes sp. | reverse complement strand
GCGGTCGTAGAGATAGGAGGCCCGCACATGCAGATTGTAATCCTCCGAAAGGCGCACCGTACCCGCGCCGTTGTAAAGGTGCGAGGTGTTGAATCGGGTGCGGCCGCGGTCGATCGGCGCCGCCGACGTACCCACCCCGACATATTGCGGAAGAGAGTATGCGCCGCCGGCAAGTCCCAGCACGGCAGTCTCCGTGCCGAAATACGCCCCCGTATTGTCGCTTTTCACGGTCTGCATCACGGACCAACCCTTGGCCATGCACATGGTGAACAGCGCCCCGTTCCACAGCAGCGGCGAGAATCCCGCGCCCGCCTCGGCAGAACCCGTCCAGCGGTTCCGCACCCGCGCGTCCATTCGGATATTAAGGGCTGCCTTGTCCGAAAACTCCACGTCGCGCAGCACCTTCTTGGGCTGGTGGTTCTCCATCACGTCCACGCTCTTCACGTCGCGCGGCGAGATGTTCGAGGTCGCCAGACCGTAGCGGTCGCCGAGCATGTCTACGCCGTCGATATAGAGCTTGTTGATAGCCTCGCCCTGATACTTCACCTGCCCCGACTTCGACACCTCGATGCCGGGCATCTTCTTCAGGATGTCGGCCAGCGACTTGTCCTTCACGTCGGTGAACGAGCGGGCGTTGTAGGTTATGGTATCGCCTTGCATCGACACGCGCGGAGCCTTCACCACCACCTCGCGTATCGGCGTAGAGGCAGGATCGAGCGCAATGCGCATCGGCCCGCCGTCTTTCGCGGGCGCGATCTCGCGGGAGGCATACCCCAACATCGAGACCTGCAACCTGCTTCCCTCAGGCGGCGCGGCCTGCCGCAGTAGGAACGCCCCCGTGCGGTCGGTCACGGCATAACGCAATATCCGCCCCTCGGCATCCGTCAGCTTCACCACAGCCCCCGCCACGGGCCCGCCATCGGAGGAATCGGCGACCACGCCCCGAATGTCGGCCGCCTTCTGCGCCGAAGCCGCGGTGACGGCAAGCGATGCGACGGCGAGCGCGAGCGCCGCAAGCATACTTTTCAAGCGGTCCACGGCCGATCAATGCTTGTAATCGGTCTCCATCATCACGATCGACAGGTCGGACTCATCGGGAGCATACTCGCTGCCGTCGACAAGCTCGATGTGCATCTCGCCCTGACGCACGCCGTAGCCTAACGGATCGTTGACATAGGCATGGCGCTGACGCAGATACTTCTCGCGGGCGGTGTCGATATAGTTGCGGTCGACATACTCTATCGGACGCTCCACGCTACGCAAGCCTATGATCTCGAAAGTATACTGCCCCTCGCTGTCGGCCGCGGCCATGATAAGCCCGGGCAGGCCGCCGAGTTTCCACGGACCCACGCTCGCGGGGATATCCTCGGCGAACCACGCGATGTAGTGACGGCCGCGGAAATCGCACTCGGCGCGACGGCACTCGTAGCCCAGCACCTCGCGGGTCTCGTCGCCGATGATCCACTCCTGCGCGGGCATATCCTCCACCACTCGATAATACATGGACGACACGGCATCGGTAAGGGTCATACGCCCCTCTTCGGGCCAGTTGCGGTAGATGCAGCTCTTGAGTCCCGACTTGAAGTTCTTCATCTCGGTGACGAATCCGTCGGGATTGGCCTTGCGCATGGAATCGAGAGCGAAATCGTAATGGGAGTAGAATTTGGTCCTTCCGCCGTCGATCTGCAATATCATGCGGTCCTCCTTCGACTGCACCTCGCCGTTGCCGTTCACGGGGTACTCGGCCTTGTAGACGCACTCCAACGACGAGCGGCCGATCTCGCGGGTGGCGGTCACGGCACCGTTGGAGTTAACTTTGGATATGGAAATGGATTTGATCTTCGCGGGATCGAATTGCGCGTACGACGCGTCGATTGCCGCGAGCGCGGCTGCGAACAATAGGATACGTTTCATTACATCGGTGTTTATTGGTTTTCGACTACCGCAAAACTACCGATTTACCCGCAGCAGGCGCGTTAACGATCGGTTAAGATATGTTAATGATTGTTAATCGGACACGCTGTTCGCCGACAGCGGCAGGAATGCACGAGCCTAAAGCGAGTTGCAGTCCGCCGCGCGGGGTGGCGGCGAACTGCGCGGTTCTGAAGAACCGCATATTGTCGCATGCAAATCACAACCCCTTTCGGGCCACTGCCCACGCCAGCCTGTTGTAGGCCGCGAACAGGGCGGGCCGCACCTTGCGCGGCAGGGCGTTGAATATGCGCACCTTGGCAGCGACACGGTGCGAAAGGCGGTTGTAGGAGAAGAACTCGACAGCGCGTGCCGCAGCCGCAGTGCCGCCGCTCACGCTCTCGATCAGGGCCTTGCCCAGCGCCACGCGGGCCACGTACTCGTTGCTCATGTCGTCCGCCGCAGGGTCGTAGAGGTCCTCGAACGAAAAACGCGTCTGCTCGGGGCGGTAGATCGCCGCCGAACGGTTGGAGGCCGACCGCGAATACACCGCCGTAGGCTTCGGCGAGAATGCCACGGGAGCCGACCGCGCGATCTTGGTCCACAGATATTGGTCCTCGCCCATGCGCATCCCTTCGGGAAATCCTCCGAGCTCCAGAGCGAGGTCGCGCCGCAACGCCGTCGCCGAGGGAATCAACACATAACGCGACATCGACTCGCGGAAGAAATCGACGATCCCTCCCCCGCCGTTCTGCGGAGTGTCGCCCACGGTGCGCCGCCCCCCGCTCTCGACATAAAATCCCGTACCGCAGGCCCCGCAATCGGGATAGCGCCCGATGAGCGACGCCAGACAGGCGAGATGGTCGGGGCACCACAGATCGTCGCCGTCGAGCAGCGCCACCCACCTCCCCGAGGCCATGCGCATGGCACGGTTGCGCGCCGCGCTGACTCCGCCGTTAGCCTGACGCACCAGCGTCACGGCCGACGGGGCTACGCGCTCCACGATCTCGGCGCTGCCGTCGGTTGACCCGTCGTCCACCACGATTATCTCGCGCGGCGGCAGCGTCTGGCACAGCACCGAACGCAGCGTTGCCTCGATCTCGGCGGCCTTGTTATACAGCGGAATCACGACCGATATGTCTCGTGCAGACGAATGCGTATCCATGCAAAGGGGTTTGGCGGCTGTTTAGTCGCGGCGGAAGATGTCGCGGGTGTAAACCTTGTCGGCAATGTCGTCGAGGCAGGCGTCGTAGCGATTGGCAAGGACCGATTGCGACATGGCCTTGAATCGGGATATGTCGTTGACCACAAGGCTGCCGAAGAAAGTCGAGCCGTCCTTCAGCGTCGGTTCGTAGATGATCACCTGCGCTCCCTTGGCCTTGATGCGCTTCATCACGCCCTGGATCGACGAATGGCGGAAATTGTCGCTGTTCGACTTCATCGTCAGGCGGTAGACACCGATGGTGCAAGGTCGTTCCTCGCCCGAATCGTACTGACTGTTAGAAGAGTAATAGCCCGCCATGCGAAGCACCTGATCGGCAATGAAGTCCTTGCGGGTGCGGTTGCTCTCCACGATCGCCGTCATCATGTTCTGCGGCACCTCGGCATAGTTGGCCAAAAGCTGCTTGGTATCCTTGGGGAGGCAATAGCCGCCGTAGCCAAACGAAGGATTGTTATAGTGCGTACCTATGCGCGGATCGAGGCCGACACCTTCGATGATGGCGTGCGAATCGAGCCCCTTGACCTCGGCATAGGTGTCGAGTTCGTTGAAGTAGCTCACACGCAGGGCCAGATAGGTATTGGCGAACAGCTTCACGGCCTCCGCCTCCTTTATGCCCATGTACAGAGTCGGGATGTCCTCCGCAAGCGCGCCGTCACGAAGCAGATCGGCGAACACATGCGCCGCGCGGTCCAGCTTGTCGACGTCGGTAACCGACATTATGGCGTCGTTTTCCTCGGCAAATTCGGGATTGTCGACGATCTTGGGTATTCCCGCGATGATACGCGAGGGATAGAGGTTGTCGTAGAGTGCTTTGCTCTCGCGCAGGAACTCGGGGAAGAAAAGCAGGTTGAGCCGCTCCGCTCCCTTTGCGGCATATTTCACATACAGACTGCGGCAATAGCCCACGGGAATGGTCGACTTGATGACCATCACGGCATCGGGATTGACGCTCAAAACGAGGTCGATAACCTCCTCGATGCAGTGTGTATCGAAGAAATTCTTCACGGGGTCGTAGTTGGTCGGCACGGCGATGACGACAAAATCGGCATCTCGGTACGCAGCCGCACCGTCGGTGGTGGCAGTAAGATCCAACGGTTTTTCAGCCAGATACTTCTCGATATAATCGTCCTGTATGGGCGACACCCGATTGTTTATCTTCTCCACCTTCTCGGGAATGACATCAATCGCAGTAACATGATTATACTGCGCCAGCAATGTGGCTATGCTCAAGCCCACGTATCCCGTACCCGCTACCGCTATATTGTATTTTTCCATCGGTTTTTTGATATGTTTATTTACAATTATAATCTTTTTATCTCATGATACCGATACGCCCCGCACGGCATCGGAATTCATATCCGCCTCGCACGGGGCGGTTTAAGTGATTCCAAAAGTAAGCAATATTATGCAAATCTGCAAAACAGCATATTAAAATAATCCCGACAGTTAAAATATCAAAACGGCCTCATGGCAAATGTCATGAGACCGCTTCGAACAAAATTTTTAATTACGACCATCTACATTACTCGGAGATTATCGTATAAAATGTTTTGAAGATTAATTTCAAGTCAAACCAAAATGAGTGTTTTTTCACATACTCCAAATTGATACGCAATTTGTCCTGCATTATAACCTCCACATAATAGAGGTCGGGATTATCCACCGCTTCCAACAGTTCATTCTCGTTGCGGTAACGTATAGAAGCCATATCCGTAATGCCCGGCCGAACATCCAAGACATGCATTTGCTCGGGCGTGTACATGTCAACATACTTGCGAACCTCGGGACGCGGCCCGACAAGGCTCATATCGCCGACAAAAACATTGATCAATTGCGGAAGTTCATCGAGTTTGTATTTGCGGATAAAATATCCCGACCGTGTAATTCGAGGGTCGTGCCCGCCAACCGTAATCAAGCCATGCTTATCCGCACCGACACGCATCGAACGGAATTTGAACAACTTAAAATCACGGTTATAGCGTCCGACACGCGTCTGACGATAAAAGACCGATCCTTTGGAGTCGAGTTTTATCCAAACTGACAAAACGACAAACAGCGGCAACAGGACAAGCAGACCGCAACCGCTTGCCACAATGTCGAAAATACGTTTCAATGGAAATTTGTTTTATTGCGAAATTATATCGACAAAATTGGAGATGACGTAATCTGCATCATCGTCCGACAATCGCGTATGAAGCGGGAGTGTAATTTCGTTGCAATATTGATTGTAGGCTTTCGGATAGTTCGCGATATCGAATCCGTATGCCTTGTATGCCGTCATCATCGGCAACGGCTTGTAATGGACATTGCAAGCAATACCGCGCTCTGCCATCTGTTCGATAACCGAATTACGATACTCTGTATCTTTACCCGACAAACGCACAAGATACAAGTGCCCACTTGACGAATGGTCATCGTCGAAATGATTAAGCACCTGCACATTGCAATCTTTCAATGCCGTATTGTATCGTTCGATTATCTGACGACGACGATACAGCAATTCAGGATAGCGTTTCAGCTGTGCAAGTCCGATACCGGCCATAATGTCGGTCATATTGCATTTGTAGTATGGAGCTACGATATCGTACTCCCATGCTCCGAGCTTGGTCTTTGCAAGCGCATCCTTATTCTGCCCGTGCAACGACAGCAACTGAAACTGTTTATATAGCCACTCATTGTCGATACCATCAATCGTTCGCCATGTCAACGCGCCTCCTTCAGCCGTCGTTAGATTTTTAACGGCATGAAACGAGAACGAGGTAAAATCGGCTATTTCGCCACACATCTTTCCGTTACGTTTAGCTCCGAAAGCGTGTGCGGCGTCAGCCACAACTATTACTCGTCCGAATGCTCGCTGAATATTGTTTGACGGATGGAACAGATGCTTCTGCTGTTCGACAGCTGCATAAACCTTGTCATAATCACAAACGATACCCGCCAAGTCAACGGGAATAATGACTTTCGTGCGTTCGGTTATCGCATCGGCGAGTTTACTGTAATCCATCTCGAACGAATCGGAAGCACAGTCGACCATTACGACCTTGGCCCCCACATGGCATGCGACACTGGCAGTTGCAGTGTAGGTATATGCTGGCACAATGACTTCATCGCCGACACCGACACCCAATACACGCAATACGAGTTCCATGCACGCTGTGGCGGAGTTTAAGCACACGGCACGCTCTGTTTGACAATACATGGCAATAAGTCTCTCGAATTCTTTAGTTCGAGGGCCTGTGGTAATCCAACCCGAGCGCAGAGCGTCACATACTTCTGCGATCTCAGCCTCCGACATATCAGGAGGAGAAAACGGTATATTCATATAGATATTAATTATATTTTTTTACATATAGAAGCTTTTTATACGCATTCCCCGCGACGTTAATTAGCACCCAAAAAGCAGCCTTAATCGGATTCATTTTTTCAGCGACACGGAACAGCGGATAATGCGCCCAAATGCGTTTCCATAGCGGTTTAGGCGTAATACTATTTGAGCGACGGCGGTAGCGAGCCAAACATTCCTTCAACAAATGACAATCTGTTTTACAAATAACTTTGAGCCATATAGCTGTATCGTTATTCTTCTTTACGTCCTCAATCTGTATCAGTCCTATCTTTTCAGCGTCATACATTACCGACAAGCAACCCGGCCAACAACAGGCAAACATATCAAACTTTTTAACATGCTTTTTGCCGCTGACATATATACCCAATTCTTTGTTTTGTTCATCAATCTCTACATAATCATGATAACTGAAAGCGAAATTATGATCATTCATAAATGCAATCTGACGTTCCAACTTTGTGGGCGCCCATAAATCATCGCTGTCAAGAAAGGCAACCCAACGCCCTCGAGCCATTCGGAGCGCTTCATTTCTTGCGATTGCTGCACCAGAGTTTGTCGCAAGACGATGATATATTATGCGGGAATCATTTGCAATATATTTTGAGACTGTTTCACATGTATCATCCGTAGAACAATCATCAACGATTAGCATTTCCCAGTTTGAATACGTTTGGGAAATGACACTTTCGATTGTCTCCCCGATAAACCTACCGCAGTTATATGTCGGAGTTATAATACTTACAAGTTCATTCACCATAGTTAGTCGGGTCGGGATATATCAAGTGTATACTTTATCTTCAACATTATCAAGTATAAAATAGCAACGAATGGCGATAATAACATTCAACAAAGTTTTTCAATATTTTTGCGAAAACGCTCAATGGCACAAAGTGTTAACCAGTTAAATTATATCACATTAAATCTCAAAACCAAATCAAACGTTATGATATTGGTCCGCATTAATAAAAGATATAATTCTTTCACAAGCAAGTCCGTCTCCATATGGATTTACCGCTTGACTCATTTTTTCGTATGCTGTGACATTAGTTAACAATATCGACACCTCATCGACAATCTTGTCGTAATCAGTACCGACAAGTTTCACTGTACCCGCATCCAGTGCCTCGGGACGCTCTGTAGTATCACGCATCACCAATACAGGTTTACCCAATCCCGGAGCCTCCTCTTGTATGCCCCCGCTGTCAGTCAGTACTATTGTTGACTTATCCATCAGATATACGAATGCCAAATATTCAAGAGGTTCGATGAAAAACATATTTCCCAAATTCGACAAATTCTCACCAAATACCTCATGAATAGGTTTGCGTACATTAGGATTCATGTGCATCGGATACACAAAATCCACCTCAGGAAATTGCTCAGTAAGCGTCTTTATGGCCTTGCATATCGAGATAAATCCATTACCAAAATTCTCACGCCGATGACCAGTTATCAAAACCAGTTTCTTGCCATCATTCAAACGATTTACATCATAACCACTCTCTGTGAGAGCATCGGTCAATGATTGCGAGAGCTGTGCATCATTTTTGATTTTATCTACAACCATATACAATGCGTCAATAACCGTATTGCCAGTCACGACTATATGGCTATTATCAACATTCTCTTTCAACAGATTCTGACGGCTCAACTGCGTTGGAGCAAAATGGAAAGTGGCAATTCTGCCGGTAACTTGTCTGTTAATCTCTTCGGGCCAAGGACTGTAAATGTTGTGCGTGCGAAGTCCGGCCTCAACATGTCCGACAGGTATCTGCTGATAAAAAGCAGCCAATGCAGCCGCTGTGGATGTCGTCGTATCACCATGGACAAGAACAACATCGGGTTTAACCTTGTCGAGCACATCACGCATACCGACCAAAACACGGGCAGTAACATCATAAAGATCTTGGCCCTGCTTCATTATATTAAGGTCATAATCGGGCGTAATATCGAATATTCGCAACACTTGATCCAGCATCTCGCGATGTTGCCCCGTAACACAAACAATAGTTTCAACTTGTTTAGGATGTTTATGAAATTCCTTCACAAGCGGCGCCATTTTTATAGCCTCGGGACGAGTGCCGAAAACGAGCATAACTTTTTTCATAATTTATATAATTAGGATACGATCTGCAAAAAGAGATCAAAATATTATTTGCTATGTAGAAATAGCCTATTGAAGAATCGCCTTATATATTGCCACAAAATCGTCGTCCCACGATGTTTCCTTTTTGTTATGTTCCAATAGTGAAACATGGGCAGATAACAGCAAGTTCTTATTAGAATGTAATGACTCAAATAAAGATTTTATAGAAGCGACATCATATGGATTTACAGTAAACCCCAATCCATTATCAGCAACATACTCTCCTAAACAAGTGTTTTCAGAATATACACATGGAACCCCCGTTAATAATGATTCGTGATATTTATTGGATATAGCATATTTTACATTTGCACTTTTATTTGGATATGCAGCCCATATAACATCTGTTTGCTTATAAAAGTTAAGTACATCTTCATATTGATAGTTTCCGGTAAAACTCACATTTTTGCAACCGATAGAAAATGTTTTTAAAGCCTCAAGCGCCTCACCGCTACCATGAAATGCCAAGGAAAATCTAGGATCGTTTTTTAAAGCAATGATTAAATTTTTCAAAATAGGGAAATACCGAATACTGCCTACGAAAGAAACACGTAAAGGATTATTTACACTATATATTTCATTTTGAAAGAAAAGAGCAGATTTATTCTCAAGAATAGCTTTATTAATATTGTCTGGATATTGTTCGACAAAGAAACGAGATGCGCAAATCATAATTTTTGCTTTTTTTGCCTTTCTTCTCTCTGCTATTCTAACAAGTCGACCAACTAATCCGGGAATATCCGGCATGTCTAAATTTTCATAAACCAATATTTTGTTCTTAATATTTCGTTCAGATACACACAACAACGTATCCCAATGTGATGCTATAATCAAATCTGGGGATATCTTTCTTATTATATGATTTACATATCGTGCAAATCCAAAAATGTTTTGGAGTTTTGCAATACGTCTTCCCAAAGGGGCCGCCTTAATATAAAAATGGGATACCCATTTTTCCGTATCCTCGGGAATAACAACTGCTCCACCTCGTAACCAGGATATCAAATGCAACTCATAATGAGGAAAATGTTTTTTTAATGATTCCAGAATTTTTTTATTACGAGAATTAATAGGTACAGCGGTATCGATAAGTACAATTTTCATTTTTCTAAAGTTGGTAGTTATTAAAACTGAAATGCCTATAACTAATCATATTTCACGGTATGTATTACGTTGTTAGATCGTCTTTTACAAGAGCCTGTACCATAATGAACCATAAACATCAATATCGTTCCCCAGACCAACCAAATACAAGCATTGTACACAGCTCCTCTACCTATTATGATATAAGCATTTCCGCATAATACGATTAGGCATATCTTAATAATAATTTTTTGGTGATAAATCAAATAATCAAATATTTGTGCAAACAAGGCCCAGAAAGCTCCTGCAAAAATTCCCCAATATCCGAAATTAGCATAACAATCACCAAAAAGCGTCGGATGCATACTGAACCCTTCAATTCCTGTTCCCATAGCCGTCCCCATGGAAATGGCAAAATCTGGCGGTTTAAGTCCCAGCGACCACGATGTGGGAATAAATATCAACAATATCCTTATATAAGTATGTCCCTGAGCGAAATTCTCGAATTGATTATTATGATAAATAAAATGATAGAATGCCTTTCGAAGTCCGACATCGCCTTTCCCTTCAGACATGTTTTGCAATATATGATTAGAAAAATCATTTAATTCGAATAGATTGGCAAACTGAATAAAATTACCATAATATCTAAATATCTGAAGTGCATATATAGCCAACACGGAGATCGCCCCTATCACACCAAGAGTAAACATCTTATTTAGAGACATTTTCGTGCCGTTATACAAGTAATATGCAATTACTGATATCATTATTGGTAAAACGACCACTCTATTCCTTGTTATTATAACACAAGAAATAATAAGCAGAGTACAGAAGACCGCTTGATTTCGTTTTTTGCATAATATAGATAATAATATTGCAGAACACGCATAGTTATATAAACAAACTATAATCTGCCCACCATTAAAATATTTACTGTCCATCCCAACTTCTCGTCCGGAACTCCAACTCGTCTCCAATAGCCCTCCGACACCATTCACCATTTGGTGAATTCTATATACTACTGTTATAAAAAGAATAAGAACTGTGATTTTTATAAACTTTTTTTCTCGAATGGTAAACGATTTCTCTGATATTTCTGTCCATTTGGGAAATTTGATAGCATAAATAGGGCATACAGCACGTATGATCAAGTAAATAATACAAAAACCTATAACAAAGAGCGACGCACTGTCATATACCCATAAAGGATACTCGGCTGAATTTGAAACAACAGTAATAAAGTGCATTAGACCAAATAGTCCCAATAGCATTGCCCATAAGAAAATCGACACTGATTTTCTTCGATATTCTAAATATGCTATTGCTACGATGAGAATCAGCTGAATAAACGCCAAAGAAATAGATGCAAATAGCATTTTATAAATTTTATCTATGATCCGAAGAATCCAATTCTATTTTATTTGTATTTGCAGTTGACAAGACAAGGTATTTTTTCATGGGTTCAATATTACGTTCGAAATATGAGCATGTATTTTGGACAATTCTGGTATCTTCATATAGTCACCATAAATAGCAGATAAATAGTGTTGATAGTTATTAGGAACAGGAAATAAACATCCTTCGAAAGATATATATGTCAAAGGAAATAAGTCTTTGCAATATCGAGGACCAACAAATCCGCTGCCGTGAATATGACGCAATATCCGGCTTGATTTACGGCATGTAATTAACGAGAATATCGGATAAATGAATCTTGAAAGAATAATATACATAATATTTGTGGTCAATTTTCTCATCACTCGATTTCGTATTTTTGACAATGGATATTGTAACCGACTTTGCATACCGCCTGAAATACGTGTAATAAGCCTTGACGTCGATGGTTCTATGGCAAAAACATCTATATATACCCCACGATATTTGTAGTATCTATCATGGCTATTTCCTTCCTCAATTATTGATCTTAAATCCCGAATCTTTCCATATGGAGCAAAATATTCCGAATCCGAATCATGTGTTTGAAATACAACATTATTACCTGTGCTTTCATCCATAATCTGCTTAAATCGTGAATAATCGGATTTAAGCATCTCAATATCCACATCGTCATCCCAAGGAATAAAACCACCATGGCGTACTGCCCCCAAACAAGTACCGGAACTTAACCAATATGGAATTTTATTTTCTTGACATATTTTATCAATATATTTTAGCATATCAAGCATACGCAACTGATGGCGGCGCAATATCGAATCATCCGGGTTAAATCGCTCTCGTAACTCTGCCTGAAGTTTAGGATCTATCATAATAATGTTACTTTATCAAAGACATTCTTATATGAACAATATCGGTTACCACCTGCAGATGGAATATCCAAGTCATAGCTATATAAATAGCCCCAAATGACAATCCGATTACAATGAAGTGCATATTCGGAATATAAATTTTGAACAAATAGGCACAAACAAAACTTAATAAACCTATTATTAGACACGGAATAACATCTCGCACTTGCCTCGATATTGTATAACCGACATATTTGAACGCGAGAGCAGCATTAACTATAAAAATATTGATACTGCTGATAACCATACCCCATAATATGCCATACATACCCCAAAGTGAACCCACTAATAATAAGGCTAACAGTATCCCCCATTTATAGAAACTCCATCCGAATAATACTTCGCTTTTACCAACTGCAGCTACTGCATAATAATTGATATTTTGCAAACAAGCGAATATACCTCCAAAGCACAAAATCTGAAAATATGGTACACAAGGTAACCATTTCTCACCATACAAAAATACGATTAGCTGTTCGGATATCAATATAAGCAATAACATCAACGGGAAAATTAAATAAGAAATAATCCTCACACTCATGCCCAACAATTCTTGCAATTTTTGTTTATTATTCTGGAATTGCGAATAAACAGGAAATATGACTTGTACAATAATATTCGGTAATGTAGTACTACCTACATCATCAAGTTTTTTTGCCTGTGTATAAAACCCCATTTGTGTAGCAGAGAATTTGCGACCGATTATTATCCCCTGCATATTTAGACATATTACCTGCAATATATTTGCAGCCAGCAAATACCCCCCGAATCCGAACAAATTCTTCAACGATTCGAAAGAGAATGTCCAATCCGGAACCCACCGCACGACACCCCACAACAAACAATTCTGTAAAAAACCATACATAAGCTGCATTATAACAAGGCTCCATACACCGAATCCTTTATATGCAACATATATTGCGATTAAAGACGCAGCCATAAGAGACCCGATATTAATCAGTGCGATAGTCTGAAATGCAAGTTGCTTACGCAGGCGATTATTTTGAACTATAACAAGAGCGTTTACTATCAATATCAATCCCTGCGCCCGTAAGATCTTGCTCAATAATGGCAGTTTGAAAAATAGAGCTACATAAGGGGCTGCTACATACAAAACGACATACAGAATAATCGAAAATATCAGATTCCAATAAAATATCGTCGAATAATCCTTTTGCGTTGGTTCTTTTTTCTGAATCAGAGCGGAGCCGAAACCACCATCTACCAATGTCTGGGATACAGATATAAATATAGCAAGCATTCCAATATAGCCAAAGTCTTTAGGCATAAGCAGTCGTGCCAATATAAGGTTGACAATAAACTGCAATGCCATCGTACCTATTCGATCAATGGAAGCCCAAATTGTACCTCTTATAACCTTATAGCCTAAAGATTCTGCCATTATACTTTAATCGACTGAAACAGCACTTGCAAAGATTCACTATTTAAGCATGCAATCTCTTTAATATCATCACTGTCAGATATCTTGTCGCCGACCAGATAACATTTACCGACTTGTGATTGATACCACGTAATAATCATATCAATATTTGGCGTCAGTACATCGTTCAATTGGCAAACATATTTTATCAATAAAAGTCCGTATGGTATGTCTTCGGTAAAATAACGATTACACCAATCGGGGGCATAGCCGCCTATGCAAATAGTCATAGGAACTTTTAAGCCTTTTAATGATTCTATTGATATTATCTTACGCGTGAGAGATTTTGTGTCTGATGATTCGTAATATTCTAATAAAGGCAGTGTATATTGCGATGCCAGTCCTAATTTATGAAGCATTGTTTGAAATTCACGATCACACGCTATCAATATCCTACTACTGTCATCGGTCCAATCTTCATAAAAACAAGGTATATTTGAGAATGGATGTCGAATATCAAAATCCTTAAATAAACTGTACAAATGAGAAGGATGCAATATCGGATTACTGTTAGTCAAAGTGGCTTGTAGTGCGTGATCCATAACATTAATGGGAGTACACAGCATATCGCTCAATATACCTACAAAATATGTCTGGATTTGCCCATGAATTTTCCAAAATGCTATATTCAATGCCCTACGAGAATCGAGTAACATTGCCGAATGCCCATATTCCTTTACACGGGCAATAAACGGGACTCGTTGAAATCCAAATAATCTTGCATCTTTGCCTAAAACCGAAATCGCCGTAATAAAGAATCCCGTACAGGAAAATACACTTCCTACAATTGACGATTTATGT
>CAUHCL010000048.1 GCA_959604655.1 uncultured Alistipes sp. | reverse complement strand
GGATGCCTGCGGCACTTTTGAAGCAATCAAAAGGTCTCCGATTCTTTACGCTTCGTCGCCGCGGCCGCCCTTTATCCGAAATCGCTTCTGCCGCGGGATCGGCTGACGCGTGGGAATATTGCGGCTCTTTGAACCGCGCAGTTCGCCGCCGCCCCAACGCGGCGGACTGCTGTCGCATTCCGACCGCCGTCGGCGAACTGCACTCCAAAAAAACGAAATCCATCCGCGTCATTCCACATTTTTCTTTTTCCAAAAAGAAAAATGAATGGAATCTCTACCGAAAAATCTTTCGTTTGAGATGCCAATCCTCACTTACGTTCGGTGGCATGACGCAACATGTTGCAGTCCGCAGCCTCGCGCAAGCGCGATCCCCCCCCCGCAGCCGCCGAAGATAAATTTTGCACACGCCAGCAAACAGCGACCCGAGTGCGACAGGCGTCCCACACCTCACACGGCAAACAAAATAAAAACGCACCGCACCCCACAGCCCTCGCGAGCCGCGGAATGCGGAATGCGGAGTGACTATAACGCAACGCGCCCGAGCGTCTATTTCGTGGTGACGTAGAGTTTCGCAGGGTACTTCTGGAATTTGTTCCCCCTGACGACCCTTATCTGCTTCACCTCGTCGGCTGCAATGCTGCCGAAGTATTTCCGCAGGGCATCGGGCGCGACGCGCACCTGGCGGCCGTCCACGAAGATCTCGAAATCCTCTTCGCCCGCTACGGTGGCGGGCGAGGCCCCCAGATCGACGGCGGGAGCATCCGCCAGAACGTCGGTCAGACTCTTGCCCTCGTAGAATTTGTTCCTGCCCACCGTGAGGGTGTATCCGTCGCCCGAGCTCTTCATGCCGTTGCCCGCACCGCCTGCCGCGCAGTCAGCCTTGGGGGTCAGAACCGCATCCACCGTGACCTGCCCCTCCTTGGGCACGTCGATCTCGACGATCTTCTTCTCGTACCCGGGGCCGTGATCTCTGCATTGTAGAGGCCGTACATGGCGCGCACGCTGTACGAGCCGTTCTTCTTGCTCGACCCGCACCACACGCTGGCGAAGCCTCCGCCTCCGATCAGCGTCACGTTGGCCTCCGCCACGGGTCCGCCCGCTTCGGAGGTGATGCTGCCTTTGGCCGTGCCCATCATGCTCGGGTCGATCGAGGCGCTCGCCAGCTGCCTGATCTGCGTGGGCGACATGTAGAATCCGCCTCCCTCCTGCGCCGCGGCCACGGCGAGGCACGACGCGCAAAACAGTGTAAGAATAATGTGTTTCATAAGGTAAAGATAACTCATCGCAGCCCGTTTCCCAAACGATGCGGCGAAAAAATATCCGATAATCGCCTCCGCGTGTAATTTTATGCCTCGGCATGCGACTATTTATCATGAACAAACATCGAAAAATGAAGAAGATCGAATTTTGCCGTCTGATCGCCGTCGCGGTCCTCGTCACGACGGCGGCGCACGCTGCGGCGCAGGATGCAAAGCCGCAGGGAAGGCGCTGGACGCTCGGGGAGTGCATCGACCATGCCCGCAGCAACAACATTCAGGTGCTGGGCTCGCAGATAACCGCCGCGGCGGGCGAAGTGGAGCTGGAGGCGGCCAAGGCGTCGCGCTACCCCACGCTGTCGTTCAATTCGGGCCAGAGCGTGTCGCACCAGAGCGCCATAAAGCTCATCAACGACTACGGCGAGGTGGTGTCCGACGGAACGTTCTCCTACGGCGGCAGCTACGGCATAGGTTCGAACATGACCATATTCCAGGGCGGCCGCCTGCGCAACAACGTGCGCCAGCAGGAGAAGCAGTTGGAGAGCAGCCGTCTGGCGGTGGAGAAGAACATCAACACCATAACGGTGAACGTGACGCAGGCCTACCTTCAGATACTCTACGCCCGCGAGACGGTGGAGATCAACCGCCGCGCCGTGGAGCTGGCCGCACGTCAGGCCGAGCGCGCGCAGCAGCTGTTCGAGGAAGGCGAGGCGGCACGCAACGAGGCGGCGCAGATGCGTTCGCAGCTGGCGGCCGCGCAATACGACCTCACCGCGGCGCAGAACAATCTGGCGCAATACACCTTGCAGCTCAAACAGCTGCTCGAACTCGGCGTGGACGAGAGTTTCGAGGCTGCCTATCCCGAGATCGGCGACGGCGAGGTGCTGCGGGCGCTGCCGTCGGTGGCCGAGGTCTATGCCGCGGCCGTGGAGATCATGCCCGAGACCCGCTCGGCCGATGTGATGATCGAGGCGTCGCAGTATGCCGAGAAGGCGGCCAAGGCGGGATTCTACCCGCAGGTGTCGCTGTCGGCCAACGTCTCGACGGGCCACCAGTCGGGAACGTCGGCCTCGGCGGCCGACCAGCTCCGCGACAAGCTCAACGAGAGCGTGGGACTGTCGCTCAGCGTGCCGATATTCAACAACAAGAGCGCCCGCACGTCGGTGCGTCGCGCGCGTCTGAACACTCGCCAGAGCCACATAGACAAGGCGGGCGTGATGAAGGAGCTGCTGGCCACCATCGAGTCGCTGCACCACGACGCCGTGGCGGGGCAGGCCAACTATCTGTCGTCGGGCGAGAAGCTCGCCTACGCCGAGGAGAGCTACCGTCTGGCCGAGGCGTCGTTCGAGGCGGGCAAGAACAACGCCGTGGAGCTGATCACCGAGAAGAACAACTATCTCTCGGCCCTCTCGGCGCGTCTGCAAGCCAAATACCAGGCCGTGCTGGCGGCCAAGATCCTGCTTTTCTACAAGGGCGAGCCCATAACGCTGTAAAAAATTTCGCATCATGAAAAAGAACAGATCATTGATTTTAACGGCCGCGCTTGCCGTCATCGTGGTCGTTGCGGCAATCGCATTCGGCCGCGGCGGCAAGGAGGCTGCGGTGGAGTACGAGACGCAGACCGTCGAGCGCGATGCCATCAACCTGTCGATCACCGCCACGGGTACCATAAACCCGCTCAACAAGGTCGACGTGGGTACGCAGGTGTCGGGCATCATATCGAAGATATACGTCGACTTCAACTCCGAGGTGGAGCAGGGTCAGCTCATCGCCCAGCTCGACCCCGCGCCGTTGCAGGCCGAGAAGGCCGTGGCCGAGGAGTCGCTGTGCGCCGCCGAACTCGACTACAAGTTGCAGAAGAAGACCTACGAGCGCCAGAAACGCCTGTTCGACCGCGAACTGATATCGGAGACCGAATACGACAACGCCGAGAACGCCTACCTGAAGGCCGAGAGCAACCTGCGGCAGTCGCGGCTGACGTTGCAGCGCGCCGAGATCAACCTCGGCTACACGCAGATCTACTCGCCCATAAGCGGCGTGGTGCTCTCGCGCGCCGTCGACGAGGGCCAGACCGTGGCGTCGGGCTACTCCACGCCCACGCTCTTCACCATAGCGGCCGATCTGCGCGAGATGCAGCTCGTGGCCAACATCGACGAGGCCGACATAGGCGCGGTGGCCGAGGGCCAGCGGGTGTCGTTCACCGTCGACGCCTACATCGACACGCAGTTCGAGGGCACCGTGAAGCAGGTGCGCCTGCAATCGGCGTCCACCTCGAACGTGGTCACCTACCAGGTGGTGATCGACGCGCCCAATCCCGATCTGAAGCTCAAGCCCGGCATGACGGCCAACGCCACCATATACACGCTGGAGAAGGAGGGCGTGTTCGCCGTGCCCGCGCGTGCGCTGCGCTTCGTACCCGCCGACATGGACGACAAGCGCAGGGAGGAACTGCCCGAGACGCATGTGTTCGTGCGTCTGGCCGACGGCACGACCGAGCCGCGCGAGGTGACGACGGGAATAACCAACGGCGTGCAGACCGAGATCGTCTCGGGCCTTGCGGAGGGCGACGTGGTGGTGGTCGGCATGGCGGGAGCCGCGCGCGGCGAGCAAAACATGTCGGTGAGCATATCGATGTAACGCGCAAGGCCATGAACGACAGAAACGAGATAATCAGGATCGAAGGGATCCGCCGCGACTTCCGCGTGGGCAGCGAGACGGTGCATGCGCTGCGCGGGGTGTCGTTCTCCATCCGCGAGGGCGAGTTCGTCACCATAATGGGCACCAGCGGCTCGGGAAAATCGACGCTGCTCAACCTGCTGGGGTGTCTGGACGTACCCACCTCGGGCGAATATTATCTGGACGGGGTGCCCGTGCGCCGCATGAGCGGCAACGAGCGCGCCACGCTGCGCAACCGCAAGATCGGCTTCGTGTTCCAGTCCTACAACCTGCTGCCCAAGACCACGGCGGTGGAGAACGTCGAACTGCCGCTGCTCTACAACAGCTCCGTATCGCGCGCCCAGCGGCGGCGCAAGGCCGAGGAAGCGTTGTGCGCGGTGGGGCTGCGCGATCGCATGAACCACAAGTCGAACCAGATGTCGGGCGGCCAGCAGCAGCGCGTGGCCATAGCCCGCGCGCTGGTGAACGACCCCGTGATAATACTGGCCGACGAGGCCACGGGCAACCTCGACTCGCGCACGTCGTTCGAGATACTGACGCTGTTCCAGCGTCTGAACGCCGAGGGGCGCACCATAATATTCGTCACCCACAATCCCGAGATCGCGCGCTACTCGTCGCGCAACATCACCCTGCGCGACGGCCGCATAATCGAGGACGCCGTGAACGGCGACATAGCCTCGGCGGCCGAGACGCTCGCGTCGCTGCCCGAGGAAGAGTGACGCCGCCCGAGGCGGAGTGACGCATCCCGAAAAGGAGTGACGCTGCCTGCCGCCCCGCGCGAATTGAATCACTAATATCGTCTGACGAACAATGAATTTTTCGAACCTCATACAGATAGCCCTGCGCGCGCTGTCGAACAACAAGACCCGCTGCCTGCTCACGATACTGGGCATAATCATCGGCGTGTCGTCGGTCATAACCATGATGTTTCTGGGCGAGAGCCAGAAGCAGAGCATCCGCGCCGAGATAGGCGGCATGGGCACCAATCTGATAATCGTACGCCCCGAGTGGCGGCAGCGCGGCGGCGCGGCCGTGTCGGCCGCCGACATGCAATGTATCAAGGAGGCCGATTACGAGGCCGTCATGAACCAGGCGGGCTACATATCGTGCGTCTCGCCCTACGTGGGCAGCTCGGGCCAGGCCATAGCGGGAGCCAACAACACGCCCACCACGGTGAAGGGCTGCGGCGAACAGCTCGCCGAAATAGAGAACTACACCGTCGAGGACGGCGCCATGTGGGGCCGCAACGAGGTGCGCACGGCGGCCAAGGTGTGTGTGCTGAGCGCGGGCCTCTACCGCAAGCTCTTCCCCGACGGCGAGAACCCCGTGGGGCAGACCGTGCGTCTGGAGACCATCCCGCTGAAGGTGGTCGGCACGCTGAAGGAGAAGGGCGGCGAGGACGACAACTTCATGTACGTGCCCTACACCACCGTGCAGCGGCGCATGCTCGGCATACATTATCTCAATGCCATATATGCCTCGGCCGCCACGGAGGAGGTGTCGGCAGCCGCCGTAGACGAGATTCGGGCCATCATGCGCGACCGCCACAACATCCGCAAGGGCGACGCCGACGATTTCGAGGTGATGTCGATGACCGAGATGCTCGAATCGCTCAACGAGATACTCGGCATACTGACCATGGTGCTGTCGTGCATAGCGGGCATATCGCTGGTGGTGGGCGGCATAGGCATCATGAACATCATGTATGTGTCGGTGACCGAGCGCACCCGCGAGATCGGTCTGCGCATGTCGATCGGAGCCAAGCGGCGCCACATAATGATGCAGTTCCTGATCGAGTCGGTGATAATATCCGTCGCGGGCGGACTGATAGGCGTGGCGCTGGGCATATCGCTCGCCTCGCTCATCATCAAACTGCTCGGCTGGCCCTTCATATTCGACGGCTTCGCCATAGCCGTCTCGTTCGTCGTCTGCACCGTGACGGGCGTATTCTTCGGATGGTATCCCGCGCGCAAGGCGGGCAATCTGAACCCCATCGACGCCCTGCGTTACGAATAATACGCCGTACCGCACGCCGTTCGGCGGGGAATTTGCGGTATTTTCGTATATTTGCAGGCAGCCTGCAATATTCACGTGCCTCGTTTCGGAAGTGAGTGGCGACTCGCAGAGTCGCGCGGGCCGCAGCCTCGCCCCGGCGTAGGCCCGCCGTTGTTCGCCGATGCTCACACCGCGGTCTCCGCAGGCTGCGACCCGAGAACATAACAGAGTGCAAGCGGGGATCGGCATCGCAGCGGAATGCCTGAACGATATTCGGTCCGCTGTTCGCCGACGGCAGATTTCGAATGAAATTTATCTTCGGCGGCTGCGGGGGTCGCGCTTTGCGCGAGCCGCCGAAGATAACGCCGCTCCGCGGCGCAGTTTACGACGTTACGCACGCGTCGGCCCGCCCCGCGGCCCGCGAAAACAGATTGACACACCGAAAAAAAACATAACGATCATGGAATTCAAGGAGATACTCGAAGCCCGCCGCAGCACGCGCAAGTTCCTGCCGCGCAAGGTGGAGCACGACAAACTGCAAAGAATAGTCGACATGGCCCTCAAGGCCCCCTCGTCGCGCAACACGCGTTCGACGCGACTGCTGGTGGTCGACAAACCCGAACAGCTGGAGGCCATTGCCTCGATGCGCGACTACGGCTCGGCGTTCGTGAAAGATGCCCCCGCCGCCATCATCGTCGCGGGCGACCGCGACGCGAGCGATCTGTGGCTCGACAACTGCGCCATCACCGCCACCACGCTGCTGATGGCCGCCGTGGACGAGGGTCTGGCCGCATGCTGGGTGCATGTCAACGACCGCCCGTGCCTGAAGGCGCAGCCCGACGGCCGCAAGGCCGACGACTATCTGCGCTCGGCGCTGCCCATCCCCGAGCGTTACGGCATACTCTGCGCCGTGGCTCTGGGCTACTCCGATTTCCACCCCGCGCCGCTGCCGCCCTACGAGGGCGAAGAGCGCGTGACGTGGCTCTGACGCCCGCCTGCACGCACGCATGCAAACGACGCACCCCGTCCGCTCGAAAGCGGCGGGGTGCGTCTGTTTCTGCAACCGCCTATTCTTACATCGCCTTGTTGAAGCCTTCGTGTCTTACGACCCACGAGCCGTCGCGGGGGAACCCGGGGGCATCGGTCGTCGGACCGCCGTCCCATCCCCCGACCATCATCGCCACGGCCGCGAGCAGTCCGCCGTTGCCCGGGAAATAGGGGAACGGCGCACGACCTCCACCCACGAGACCATGCTCGTCGAATGCGAAGGCGGGATAATTCAGCAGATAGTCGACGGCCTTGTCGGGATGGGCCAGACGGGCCGCGCACATGGCCAGCATGGGGAAATCCCAGCCCCACGTGTCGTGCAGCTTCCACGTGTCGTGGACCTTGGCCAGCGTTCTGTCCATGGTGGGGATATCGACCCCGTCCCCTGGCAACATGCCGTAGGCCCCGATCAACGCGGGATGCTCAAAGGCGTAGTCGGTCCACATGTTGCGGATGCCCTCGTGGGTTATGTATACGCCATCCTCGACGGGCAGCGGCGCGAGCTTCTCACCGACCCGTTTCCACTCCCCGTTCGTCGGAAGCCCGAGACGGCGGCGCCACTCGTTGGCCACCCGCAGGCCGAATCTCCAGTAACTCAGCTCGAAGGTCGGGTTCACGGTCTTCATCGGATCGGTATTTTCGGAGACGATGTAGACGGGAGGTCCCAGCACATAGCGGTCCTCGTCCGCCGCATAAAAGGCGTAGTCGGCCATGAAATCCGCGGTATTGAAGACGATCGCGGCCCATTTTTTCAGAGTCTTGCGGGTGGGATGCAGTCTGTAATCCATCTCCGCGAAGTATATGGGGTGAGGCTGCTGCCAGATGAGCGTAGCGTGGATCGGGTGCGGCCACTCGCGGTCGAAATCGGCCGTGCATTTCGGCCATCGGGCGCCCCGATAGCCCTGCCAGCGGCTTCTCTCGACCGACGTGGGCAGGAAATCGCCGTAGACCGACAGCGCCTTGTCCGCCTGCTCCCAACGGTCCCACAGCGCGTAGTGGGCGCAGTGCCACCATATCATCTCGAAATGGAAACGGCCGTGCCAGCCGTTGTTGACAAGTCCGCTCTCCTGCGGAGGCAGCGATCCCGCCTCGTTGATACGCATCACATACTGCGACAGCACGATCCGCCGCTCCAGTTCTCTCCAGCGGGCGTCCTTGCTGCCCGAGAGGTCGATCGCGGCACCCGACTCCCAGAACGATTTCCAGCCTGCGGCGCTCTTTTCGAATACCATCTCCGCCGCGGGGGCGTCCTCGGCCTTGTCGCGGGTGTAGAGGCACGAAAACTCCATGCGGTCGGTGTCGTCGGGACAGAGCACGAAGCGGTGGGGCGTTGCGGCCGACTCCCGACCGAAGCGGGCCGAGGATGTCCACCTCAAGACGGTGTAGTAGCGCACGTCGTCCATGCTGCGGGCTATCTGCGCCCTGCCGTCCTTCTGCTTTCGGACGACGGAGCTGTGGGCGTCGGGCCGATCGAACGTGCCTGCATAGTTTTGGAATTGGCCCTCGGCAGGATAGGGGAAGTCGAGGAATACCGCGAGCCGCCCCTCGCCAATCAGAGGACTCTCCACCGAAACGGCTATCGCATCCTGCTCGGGATGGCATGCCGTCCTCACCGAGACGGGGATGCCCTCCAGCTCGAAGCTGCTGCTGACGATGCCCGTCCACAAGTCCACCTCCTGCCGCGTATGCGACAGGTCGGATTCCATCGCCTCCGTCCCGTCGGATTTGGTCAGCCGAAAGCCTATGCGTCCCAAGTTGAAGCGATGGGGATTCCCCGCCAGCCACGCCGTAAGCTCGGGCTGCTCGGGATTGGGCAGATCGTAGGGGACCGCCCTGCCGTGAGTGTCCAGCGTAAGCCTCTCGAACTCCGCCGCCTTGAGGTTCTCGGGCAGCGGAAAGCTGTGCCAGCTCCATTGCGACATGGTGTTGAACGGAACGAAGGTTTGCAGGCCCGTGATGTCGGCCGAAAAGGCGAACTCACCGTTGCCGACCTGCGCGGGGCTTCGGGGATCGGTCTGCGTCGTCACTATGCGGTGTCGGTCGACGACGGCCTTGCGGTCGATCTTCGTTTGGCCGCTTACGCGGGCGGCGGCGAGCAAAACGGCGATAAGGATAGCGATCGGGGTTTTCATTGCGAGGCAGGGGTTATCGGTTACGCAGGTAATCGACCAGCTTGCGGACGGCGCGGCCGCGGTGCGAGATGGCGTTCTTCTCGTCGTCGCTCATCTCGGCGAACGAACGGTCGCAGCCCTCGGGGATGAAGATCGGGTCGTAGCCGAAGCCGCCCTTGCCGCGCTGCTCGCGCGATATGGTGCCGCGCACAACGCCCTCGAAAACGATCTCCTCGTCGCCCGCGATGAGGGCTATCGCCGTGCGGAACCGCGCCGCGCGGTCGTCGACCGCGGCCATGCGTTCCAGCAGCAGACGTTTGTTGGCCTCGTCGTCGTGGCCGTCGGTGGCGTAGCGCGCCGAACGTACCCCGGGCTCGCCGCCAAGGGCGTCGACTTCGAGTCCCGTATCGTCGGCGAAGCAGTCGAGTCCCGTGCGCGAGCGGATGTAGCGCGCCTTGGCCAGGGCGTTGCCCTCCAGAGTGGGTTCGTTTTCGGGGATATCCTCGCCGATGCCGCAGTCGCGCGGGGTGAGCAGGGTGAACGAGTCGCCCAGCTCGCGCGCCACTTCGCGCAGCTTGTGGGCATTGTTGGTTGCGAATACTATTTTCATCGTATAATCAATTGTAACGTAATATCAAATGGTATGCTGTTCGCCGACGGCGGCAGGAGTGCTTCAGCAGTCCGCCGCGTGGGGGCGGCGGCGAACTGCCGACCTCGCGGTGCGAGGTCGTTTCCTATTTCCCGCCCCGCTCCGCCATGCGGTCCACTATGACGGCCAGCGCGCCGTCGCCCGTGACGTTGCAGGCGGTACCGAAGCTGTCCATGGCTATGTAGAGCGAGATCATCAGCGCCTGGTCGGCGGGCGAGAATCCTAACATGGAGGCCAGCACGCCGAGGGCGGCCATGATGGCTCCGCCCGGGACCCCGGGAGCCGCCACCATGGTGATGCCCAGCATGAAGACGAACCCCGCGAAGAGGGCGAAATCGTACTCCATGCCCTGCATTATCATCAGCGCAAGGGCGCAGGCCACTATCTTGAGCATGCTGCCCGAGAGGTGGATCGTGGCACAGAGCGGGATGACGAATCCCGCCGTCTGCTCGCTCACGCCTATCGACCGCGCGCGGTCGAGCGTGACGGGTATGGTCGCGGCCGACGACTGCGTGCCCAGCGCGGTGAAGTAGGCGGGCATCATGCTCGCGAGCATCCGCAGCGGATTGCGTCGCGCCACGGCCCCCGCCACGCCGTAGAGCAGCACGAGCCACGCTATGTGCAGCACGAATATCACACCTATGATCTTGGCGAAGACGCCCAGCACGCGGAACACCTCGCCCGAGGCGGTCATGTTCATGAATATGCCGAAGATGTAGAGGGGCAGCAGGGGCAGGATCACCGTCTCGATGGCCATGCCCGTTATGTCGCGGAACTCGGCCGCGCCGCGTCGCAGCACGTCACCGCGCAGGTGGGCGATCCCGAGCCCGAGCATGAACGCGAGCACGAGGGCCGTCATCACGCCCATCAGGGGCGGTATCTCCACCGAGAAGTAGGGGGCCGTGTCGACGGCTGCGGCGGCTGCGTCGACCTCCACGTGCGAGGTTATGAGCGACGGGAACGTCGCGGCGCCGACCAGATACGACGCGAAGCCCGCGGCGACCGTGGCGGCGTAGGCCAGGGCGGCCGTGAGGGCCAGCATGCGGCCCGCGCCACGGCCTATGTCGGCTATGGCGGGGGTCACCAGCCCCACTATGATGAGCGGTATGGCGAAGCCGAGCAGCTGCCCGAACACCCCGTTGAACGTGACGAATATGCGCACGCACCACTCGGGCAGCAGATTGCCGCAGAGCACTCCGAGCGCTATGGCCGCCACCACGCGCGGCAGAAGTCCGAAGCTGATTTTCTTCATGTCGGAATAACTTGAAAATTTAGCGGAACGAATATCCCACTCCCACGCACGCTATGCCGCGCAGTCCCGCACCGAACTCGGCGAAACCGTGCAGCCGTCGGCCCACGCTTATGCCCGCCATGGTGAGGGTCACGACGGGATACGACTGATGAAAACGCTCCACCTCGTCGGAATCGATGCGGGTGAAGTCGCAGGCATAGCCTGCCTGAAGCTCGGAGTAGCACTTCACCATCGGTCGGTCGATCCAGTTCAGACGCAATGCGGGCACTATGCCCAGCGTCGACGTGCGGCAGGTGAAAATCCGCTCGCCGTTCTTCGAGGCGCTGTCCTTCATGGTCGATATGCTCACCGAGAGTCCCACCGACCAGCGGCGCGAGAGGCGGTACATGTAGCCCGCGGCCAGTCCGTACGTGCGTCTGTCGTCGCCGTAACGATAGGTGTCGCCGTCGAAGCCGAACTCGATTCCGTTATTTCCGAAAATGTAGGGCGAGAGTCCGTACGACACCATGACCTCGTGGCGGCATGTCAAGGCGCGCCATACGGCGTTGAACGTCTTGCGCGCGGCGCGGTTCACCTCGCGCGGACCCGATCGGGCAGCTTTGCGGACGGCCAGCGCGGCCATCACCATATCGGAGCACTCCTTGTCGGTCAGATTGCGGCGCACGTCGGGGTGTATGGCGGTCGGCGAGGCCTCGGCGGCCTCTACGGGCAGGTTGCACAGTTCGGGATCGTCGGGACCGTCGACCGAAATGCGGTCTTGGGCGGCGGCCGTCGTGACCGCGAGCGCGGCGGCGACGAGCAGGGTGAAAATCTTCTTCATTCTTCTATTGCAGGTTGTTTCGTTGCATGGGGTGCGGGACAGGCGGTCCGCGGGGTTCGCCGTCGGGGCGCTACTGTTTCATCGCCTCCAACTGTTCGAGCCGCGCGTCGGCGGCAGCCTTGTCGATGATGGCCTTCACCAAGGTGTCCATCTCCGATCCCGCGGAGTAGTCGGCGGGGCAGACGTAGTTCACGCGGTTGTCGCGTATGAGCGCATTCATCTCGCGCCGCTTCGTCCGATCGTCGGGGTTGTAGACGGCGATGGAGTGGCCGCCGTAGTTCTTCACCAGCTTCATGCAGGGGATGTCGGTGGTGCCGTCGCCCACGTAGATCATGCGCTTGAACGGCACGGGACGGTGGTTCTCCTCCATATACTGGTTCACCATGCGGGTGTCGTAGACCGACTCCACGCCCTTGTTGATCTTGAATATGAACTGCGTCTTGTTGGTGTAGTTGACCGCCACGGCGGGCCAGTAGGCTATGCCGTCGACGTTGTAGAGGAACGAGCAGGCGTAGATGTGCTTGAACTCGCGGGCGATGGAGGTGCCCTCTATTATCTCCTTGAGCCCCGACGAGTTGACATAGTGCAGCAGACGCAGGCCGCGCTCGGCGGCGTAGGCGTTCATGCGGGGGAACCAGCCCTCCACGCCACGGTAATAGGCAATGTTGCGGCCCGACTCCTGAAACGCCTCGCGGCGCAGCGACAGACCCTTGCTCTGCGCCTCCTGGATCATGCGCGCCATGTAGGTCAGCACGGGATCGGCATCCTGCGCCTCAGCCAGGGCGTTGGCCTCGGACCAGAACTCCTTGTTGCTCTTGCCCACAGCGGGGATGAAGTCGTATTCCTGCATGTTGCCCGGCGCCAGCGTGCCGTCGAAATCGTAGATAAGCGCTACGGTGAGTTCCTGCTCCATGATGATATCGTTTTTGCCCGCGCTGCTGCGGGCGGGTTGATTTGCAAATGTAATAATTATAACGGAATAATAGGTATTCGGGCGGCGGAATGTTCAGGGGCTTTCGCTTCGACGCGGTCGCATCCGTCTCGACCGCGTCGGCCGACGCATGTGCATGCGATTCAATGCCTTGACCGTTCGAAGGGATGCGGCAGGGAGCATGGCGTAATTAAATAATTGAATTTTTATTGTCAAAACTCTTGACAAGCGGGTTTTCGCATATTATATTTGCACTGTCAAACGGCATACCACAGGGGAGGGCGCCGTAGTCGAAGAGAAACTCATATATCAATTTTTTAACTTTATGAATCCGACCGAAAGGGCGGACGGCACGCGGATGCACTCGGGCAGCAGCCTGCGGGGACCGCTTTCGAACGACAAGTGAGTTGCGGGCCTCCGCGGGGCAGAGACTGCGGCCCGCAGAATCGCGCAGCCCGAGCACCTTCGCCGCGAAGCGGCGTTATCTTCGGCGGCTCGCGCTAAAGCGCGACCCCCGCAGCCGCCGAAGATAAATTTTACCCGAGAGCGTTCGTCTGCTACTCTTTGAGCCATGCAGTTCACCGCCGCCCCACTGCGGCGGACTGCTGTCGCATTACGCCCGCGAAAAATTATCGACATCGCCGCACCCCGCAGCACCGAGTTATCGACAATGCCCGCACGACGCCTCAACACGCAGACAAACATGACACTCCGTTGCAGCGCCCGCACAGTTATCGACACGTAATAAACGATTATTCACAACATATCAACACAAAACTCAACATTATGAACAGAACCTACCTGCTCAATGCCGTCGAGAGCATCGCCGCCGAAAACGGATACGAGTTCCATTCGGCCGACGACCGCTACATGTCGCAGCACATCGCCGCCTACCCCGCCATGTGGCTCTCGCCGCCGCAATTCTCGTCGATGGAGGGGCGCAGCCACGGCAAGATAACCTATTCGGTGACGCTGCACGCGCTCGACGCGGGAGCCAAACTCTCGCCCGCGGAGCGCAACGGAGCGTGGGCACGGCTCGAACACGATCTGGTGGAGCTGTTCACCTCGCTGTCGCGCAAGAGTCTCGTGCTGGCGGTGGAGAATCTCGCCGTCCGCGCCGCCGACAGCACCCTGACGACCCACGGCGAGGTGTCGGCCACCGCCACGGCCGACGTGGTTACGTTCTTCTGAAATCAATCACATATCCGAATATAACGGAGCCATATTATCGCAACATCGAATCCGACTGTCGAGCAGCAGCCTGCGGAGGCCCGCGCAGTCCTAACGGACTGCAATATTAACACGCGTCAGCCCATCCCGCGGCAGAAGCGATTTCGGAAAAAGGGCGGCCGCAGCGACGGAGCGTTAAGAATCGGAGACTTTTTGATCCTCAAAAATGCGAAGCATCCGATTCAGCGCAGGCGCAAGGACGACCCCGAAATCGTTTCACCGCGGCGGTTTTTAGGTTACCTTTTGTCCGAACAAAAGGTAACGTAAGAAAAATCATTAAAAGAAATATTGCGGTTCTTCAGAACCGCGCAGTTCGCCGCCGCCCCCACGCGGCGGACTGCAACTCGCTTTCGGCTCGTGCGAGTCCTCCGCCGTCGGCGAACA
>CAUHCL010000047.1 GCA_959604655.1 uncultured Alistipes sp. | reverse complement strand
AAAGCGCGACCCCCGCAGCCGCCGAAGATAAACATTTTGCAGGCAAGGGACGGGTATCTACTCCGAATAATTTGCCTTGACGTAATCCATCACCTTGAACTTGGTGTTGCGCGGCGGAAACTCGTCGCTGCGCACCTCGGTCATGACGGTCATGCGGCGACGGTCGCGCACGAAGTCGTCGAGGAAGGTCATGATCTCGGTGCGGTTGTCGTCCATGGGTGTGACGGCCATGGCGTGGTCCTGATAGTCGAGCGTGTAGAACCAGCTGGGCCAGTCGTACTTCTCGAATTGGTCGAATATGAATTTAGAGCCGTAGAATCCCACGCCTAACAGCGACGCCTTCTCGAACGGCACCTGATTGTCGGCGTTGCCGTGGAAGAACATCACGGGCGCGGGTTCGTTCTCCCATTTGGGCGCTCCGCTGACCGAGAATATCGCGCCCGCGAACGAGATCACGCCCGCGTAGTTGAATCCCGCGGGCAGCACGGCCGCCGCCGCGGTGCGGTTGCATACGGAGTTCTCGGCCTGCAACACCGTTATGGCGCCCGCGCTCGATCCGCACGTGACGATCATGTCGGTGTCGATCTTCCACTCGTCGGCGTTGTCGAGCACGAAGAGGGTGGCGCTGAACAGATCCTCGACGGCTATCGACACTGCGTTGTTGAACAGCCCCACCATCTCGCGCGTGGAGATCTTGCGGTCGACACCCCGCAGCGGCTTGAGCCCCAGTCGGTAGTCGATCGACACCACGTCGTAGCCCTTGCGCGTGAGATAATCGAAGTAGGGCAGGTACTCGGCGTTGTCGCGCGTGCCGCCCACGAAGCCGCCGCCGAACACGAAGATCATGCAAGGGCGTGCCCCTTCGGCTGCGGGCGACGCGTAGTGGTCGAGATAGAGCGAGTCGGCATCCTTCACCGCATAGAGATATGTCCGCTTTTCGGGCGCGGCCGCCGTCGTCCCTGCCGCTCCCGCAGCCTCGGCGAGAACGAGCATCGACAAAAACATTATGAACGATTTGCAGTACATTGTGTATCGCGATTTTTTACGTTGAATTTCATTCTTCCATTTCTCGCCTCGGCAATTCGAGCAAGCTCGATTGCACTCGGCTTAACGAAATGGTTGCGTTTCAAATAGCATACCCTTATTCGTATTTCTTGCCCCACAGCTGCCTCATCCGCTCGGCTATCTTCGCCTCGGAGGCGTTCTGCGTGTTGGGCTGGTAGAATTTTCGGCCCGAGAGCGATTCGGGCAGAAACTCCTGCTCGACGAAGCTGCCGTCGAAATCGTGCGCGTATTTGTATCCCTTGCCGTAGCCCGCCTCGTCCATCAGCCGCGTGGGCGCGTTGCGCAGATGCAGCGGCACGGGGCGGTTGGTCGTGTCGTGCGACACGAACCCGAGAGCGTTGTTTATGGCCATGTAGGCCGAGTTGCTCTTGGGGCTCGTGGCCAGATATATGGTCGTCTCGGCCAGCGTTATGCGTGCCTCGGGCATACCTATCTTGTGCACGGTGTCGAAACATGCGTTGGCCAGCAGCAGCGCGTTGGGGTTGGCCAGCCCTATGTCCTCCGAGGCGAGAATGACGAGCCGCCGCGCTATGAAACGCGGTTCCTCGCCGCCCGCGAGCATGCGCGCCAGGTAGTATATGGCGGCATTGGGGTCGCTGCCGCGCACCGACTTGATGAATGCCGAGATCACGTCGTAGTGCTGCTCGCCGTTCTTGTCGTAGAGCGCTATGTTCTGTTGCAGACACTGCGTCACGTAGTCGTCGGTGATGGTAATGTCGCCGTCGGTGGCGCCCGCTATGATGTCGAGTATGTTGAGCAGCTTGCGCGCGTCGCCGCCTGAGAACTTGAACAGCGCGGCGGTCTGCTCCACTTTCACGTTGCGCTGTCGCAGCTCCTCGTCCGAGGTGACGGCGCGGTCGAGCAGCGTGGCCAGCTCATCGTCGTTCATCGACTTGAGGATGTAGACCTGACAGCGGCTCAGCAGCGGTGAGATGACCTCGAACGAGGGGTTCTCGGTGGTGGCTCCTATGAGCGTCACCGTGCCCTGCTCCACCGCGCCGAGCAGCGAATCCTGCTGGCTCTTGTTGAAACGGTGTATCTCGTCGATGAACAGGAATGCCGTCGACTGGTTGAAAAGGCTCTGCTTGCGGGCCGACTCTATCACCTCGCGCACCTCCTTCACGCCCGAGGTCACGGCCGAGAGTGTGTAGAACGGGCGTTTGAGGCTGCCTGCCACCAGCTTGGCGAGCGTGGTCTTGCCCACGCCCGGGGGACCCCACAGGATGAACGACGGCACGTTCCCCGTTTCGAGGAACTTGCGGAACACGCCGTCGGGGCCCACCAGATGCGTCTGGCCTATGTATTCGTCGAGCGTTCGCGGCCGCAGCCGCTCTGCCAAAGGTTTGCTCATACCGATCGTAAGTTATTTCGCAAAGTTATACATTATTTCCCGTGCCGCAAAAAATGATCGCAGGCAAGAGCGGGGCGGGGGATTGCGGATCGTTTGCGGTTCGCCGACGGCGGCAGGAGTGCACGAGCCTCGGCGAGAATCGGCGGAGGGCTTACATGCCTGTTTTTCGATATCGCCGTGCGATATCGGCAGTTCGCCGCCGCCCCACGCGGCGGACTGCTAAAGCATTTCCGCCGCCGGCGGCGAACCTGAGAGCGCACCGTGCAACATTCGGCCGAGCGGATGCGTTATTATATCGTCCGCAACGTTTGGAGGAACGGAAATAATTTTTTACATTTGTTTTATCGCATTAATAATTGTAAGGATAATGAAACGCATTTTGATTGTCTTCCTGCTGCTTGCGGCGGCATCGGCGCATGTCGCGGCGCAGGAGAAGTTCCCCATGATAACCATCCCCGAGGAGATTACCGACCACGTGGCGCGTGCGAAGTATCTGGGCGAGCACTATTGGGACAACGTGGATTTCAACACCGTGTCCGACGAGGTGCTGGAGCAGGGTTTCGTCGACATGGTGTCGATCTTCATGCTGCTCGACGACGAGGCGCTGGACCGCTCGTGGACCGCGGCCGTGAAGCGTGCCGAGGCGAGCAAGACGGGCGTGGTGCGTCTGCTGGCCCTGGGCGACAAGTATCTCTACGGGGTGTCGTCGCCCATGTACAACGAATCGGCCTACCGTTCCCTGCTGCGCGCGGGTCTGGTGTCGAAAAAGATCGCCAAGGCCGACAAGACGCCCTACCAGAAGCAGCTGGTCCTGCTGGAGATGAACAACGAGGGCAGCGCGGCTGTCGACTTCGAGTTCGAGCAGGCCGACGGCACCCGATCGAAGCTCTCGGAGGTGGTCTCTCCCGTGACGATACTCTTCTTCTACGACCCCGATTGCGTGGATTGCAAGATCGAGCGTTTCCGCCTCACGCAGGCGCGCATGACGAGCTATCTGCAACGTGCGGGCGGCGTCACCGTGCTGGCCGTGTTCCCGTCGGCCGACGCGGCCGCGTGGGATAAGCACAAGAGCGACATTCCCGCCGACTGGATCAATGCCCGCGACGTCACGGGCCGTCTGAAGTCGGAGAATCTTTACGACCTGCGTGCCATGCCGCGCATCTATCTGCTCGACGACAAGAAGCAGGTGCTGTTGAAGAATACCACGGCCGAGCAGATCGAGACCTATCTTACCGAGGTCATGCGCAATGCCGCGCAGTCGCAGGCTGCCGAAGGTGCCGCCGAGGCTGCGGAGTAGCGGACCCCGAGAAAAAACGGATCCGCGTCGTCCCCGATGGGCGGCGCGGATTTTTTCGTGCGGCTCGGCGGGCCGTATTATCGCTTCAGTCCCAGACGCTCGATCCATTTGCGGATGTCGGGATCCGCCTCCGAGGCCTTGCCTCCGCGCACGGTGAATCCTTCGAGCAGCTCGGCGTCGGGGCATATCTTGCGCATGTCGTCGAGCGTATGGGCGAAGCGGCTGCCCTCGTGCGTCATGAAGGGCACGATCTTCTTGCCCTTGAAGTCGTGCGACGAGAGGAACGTGGCCACGGCGGGCGCCATGGTGTACCACCAGCAGGGCGAGCCCACGAAGATCACGTCGTAGTCGTCCATGTCGAGCGGCATATCCTTTATCTCGGGGCGGAATCCCGACTCCACCTCTTTCTTGGCGCGGTCTACCACCTCGCGGTATTCGGTCGGGTAGGGCTTGACGGTCTCTATGCGGGCTATGTCGCCGCCCGCCGCCTCGTGTATCATCTCGGCCACCGCTCGGGTGTTGCCGCTGTGCGAGAAGTATACGGTGAGTATCCTTTTCCCGCCGTTTTGCGCATCGGCTCCCGTCGCGCCCGTCGCGCCCGTCATGGCTGCGAAGGTGAGCATCAAAAGTCTCTTTTTCATGATAATTATATTTAATGTACTGCTAATCTTTCGTTTGCAATGCCGATCCTCGGTCTGCGGGTTCGCAGGCATGACGACGCATATTGCAGTTCGTAGAACTGCGCGGGCCGCAGCCTCGCCCCGCGGAGGCCCGCTGTCGTTCGCAGGTGCTCACGTCGCGGTCCCCGCAGGCTGCGTCCCGAAAAATGCCTCCTAAGTCCGCAGGCCGAGGACCATGCTTCGCCGACATTTTGTTTCCTGCCGCAAATTTACCGCCTCGTTCCGCCATGCGGATGATACCGATTACGGGAGTTGCAACCGATTTTACGGAAAGCGGTCGGCGGGTGTGCGCTGTCGGCGCGAAAAACCGTATATTTGCGATGACGATAACATGGCCTGCGGGCGAGCTTAGGGCTTGCCCCCGCGCCGCAAAACCGCTGCGGTATGAGCGATATCCTGACCCTCGATCATGTGTATGAATACAACGCCCTCATGGGCGTGGAGACGCTGCACCCTCTGGTGAGCGTGATCGACTTCTCGAAGTGCGGCCCGATGCGCCACACGCTTCACAACTTCGGGTTCTATACGGTGTTTCTCAAGCAGGTGCACTGCGGCGACGTGCGCTACGGCCGTCGGCATTACGATTACCAGGAGGGTACGCTGGTGTGCGTGGCGCCGCGTCAGGTCTACGGCGTCGAGGACGACGGCACCCTCTTCCAACCCAAAGGTTTCGCGCTCTGTTTCCATCCCGATCTGTTCCGCGGGACTCCGCTGGCGTCGCGCATGCGCGAGTACACCTTCTTCTCCTACGAGGTCAACGAGGCACTGCATCTGTCGGAGTCGGAGCGCGCCATGGTGATCGACTGCCTCGGCAGGATCGACGCCGAGCTGCACCACGCCGTCGACAGCCACACCAAACGGCTGCTCTGCGCGAGCATAGAGCTTCTGCTCGACTACTGCGTGCGCTTCTACGAGCGCCAGTTCATCACCCGCTCCGACGCCAACGGCGACGTGCTGTTGCGCTTCGAGCGTCTGCTGGACGAATATTTCCGCTCCGACCTGCCGCAGACCGAGGGCATCCCCACCGTGCGCCGCTTCGCCGAGAAGGTATGCCTGTCGCCCAACTATTTCGGCGATCTGGTGAAGAAGGAGACGGGACGCACGGCGCAGGAGCATATCAGGATCCGACTCATCGACATCGCCAAGGAGCGCATCCTCGACCGCAGCCGATCGGTCGCCGAGGTGGCCTACGAACTGGGATTCAAATATCCGCAGCACTTCAGCCGTCTGTTCAAGAAGACCACGGGCTGCACTCCCAACGAATACCGCGCATTGAACTGATCGGGCGGTTTTTTACCCTCCCGCATGCGGCGGTTCGGTTACTTTTCCGTATATTTGTCGGAAGATAAAACAGCGCTTTTATGATAGACGAACTGCTGGAATACAACCGCGCCTTCGTGGCCAAGAAGGGTTACGAGTCGTATCTGACCAACAAGTATCCCGACAAGAAGATTGCCGTGGTCACCTGCATGGATACCCGCCTGGTGGAGTTGATCCCCGCCGCGCTGGGCATCCGCAACGGCGACGTGAAGATGATAAAGAATGCGGGCGGCACCATTACGCACCCCTTTGGCAGCGCCATGCGCAGCCTGCTGGTGGGCATCTACGAACTCGGGGTCGAGGAGATCATGATAATAGGCCACACCGACTGCGGCGCGCAGCACATGGACAGCAAGGTGATGTTGCAGCACATCCGCGCCCACGGCGTCACGGACGAGCAATTGGATATGATGGAGTATTGCAACATCGACCTGCACGCGTGGCTCAGCGGCTTCGACGACGTGGAGAAATCGGTGCGCGGCAGCGTCCATCTGGTAAAGCATCATCCCCTGGTTCCCAAAGACATCGTGGTCCGCGGATTCATCATCGACTCGGTGACGGGCGAACTTCGTGAGTTCGAGGATATAGAATAAATTACCTGTCGGCATGGCTGTGCCATGTCGGCAGTTCGCCGCCGCCCCACTGCGGCGGACTGCAACTCGCCCGAGGCTCGTGCACTCCGTCGCCGTCGACGAACTGCCATCCGAAAGCGATAAAACCAACGCTGATTATGATTGTCAAACACATCCTTTCGGCGGCGCTTGCCGTCGCCGTCGCATTTGCCGCCTCGGCGCAGAGCGGCCGTTCCGCCGTCGACGCCTCGCAGCTGCCCCGCACCATTCGGTCGGGCCCCTACAAGGCGGGCCATATACAGGGCATCGCCGTCGACACCGAGCGGCAGTACATCTACTATTCCTACACCACCATGCTCGTCAAGACCGACATGCAGGGCAATGTGGTCGGCTCGGTCAAGGGGCTGCTGGGGCACCTGGGGTGCCTCGACTTCAACGACGCCGACGGTCGGGTCTACGGCTCGCTGGAGTATAAGAACGACGCCATCGGCAAGGGCATCCTGTGCATGGAGAGCAGCGATCGGCAGCTCGACAACGCCTTCTATATCGCGGTGTTCGACGTCGACCGCATCACGCGCACGGACATGGATGCCGAGAAGGACGGCATCATGACCACCGTATATCTTCCCACGGTGCTGGACGACTATCTGGCCGAGGTCGGGACCGCCGAGGGGCGCAAACCCCACCGCTTCGGGTGCAGCGGCATCGACGGCGTGAGCTTCGGGCCCCGTTTCGGCCGTCGCGGCGGCCGCATGTACCTTACCGTCGCCTACGGCATCTACGGCGAGCCGGACCGTTCGGACAACGACTACCAGGTGCTTCTGCAATACGACACCCGCAATTGGCGGCGCTACGAGAAGCCTCTCTCGCAGGATAACATGCACACCGCGGGTCCCGCCCGTCCCGACGGCGTGTACTTCGCCTTTACGGGCAACACCACCTACGGCGTGCAGAATCTGGAGTACGACGCCGATACCCGCAGCTGGTTCATGGCCGTGTATCAGGGTAAGAAGCCGCAATATCCCAACTACGCGCTTTTCGCCGTCGACGGCGCAGCCCGCCCCGCGCGCGAGTCTCTGCGCGGAGTGCCATATGTGCGCCGCGGCAATGTTGTGCCGCTTAAAGGAGGCGTGCAGCGTCCCGCTGCCGACGGCATCTGCGGATGGAATTTCAAGTACGGCGCCACGGGGCTGTGCTCGCTGGGCGGCGGATATTTCTATATCTCCGAGAATTACAGGAACGAGAAGGGTCAGGGCAGCGTGATCCGCCTCTACCGCTTCACGGGCGCTGCCGAGGCTCCTTTCGAGGCCGTGGAGTGACCCGCAAAGATTTGGTGATATGGATCGTGACAAGGCGATAGCCGAGATAGATTGGTATGCGGACCTCGTAGAGCGCAAGATCCGCCGCTGGGGCCGCGACCTCATGCCCGAGTATCGCGAGCGGCTGCGCGGCAATATAGCCGACGTGGCCGAGCGCCGCGACCTGTTGCGGTTCGTGCAGTATGCCGACGGGTATTACATCGGCGAGGTCGACGAGGTGGGGATGCGTCAGGGCTACGGCATCCATACCCGCACCACGGCCGACCGCAATCGGTGGGTCATGCAGGCGGGATTCTGGCAGCAGGACCGCCCGATGGGGTCGCATACGCTCTACGACTCCGACGCCCCCGAGGGCAAGCACTGCCTGGCCTCGGTTTGGTACAGCGGCTCGCGTCGGCGCGAGCGCGGCAGGATCGAATACTCGCTTTCGGCCGACGGCTTCAGCATAGCGCGCCGCAAATACCGACGCTACGAGGGTTTCTCGGCCTCGACCATGCTCGTCGGGCTGTCGCTGATCTACGTGCTCCTGCTGGTCGTGACGCGCAATTCGCGCATCGGATTGGTCTGTACGGGCGTCGTCGCGCTGCTCTATCTGGTGGGCTCGCTGCGCGAGAAGCGGTGATGCCCTTCGTCGTCGCGGCCCGAAACCCGCGATACCGATCCCGACCGATACCCCCCCCCTCCTCCACTGCAAAAAAGGCCGCCCGATAGAATCGGACGGCCCGCCTGTTTGCACGTCGCCCCGCGGGCGATCGTCGAATCGTTTCTCGGTCAGTTGATGGATTTCTTGTCGGGCTTGGTGCTCTCGGGCGCTGCCGCCTCCATTTCGTTCTGCGTGTTCACCATGTCCACCGCATCCGCCGCTGCCGTGCAGTCGCCTACGGCCACGGGCATGTTCCACGATATGATGAGTTTGGTCACCCCGTAAAGCATGGCCGAATACTCGGGCGATCCGTCGTTTTCGGCGAGCACCACCACGGCGTCCACGTCGGTGTACTCCGCGAAGAACTGCGTGATCGTGGTCACGTCGAACAGCTTGGGCGCATGGCGCACCGACATCTCCTGCTCGACGCATCCCAGAGCCTTAAGGCTCTCGATTGCGGCCGACAGATTCCTGTGGGCGAAACTGATCTGTTCGTCCACGATGATTATTCCTATCCTCAACCGCTCCACCTGACTGCCCGTGTTATGGTTAGTCTGCGTATTTCGCGGCATCGCGGGCATCGATCGATGCGGGATAGTCGCGCTGTATGATGCGCAGGCACTCCTCGGCCTTGCTCTCGTTGCCTGCGGCGCGGAATGCCAGAGCCGCCTTGCGCAGATACATGGGAGCCGTGAAATCGTTGTCGCTCGCGTGCACGGCCTTCTCGAACAGCGCCGCCGCCTTGGCGTAGTCGCCCTTCTCGACCGCGATGTCGCCCTTGATTCCCGCAGCCATGGCGTTGACCATCCGGCCCGGGACGCCCTTCACGTCCGAATACTTGCCGATGTACTTCTCCGCGCGGTCGAGGTCGCCCAGACGCAGCGCGCACGACGCGGCGTAAAGGCTCGCCAGATTGCCTGCGGGCGTATTGCCGTATTTGTCGGCCACCTCGGCGAATCCAGGGGCGCTCGTGTCGCCGTCGAGTGCCAGCGCGTAGTCGGCGTTCTGCTGCTCGAAGCGGTACTGCGCCTCGTAAAGCATCTCCTGCGCCTTTCCCATGCGGGGCTCTACCACGAGTTTCTTGTATCCGAATACCGCGGCGGCGAGAACGAAGATCGCAGCGAGTGCGACCACCATCGTTTTACTGTTTTTCTCGAAGAAGTTCTCGGTCTGTTCCTGAGCCGCTTCGAGGATCTCCTCCTGGGGAGTAGCTGCCTCTTTTGACATAACTTTATAATTTTTCAGTTGATATTCATTTTATTTCAAAGTGCAAAAATATAATAAAAAAGACAAAAAACGCATAAACCGACTCCCAAAAATGTGAATCGTGCATATAAAAGCGGGCGAAGTCGCCGAAAAAGCAGTAACTTTGACGGGTAAATCGCGCAGGCCATGTATCTGAAAAAACTTCAGCTCATAAATTTCAAGAATATCTCCCAGGCGGAAATCGTTCTGTCGGAAGGCATAAACTGCTTCGTGGGCGACAACGGGGCGGGCAAGACCAACGTCCTCGACGCGATTCATTACCTCTCGATGTCGAAGTCGGCGTTCACCATGACCGACGGCCAGAGCGTGCGCCACGGCGAGGATTTCTTCGTCGCCGAAGGGGCCTATCTGACCGACGGCGGCGGCAACGAGCTGGTCAACTGCTCCTATTCGCGGCGCGGCGGCAAGGTGCTCAAGCGCAACGGCAAGGAGTACGACCGCATTGCCGACCACGTGGGCAATTTCCCCGTGGCGATAGTCTCGCCGCAGGATACCGAACTCATTACCGATGCGGCCGACGAGCGCCGCCGCTATCTCAACGGCTTCATCTCGCAGCTCGACCGCGCCTATCTGGCCGCGCTCATGCGTTACAATGCGGTGCTGGCCGAGCGCAACCGTTTCCTGAAGACCTCGACCGACGAGGCCATGCTCGACATATACGACATGCAGCTCTCCGAGCACGGCACGCGCATTTACGAGCGCCGCTGCGAGATGGTGGAGCGCATGCGTCCCTCGGTCGAGGAGTATTACCGCATCCTGGCCGACGACCGCGAGCAGGTGGAGATCGTATACCGCTCCGAGCTGGCCGAGGCGCCCATGACCGAGGTGCTGCGCCGTTCGCGCGAACGCGACATGTTCAACCGCTTCACCACCTCGGGCATCCATCGCGACGACATAGTGTTCCGCATCGGCGGCTACCCGCTGCGCAAATACGGCTCGCAGGGGCAGCAGAAATCGTTCCTCATAGCCCTCAAGCTGGCCCAGTACACTCTCTCGGCCGAGGCTTCGGGCGAGAAACCCATCCTGCTGCTCGACGATCTGTTCGACAAACTCGACATGCGCCGTGTGGAAAAGCTGCTCGGGCTGGTGTCGGGCGAGGGATTCGGACAGATATGTATAACCGACTGCAACAAGGTGCGGCTCGAAACCATCCTCTCCCGCTCGCAGTCGCACTACTCGCTTTTCACCGTCGACGGAGGCGACGTCAGACCATGAGACGTACCAAGACCATGCTGATGGGCGATCTGCTCGACGAGTTCTTTTCGCGCCCCTACATCGCGGCCAAGGTCGCCGAGGGCCGCCTGCCCGACACGTGGCGCACGATCGTGGGCGACCGCGTGGCCGACCTCACCGTGTCGCTGCGGCTGGAGAACCATGTGCTCTACGCGCACATATCGTCGAGCGTGGCCCGTTCCGAACTCTTTTTCCGCCGCGAATCGCTGGCCGCCGAGATCAACCGCCTTTCGGGCGTCAAGCTGGTCAATGTCCTTATAATAAAATAGCCTTTCCGAACTGCGATAACGTTGTTTTGCCTGCAACATATTTTGCAGTCCGCAGGACTGCGCGGGCCGCAGCCTCGCCCCGGCGGAGGCCCGCAGTCGTTCGCGAATGTTCACGTCGCGGTCCCCGCAGGCTGCTGCCCGAACAACCTCGCCGCGGAGCGGCGTTATCTTCGGCGGCTCGCGCCTAAAGCGCGACCCCCGCAGCCGCCGAAGATAAATTTTGCCCGAGATTGTCCGCCTGCGGCTACCCTAACCACAAATACTTTTATAATGTTTCCACCTTTTGTCACCCAAAAGGTGGAGCCAAAATGTGCCGCGGTGAAACGATTTCGGGGTCTGCCTTGCGCCTATGCTGAATCGGATGCTTCGCATTTTTGAGGATCAAAAAGTCTCCGATTCTTTACGCTCCGTCGCCGCGACCGCCCTTTTCCCGAAATCGCTTCTGCCGCGGGACTGGCTGGCGCGTGTGAATATTGCAGCCCGCGCAGTCGGTCGGGACTTCATTTTCCTCGGCAGCTATGTCTTGGAGTGTTTAATCGAGCGTCACGGTGAATGCCACGCAGTCGGGGCGGTTGCTCGTCAGGCGCAGCGATCCGCCGTGCAGGCGGACTATCTGGCGCGATACGGCGAGTCCTATGCCCGAGCCGCCGTTCTTGGTGGTGAAGAATGGCGTGAAGATATTCTCGGCCACGTCGGGCGGAATGGGGCCGCAGTTGTTGCTCACCTCGATGTTCACGCGTTCGTCGGGGTCCAGTGCGGCGTGTACCGCTATTCGCTTCTCGCCCTCGCTTTCGGCCACGGCCTCGCGCGCGTTCTTCAGCAGATTGACCATCACCTGCGTGATGAGCGTGCGGTCGGCGTATATCATTATGTCGTGCGGCTCTATCTCCTGCGTGAACTCTATTCCGCGCATGTCGGTCAGCGCTGCCGCCTCGTTCACGGGGTCGGCGACGTAGAGCGGCGTCTTGCGCGGCGACGGTATGCGCGTCACCTGGCGGAACGAGTCTACGAACGACAGCAGCCGTTCGCCCGTGGAGTGTATGGTTTGCAGACCGTTGCGCAGCTCGCTGCCGTCGACCGACGACGAGAGCAGGGTGTTGCTTATGGATGTGACGGGCGCCAGCGAGTTCATTATCTCGTGGGTGAGTATGCGCGTGAGCTTGTTCCACGACTCGATCTCTTTCTCGCTCAGCTCGTTGTTTATGTCACCTATGGTTATCACGCGCAACTCCTTTTCGCCCATCTGCATGTCGGAGCAGCTCAGCGACAGATTCATGTCGCCCGTCTCGTCGACATACTGCACCAGCCGCTGTTCGCCGCGGCGTATGGTGCGCAGCGTGTCGACCAGCGCGGCCGATGCGGGCCTCAGTTGTTCGATGTGGGTCAGACGCATCAATCCGAACAGATGGGCCGCCTTGCTGTTGGCCTGCAATATGGTGCCGTTGCGCATGACGGTGATGATGCCTATGTCGGCGCACTCGGTTATCAGCTCGAAATACTTCTCCTTCTCGCGTATCTGCAATTTGGCGTTGTCGAGCACCTCCTTTATTCTGTTGAGCGAGTAGTTTATCAGCGCATGGTCGGTGAGGTTGGGGTTCTCGGCGAATCGGAATGCGTAGTCGTCGTTCTGCACGGCGTTGAATATGAAGTTTATGCGCTTCATTATGTCGCCGTAGATCCTCACCAGCGAGATCGCCGCCGCTATCACCGCGGGTACCGACAGCACCAGCAGCGACCGCACGTGCATGATGACCGACACGGCCGTCAGGGCCGATCCCGCGGCTATGATCGCCACGCGCACGAGGATTTTGTTGTATGGAATCTTGCGCTTGGTCATAGTCCGTAGCGCTTGATTTTGTTGTATAGCGTCTGGCGCGTGATGCCCAGTTTCTGCGCCACCGCCGTCAGATTGCCGTTGCAGGCGGCTATGGCGTCGCGTATCATCCTGCGCTCCATCTGCTCCAGCGTCGACACCCCGTCGTCGGGCGCTATTGCCGTGGCGGGGCGCAACAGCAGCTGTTCGACGCCTATGGTGTCGCCGTCGCTCATTATCACGGCCTTTTCCACCGTGTGCTGCAATTCGCGTATGTTGCCCTCCCACGCGTGCGCCGTGAGCTGCACCATCGCCTCTGCCGTGAATCCTGCCACATGCTTGCCGTACTTCTCGGAGTATCCCGCGAGAAACATCTCGGCCAGCGGCGTTATGTCCTCCTTGCGGCTGCGCAGCGGCGGGAGCGTTATGTGTATGGTGTTTATGCGGTAGAGCAGGTCCTGGCGGAACCCGCCTTTCGCCGTGAGGTCGAACAGATCGCGGTTGGTGGCGGTTATCAGACGTATGTCGACGGCCACGGGCGTGTTGCTGCCCAGCCTCACGATGCTGCGGTTCTGCAATGCCGTGAGCAGCTTGGCCTGCATGTGCAGCGGCAGGTTGCCTATCTCGTCGAGAAAGAGCGTGCCGCCGCTCGCCGTCTCGAACTTGCCCGCGCGGTCGGCCCGCGCATCGGTGAACGCCCCCTTCACGTGGCCGAACAGCTCGCTTTCGAACAGCGTGTCGGGTATGGCTCCCATGTCGAGACTCACCATCGCGGCGTTGCGGCGTGTCGAGAGGCGGTGTATCTCGCGTGCCAGCATCTCCTTGCCCGTGCCGTTCTCGCCCGTGATGAGTATGTTGGCGTCGGTCACGGCCACCTTCTCCACCGTCTCGCGTATGCGGTTCATGGCCTCGCTTTCGCCCCAGAACATAGGTTTCTCGGCCGCATGCGTGTCGTCGCGCCGCTTGGGGTCGCGGTGACGGCGGCTCATGCGGCAGGCGTTCTGCAACGAGGCTATCAGCTTGTCGTTGTCCCACGGCTTGACGACGAAATCCACCGCGCCGTGCTTCATGGCCTTCACCGCCAGATCTATGTCGGCATAGGCCGTGAACAGCACCACTTTTGTTTCGGGTGACTTCTCTGCTATCTGCCCCAGCCAGTATATTCCCTCGTTTCCCGAGTTTATGCCCGCGCTGAAGTTCATGTCCAGCAGCACCACGTCGGCCTTGAACGTGCGCAGGGTCGATATGAGCGAATTGGGCGAGGCGAGGGTGACCACCTCGGCGAAATACTTGTCGGCCAGCAGTTTCACGGCCGCCAGAATGCCGCGGTTGTCATCCACTATGAGCAGTTTACCCTCTTTCATCTTACGCAGAATTTTCGTAACAAAAATATGCGGAATTTCTCGGATTGTCAAAAAATTAATCGGAACGTCTAATTTTTTGACACCTGTCGCTGTCGGGTGTTGTGCTTAATGCGGTGATAATTAACGCGTAATGCCTTGTGGCACGGTTTGGGCATCTGTTTCGGGCAAAGGAAAAAAACTATCGTAACAATATGAAAAAAACGGTTTTGACCATTATCGTGTCAATTTTATTTACACCTCTCTATTCCCAGCGCCTCTCGCTCGAGGAGTGCATGGCCTACGCCGTCGAGCACTCCACCACGGTGGGGCAGCGCGCCAACTCGCTCGCCTCGGCGCGCGAGGATTACATAAGCGCCGTGGCGTCGGCCCTTCCCTCGGTGAGTGCCGGCTCG